>CANEYR010000042.1 GCA_947444055.1 Planctomycetota bacterium
AAGCCTTCGAACTGGACGTCACCGCGGCACCGCGGGCGCATGTTCGCTTCGTTGTGCAAGGGGTTGCGGCGGTCGCCGCCCGCACCATCGACGTCTATGCCCCGTCAGCGGACCGTTCGCCTGAGGCCTTCGCGGCGGCGATGGCGACGGCGCTGGAACAAGCGCGCGCGGCGTTTGGCTCGGCGCCGTGAACCGTCATCACGGGCAGGCGAGCAGCATCTGCAGCATGGGCGGCACGGCTTCGCATCGAGCCGTCGGCACACTGAGCACCCGCGCATAGCGCCACACCCGCAACGTGGTGAGCAGGGTCGCTGGGCTGGCGCGATCCAGGCGCAGGTTCGCCAGCACCTGACGTTGCGCCTCGGGATGCTCCGCTTGCAGCAAGGCGATCCAGTGCGCTGGGTGCAAGCGCAGGTCGCTGTCATCGAGCAAGCGCGCAATCGAAATGGGTTCGGCCCCGGGCTGTCGCAGGGCGCGCGCCAAGCGCATCAGGTCGGTCGTCTGCGGTGTGGTCGCGAACACACTGCGTAGCAACGGCGCGGCGCGCGGACCGTCGCCGCGCGCCAGCGCGAGCGCCGCTTCACTGCGCAGACTCCAGGGTTCGCGCGCATCCGCCGCCAGCTTCGAACAGTGGTCTTTGAGCTCGTCCGGCAGCGGGGCAGCGAAGCTGGCCAACATCGCCGCCTTGCGGGCGGGGTCGCTTTCACTCAGCACGAGAGGTGTGGTGGCGCGCAGCAGGCGGGCGCCGCCGATCAACAGCATGGCCCGCAGCGCCACTTCGCATTCGATTGCGGTGCCGTGCCGCAGCGCCCGTTCCGCCAGCTCCAGACTGGGCAAGTGCCGGGCGTTCGTCAGCACGCCAAGCGCAAGCGCGCGCGTCTCTCCTCGTTCGGCGGATCTGGCCAGCGGCTCCAGCAGGGCCAGCCACGCCGCATCCATGGCGGGTGCTTCGTCGGCAAGCCAGCGCAATAGCACGGCCCGCTCGGCCTCGCTGCCGCGTTCGAGCAGCTTGCGCAGCGTCTTGTTGTCCAGGGTGCGATCGTTGGTCAGCAACAACTGCAGCAGTTGGCCGCGCACTTGCGGGTCGCGATTGGACTCGTCGTCGAACAGGCGGCGCAGCGCCACCGTTTCGGTGCGTTCTGGCGCTAGCGACATCGCGAGCAAGAGGGCCAGCAGCGTGTCGCGTTGACGCTTCCAACTGCCTTGCGCAATCGCCGCGAGCAGGCGCGTCGTCGGGGTCGTGGCGGTTGCCGTCGGGCACAGCCCAAGACCAAACGCGGCGGCGGTGCCGTCGTCTTCCCCGCGGGTGCCGGTGTCGTCCAAGCAATCGCCGAGCAACTGCACTGCCGCCGGGGTGCCCAAGAGACCGAGCGCAATGCGGGCCCGATGCCGACTGGCGACGTCGTCGCTGTTCGCCATCGCCAGCAACAGCGCTTGCTGGGTGGCATCGGCATAGCGGGCGATCACCAACGCAGCTTCGCCACGGATTTGTGGGTCGGCGTGCTGTAGCAATGGGGCGGTGTCGGCCAGCACGAGCCGCGTGATGTGGTCCTGGCCTTGGGCGAATCCGCACAGCAACAGCAGCAAGAACGCTCTGCCCGCGAGCGACAAGGCTCGGCGAACCGCACCATGCGCTCGTTGGCGCGGTGGAGCCGTGGCCTCGGTGCTGCGGGGTCGTGCGTTCACAAGATCAGGAGATGGAGCGTAGTATGGCGCGCTGCGCGTCCGAATGGTTGCGCCGCAGACACGCCGCTGCGCTCCGCTTTCCCACTACTAGGCAAAGGCCGTTCCTCGTTCTCATGCGCATTGCCGTTCTCGATGCTTGGTCTGGAGTCGCTGGCGACATGTGGGTGGGGGCGCTGCTTGATGCGGGCGTGCCGATGGCGCCGTTGGCCGCGGCGGTGCGGTCGTTGGCGCTGCCTGGCGTCGCCATCCGCGCCAGCAAGGTGCAGCGCGCCGGTCTGGCTGGCACCCACTTCGTCGTCGATGTCGGCCGCTTCGACCCCAGTGTCGCCTTCACGCCGCTGGCCGCGCCGTCGCCGCTGGTCGTGACGCCGACGCCGCCGCACCTGCATCGCCGCTTGGCGGACATCGAGCGCATCGTGCAGCGCGCGGATTTGCCTTTGGCCGTCAAGGCCGACTGCCTGCAGGTCTATCGCGCCATTGGCGAAGTCGAAGCCGCCGCCCACGGCTGTTCGCTGGCGGAAGTGCACTTTCACGAAGTCGGCGCCGAAGACACCATCGTCGATGTGGTGTGTGCATGCCTTGGCACGCATCTGCTCGGCGTCGAGCGCATCTACTGCAATGGCCTCGCGGTCGGCTCGGGCACGGTGAAGGCCGAGCACGGCATCTTGCCGGTGCCAGCCCCGGCCACGGCAGCCCTGCTGAAGGGCATTCCGGTGCGGGTTGGCAACCTGCGTGGCGAACGCACGACGCCGACCGGGGCTGCACTGCTGCGCGAGTTGGTCGATCACTTCGACACGCCGCTGACGTTCACTGCCGAAGCGATCGGCTATGGCGCTGGCACGCGCGACGACGCCGACGTTCCGAACTTGCTGCGGCTCACCATCGGCACGGCCGCCGCGGCGACGTCGGCGATGGAGTTGGTGGAGTTGCAGTGCCAACTCGATACGGCAACTGGCGAGCAGATCGGCTGGTTGCTGGAGGAACTGTTGGGGCGCGGCGCTACCGATGCGTTTGCCAGTGCGATCACGATGAAGAAGGGGCGGCCCGGAGTGTTGCTGACGGTGCTGGCGGACGATGCGCGCGTGGCGGCGCTGGAAACGTTCCTGCTGGAAGAGTCTTCGACGCTCGGTGTGCGTCGGCATCGTGTGCAACGCAGTGTGCTTGAACGATGGACCGAGACGCGCACGACGAGTCTTGGCGCGGTCGTCTTCAAGGTTGCGCGCTTGCCGAGCGGCAACATCACCGCGCGCCCCGAAGATGACGAAGTGCGACGGTTGTGCCGCGAGCAGGGGCTTGGCCGGGCTGAAGTGCTGCGGCGGTTGCTGGGCTAAACAGCGAACCAACCGGTCGCCGACGGCTTGGGCGCGGAACATTTCGCGGCGAAGTGCCACCGCGAAGCGGTTGGTGGACACATTGCATTGGGCGCGAGCACGGTCATGGGGATCGGTGCACGTTCGAAGGAGCTGTGTATGCTGCAATGCGAGATGATCACCGTCGCCGTGAGCACGCGTTTGCCCAACCGAGGCTGGACCTACGCCGAGTACTGCCGCATTCCCGAAGACGGCAAGCGCCACGAGATCATCGACGGGAGGCACTACGTGACTCCCGCGCCTGACTTCTATCATCAGGAAGTTGCCTTGGGGTTGGCCAGCGAGCTGCGCGCCAAGATCCGCAACAAGGGGCGTGGACGCGTCGGTATCGCCCCGACGGATGTTCTGCTCGGGCCAGGACTGATCGTACAGCCGGACGTTGTGGCAGTGCGCACGTCACGCGCGGCGATCGTCGGACTGAAGAAGATCACCGGCACCCCGGACCTGGTCGTCGAAGTGCTGTCGCCACGAACCCAGCGCCGCGATCGCGGTGTGAAAATGCGAGGCTACGAACGCGCCGGCGTGGCCGAGTATTGGCTGGTCGACCCCAAGCAGCAGACCATCGCCGTGTACGTGCTGAAGCAGGGCAAGTTCGTAGCCGTGGGAGAGTGCACCGAGCGCATCGAATCGCACGCGTTCCCAGGTGTCGTGATCGACCTGCGCGAGATCTGGTAGCCGCTACGCGCGGCCCATGAACTCGCCGGTCTCGGTGCTGACGCGCACCATCTCGCCTTGCTTGATGTGGGCCGGCACCTTGATGACGAGTCCGGTGCTGCAGGTCGCGGCCTTCTGCACGGCGCTGACCGTATCGCCACGCACGGCGTCCTCGGTCTGCGTGATCTCCAGCACGACCGCCGGTGGCAACTGCACCGTGAGTGCTTCGCCATCGCAGAACACCACCGTGCAGTTGCTGTTGTCGGTGATGTATTGCATCGCTTCGCCGATCACCTCAGCACTCAACACGAACTGCTCGAAGTTCTCGTTGTCCATGAACGTGAAGCCGAGCGAGTCCTTGAACAGGTACTGCGACTCGCGCGAGTCCAAGTAGACGATGTCGAGTTGGTCGCTCGTCTTCATGCGCACTTCCTTCTGCCGCCCGTTCTTGAGACTCTTCAAGTTGAGGTGGTGGATCGCGCGCAGGTTGCCCGGCGTCAAGTGGTCGTACTTCGTGATCAGGTACAGGTCGCCTTCGTAGCGGATGACCATGCCCTTTTTGGCTTCGGTGACGCGGATCGCCATGACAGATCTGCTGGTGCGAACGGGAGAGGAACGGGCGCGTGGCCGCGAACTGCGGACCGACGAGGGCGCGCAGGATAGCGCCTTGGGTTGTGCCCGGCGAGGGTTGCGTCGTGGTGTGGTGATGCCTCCAATGCCGCGATGGCCAAAGCACCATTTCTGCAGAGTCGCCGTCAGTTTCTCGCTGCCACCGCTGGCTTCACCGGGGCCGTCTGCTTTGGCAACACGCCGCTGCGCGCGATGGTGGCGCCGCGTGCTGCGCTGTTCGACATCAGCCTCGCGCAGTGGTCGTTGCACAACGCGCTGTTCAAGAAGGAACTCGACAACCTCGACTTCCCGAAGAAGACGCGTTCCTTCGGCCTCGCTGCAGTCGAGTACGTGAACGCGTTCTGGAAGGACAAGGCGCGCGACGAGAAATACACAGCCGAGCTGAAGAAGCGCTGTGCAGGAGAAGGCGTGCAGAGCCTGCTCATCATGTGCGATGGCGAGGGCGCGCTCGGCGATGCGGACGCGGCCGCGCGCAAGCAAGCGGTCGAGAACCACCATCAGTGGATCGAGGCGGCGAAGGTGCTTGGCTGCCATTCGATTCGCGTCAATGCGCAGAGCAAGGGCAGCTACGAAGAGCAGCAGAAGCTTGCCGCTGACGGCCTGCATGCCTTGTGTGAGTACGGCGACAAGCATGGCATCAACGTCATCGTCGAGAACCACGGTGGCCTGTCGAGCAATGGCAAGTGGCTCGCCGAGACGTTGAAGAAGGCGGACCATCCGCGTTGCGGGGCGCTGCCGGACTTCGGCAACTTCCGGGTCAGCGACAAGGAGATGTATGACCGCTACCTCGGCGTCGACGAGTTGATGCCGTTCGCCCGCGGTGTGTCGGCCAAGTCGCACGACTTCGACGACAAGGGCAACGAGACGAAAACGGACTACGACCGCATGCTCGAGATCGTGGTGCAAAAGCACGGCTGGCGCGGCTTCATCGGCATCGAATACGAAGGCAGCAAACTCAGTGAGGACGACGGCATCGTGGCGACCAAGAAGCTGCTGCTGCGCGTTCGCGAGCAGATGCAGGCGAAGATCGATGCCGCCAGCAGAGATGCCGCCAGCAGAGATGCCGCCAGCAAGAAGGACGGCAAGTGAACGAGCGCTTGCGCAAGTTGCAGCCCTACCCGATGGAGCAGCTCGCGGTGTGGAAGCAGGAGCTGAGCCAGCGCGGCGTGGCGGTGTTCGACTTTGGCACCGGCGATCCGCGCGAGCCGACGCCGGCGATCCTGCGCCAAGCGATGGTCGATGGCATCACTCAGGTGAGCCAGTATCCGCCGACGGGCGGCACCAAGGCCTTGCGTGCGGCCGCGGCTGCCTACATGCAGCGGCGCTTTGCGGTGCAGGTCGACGCCGAAAACGAAGTGTTGGCGACGCTCGGCAGCAAGGAGTGCTTGTTCCATCTGCCGATGACCTTCGTGCAGGTGCCAAGTGACAAAGACCTGGTGCTGTATGGCGAGCCAGCCTACCCGGTCTACGAAATTGGAGCGTTGTTCGCGGAGGCGTGGACCTATGCGGTGCCGCTGAGTGTGAAGCACGGTTACGCGATGGACCCCGATGCGCTGCCAGAGGCGGTGCTGCGGCGGGCGTCGGTGGTGTTCCTCAACTACCCGCACAACCCGACGGGCTTCTGTTTGCCGGATGCGTTGTTTCGCCGCTGGGTGGAGGTGCGCGAGGAATACGGGTTCGTGCTGGTCAGCGATGAGTGTTATGTCGACCTGCACTACGAAGGGCCGCGGCCGCGCAGCCTGCTGGAGTTCGGCAAGCAGGGTTGCCTGGCAGTGCACTCGCTCAGCAAGCGCTCGGGCATGACCGGCTATCGCTCCGGGTTCGTGGCGGGCGATGCGCAGTTGATCGCGACGTTCCGTCGCTTCCGCGCCAGCATGGGAACGGCCCCGCAAGAGTTCGTGCAGGCGGCGGCGACGTTGGCCTGGACGGAGGAGGCCCACGTGGCGCAGCGGGTGGCGGTGTTTGCCGAGAAGCGTCGGGTGCTGCTCGAGCTTTGTGCGGCGCGTGGGTTGCGCGTGCACGGCAGCCAAGCCGGGCTCTATCTCTGGATCGAAGTGCCGGTGGGCACCGATGGCTTGGCGTACGCACAGCGCTGTCGCGAGGTCGGCATCGTGGTCGCTCCAGGCAGTTTCTTCGGCGATGGCCAGGAGCAGTTCATTCGCCTGGCGTTGGTGCCGACTGTTGAACAGTGCCGGTCGGCGGCGGCGATCTGGCCGCAGTAGGGGCGCGCCGCAAGCCGCCGGAGCCTGCGCCTCGGAGCCGGCCCCGTCAGGGAAGCTTCGTCGTCTCCAGCGGCAGCCCGCAGCCAGCCCAGTAGGCGAGGCCGCCGCGCAGGTTGCTGAGCTTCTTGAAGCCCGCTTGCGCCATCATTTCGCACGCGAACAGGCTGCGTCGTCCGTGTTCGCAATGCACTAGCCAGTTGGTGTGCTTGTCGAGCTCTTGCAGGCGCTGGTCGAGCTCTTGGATGGGGACCAACGTCGCGTTCGGCAAGCGGTGGCTCTGGTGTTCCGCCGTTGTGCGCACGTCGAGAATGCGCAAGGTCGGGTCGCTCCGCAGTTCGGCGTCGGCCTCTTCGGGAACGAGATCGCGGTAGGTCATCGGGGCGGCATGGGAGCGGTGTGGTGGGGCGGCGTCAATGCGGGGTTGCAGGGCGGGCGGCGATGGCGGATGGTCCCCCGATGATTCGCGGCGACCAGGATCCATCGTCACGGCAAGGCCAATGGCTCGCGGCCGCGTGGCCGTTCGCCATCGTGCTGGTGGCTGGTGTCGTCGCCTGGTGGGGCGTCTGGAACCACGAGTTCGTCTTCGATGACAATCCCGCGATCGTCGACAACGTGGCGCTGCTGGCGGGAGATTGGTGGAACGCGGCGTTCGGACCGGTGCACCAGCCGCTCGCCAATCGCCCGGTCGCGTGTTGGTCGCTGGCGTGCGACTTCGCCATTTCGGGCCAGGGGCCGTTTGGGCCGCATCGCAGCAACCTGCTGCTGCATCTCGCCAACGGCTGCCTGCTGGTGATGGTGGTGCGGCGCGCGTTGTTGGCGGCGAATCTGCGCGGCCGCTTCGAGCCGGCGACGGCGACTCGGATCGCGGTGGCGATTGCGTTGTTGTGGATCGTGCATCCGCTCGCGAGCGATGCGGTGGTCTATGCGACGCAGCGATCGACGTTGTTGTTCAGCGGCCTCTTGCTGGTGACCTTCTACGCGACGCTGCGCGCCAATGGGTCGCCGCAGGCCTTGGCGTGGCGAACGGGTGCGGTCGTCGCGATGGCTCTCGGCATGGCGAGCAAGGAAGACATGGTCGTCGGGCCAATCTTGGTGGTGTTGTTGGAACGCGCGTTCCATCTACCGAGCTGGTCGGCATTGCGAACGCGTGGCGGCTTCTGTGCCGCGATGGCAGCGACGTGGGGCGTGCTCGCTGGCTGCGTCGCGTTGGGTCCGAGCAACATGACGGTGGGTTTCGCGACGCCTCTCGGCACCACCGCTTGGCAGTGGTTGCTGACGCAGGCGGGTGTCGTTGCCCACTACGTGCAATGCATGGTCTGGCCGTGCTCACTGCGCGGCGCCTACGAGTGGGGCATTGTCAACGACGTGGGGTCGGCGATCCTGCCCGGACTGTTCGTGGTGGCCTTGCTCGCCCTGGTGGTGCTGTGCTGGCGATCGCGGCCGTGGTGGGCGTTCGTCGGCAGCCTGTTCTTCTTGTTGCTGGCGCCGACTTCGACCGTGCTGCCGATCGTCACGGAGGTGATCGCCGAACGGCGTGTCTACTTGCCGATGCTGCTCGTGCTGGTGCCGGCCGTGTTCGCGGCGCGCGCGATGCTGGCGTTGGTGGATGGCGCCAGCGCGCGCCTGGTGGGAGCCTTGGCGCTGGTTGCCGTCGCCGTCGTGTTGGGGCGGCAGACGCAACAGCACGCGGCGGTGTATGCCAACGAAGTCGACTTTTGGCAGGCTGCGTTCGATCGGATCGACCCCGCGAGTCGCACCAGCCTGGCGGCGCAGATCCTCAGCAACCACGGCGCCATGTTGTTCTCAGCGGGACGCTTCGACGAGGCGTTCCCACTGTTTGAGCGAGCCATGCAGTGCGAAGCGCCCACTTCGATCGAACGCACGCACTACGCCGCGTCCCTGCAGCAGCGTGGCCAACACGCGGCCGCCATCGCGCAGTTGGAGCGGGCGATTGCCGAGTCGCCGATGCAAGCCGAGGCGCACGGCACGCTGGGAACGTGCTGCCTGATGGAGTGGGGCAAGACGGCGGCTAGTGCCGACGATGCGCGCCTTTTGCGCGCGGTCAGCGCGTTGCAACAGGCGGTGGCGTTGGCGCCCAATCGCAGTGCCTTCTGGAACTCGCTCGGCTACGCGCACAGCCGCCGCGGTGACTGGCAGGCAGCGGAGGCCGCGTATGCGCACGCCTGCCGGTTGTCGATGGAACGCTTCGAACCGTTCTTCAACCGTGCCGAGGCGCTCGAACGCCTTGGCCGGACGAGCGAAGTGGCGGCGATGTTCGATGTGCTGTTGGCGGCCCGGCCGCGTGATGTGCGGCTGCGGCTCGAACTGGCGCGCACCGCGATGCAGCGCGGTGGCACGCCGACAGCCATTCGCCATCTGCGCGAGGTGCTCCGCATCGATCCCAGCCACAGCCAGGCGGCGGCCGCCCTGCGCGAGTTGGAGGCGCGCAGCCCGCGTTGATCTGGGCCGAGCTAGTCGAGGTGGCCGCGGTCCGAATCGCCCATCGCGACGTCGTTGTTGGGGAAGTACTCGCGCCAACGGCGTGACACCTTGGCCGCGGTGTCGGGATCGCAGAACAGTTCCTTCGGGTAACTCGGCTTCATGCGCGCATCGATCACGATTGGCGGCGTGTAGCTCGGTTGGCTGCGCACGAGCCGCAGATCCTTGGCGTGCAGGTCGGCGGCGGGTTCAAAGCGCGTGAACGTCGTCCACAAGAAGTTGACGCACGACTTCGTGGCTTGCTGCGCATCGTCGACAAGCACGACCAGTGGCCAGGGGGCCAAGGCGGGTACGTTGGCGAGCTGGGCAGCGGCATGGCGTTCGGCTACGAACGATGGCCCATCGACGACGAGGCAGCCGGGGCAGAACACCAGCGCCCGGCGGAACGGTGGCGGCAGCGGGCCTTGGAACTCGCTAGGCAAGGTGCGCACCGGTTCGCCGAGTCCGAGCAGCACACCCTTGCTGCCTTTGTTCACTTCGGGGCCGGCGTAGTCGAGGGTGTCCATCGACAAGCTGCCAAACACGTAGAGGTCGGTGGCGAAGCGCGTGCGGGCGAGCACGTGGGTGAGGGTGGCGCGGAAATCACGCAGATCGATGGCGCGGTCGGTGAGCAGCAAGAACTTGGTCAGGCTGAGCTGGCCTTCCCCGAGGATGCGGAACGCGCTCTGCATCGCTTCGCGGCCATAGCGTTCTTGCACCACGGCCGCGGCGAGCGAGTGGTAGCCGGTCTCGCCGTACGACCACAGATCCCGAACGGACGGCATGGCGACCTTGGCGAGTGGCAGCAGCAGTTCTTGCAGGTAGTCGCCGAGGAAGAAGTCTTCCTGGCGTGGCTTGCCGACGACGGTCGCCGGCAACACCGGATCGGTGCGGTGCAGCAGCGCTTGCACGCGCAGCAACGGATAGTCGTGTTGCAACGAGTAGTAGCCGTAGTGATCGCCAAACGGACCCTCAGGGTGGCGCTCGCCGGGACGCACTTCGCCGACCAAGCAGAACTCCGCGTCCGCGAACAACGGCAACGGGCTGTGCGCCGAACGTGCACTGCGCAGCCGCTGACCGAGCAGCAGCGACGCGAGCAACACTTCGGGCACGTTCTCTGGCAACGGCGCAATGGCGGCCAGCATCAGCGCCGGTGGTCCACCGAGGCTGACGTGCACCGGCATCGCGCGGCCGAGTTGTTCGTACGCCGCGAGATGAAAGCCACCGCCTTTGCCGATCTGCATGTGCAGGCCGGCGGTGTCATCCGAGAAGCGCTGGATGCGGTACATGCCGAGGTTGCTGCCGAGACCTTGCGGATGTTCGCTGTAGACGAGCGGCAGGGTGATGAACGGGCCGCCGTCCTCGCTCCAGGTGCGCAGCAGCGGCAGTCGCGACAGCCGCGGCGGCGTGTCCTGGTGGGCGAGCAGCGGGGCGCGGCGCACTTGTTGGCGCCCGACCTTGAGCAGCGAACCCAGAAGGTGGCGCTGTTGCCAGAGTTTGCCGAGGCTCGGCGGCAGCAGCGTGTGCGGCACCTGCGCCAGTTGTTGCACGAGTTCGAGCGGCCGCTTGCCGAAGGCGAGTTCGACCCGCCGCGCCGTGCCGAACAAGTTGGTGACGACTGGCCACGGCGAGCCCTTCACGCGCGAGAACAGCAGCGCTGGCCCGCCAGCCGCGATGATGCGGCGGTGGATCTCGGCGGCTTCCAAGTCGGGGTCGACTTCGGTGGTGATCTCGATGAGTTCGTCTTCGGCGCGCAAGTCGTCGAGCAACAACCGCAGGTCGAGCAGGCCGCGACTCATGGCTTGCCCTCCAGTTGCAGGAACGTGCGCACAATGTGGGCGACGCGGGCGGTGGCGCCGGGTTGCCCGAGTCTGCGGCGAACGACCGTGAGGCCTGCGATGGCGGCCTCGCGCGCCCCTTCGTCGCTCCAGAGGCGTTCGGCCTCTTGCTGCACACGTTGCCAGCCGCGTTCGCCAGCAAAGCAGTGTTCGGGCACGACGCGCTGGCCGGCAATCAGGTTGGCGGCCGCGATCCACGGCACGCTGAGGATGTTGTGGTAGCCGAGCGTGCTGAGCATGCCGTGCAGTTGGTAGACGACGATCGTGGGCACGCCGTGCAGGCAGGCTTCGAGCGACCCGGTGCCGGACTTGGCGAGGATGAGGTGCGCACCGGCTAGCCAGGTGGCGAGGGGACCTTCATGGTGTTCGACGAAGGCGGCGTCGTGCTGCGCGAGCAGTTCGCGGATGAGCGCCGTGCGCCGCGGGTTCTTGTGCGGTGCTACCACCCGCAGCTGCGGGTCGCGCGCCCGCAGCGCTTTGGCGATCGTCAGCATGCCAGGCAAGTTGTTGGTGATCTCCGCCGAACGACTGCCCGGCAGCAACACCAGCGTTCGCGTCGCGCGCACCGCGGCGACGGCGCCTGCATCGGGTGGGCTTGTTGCCAGGTCGTCGAGCAAGGGGTGGCCGATGTAGGACGCTGGCACGCGAAAGCGGCGAAAGAACGCGGTTTCGAACGGCAGGATCGTCAGCGTGGCGTCGACCGCGCGGCGATAGCGCCGCATGCGCCAAGGGCCCCAAGCCCAGTACTGCGGCGCCACATAATGCAGCACCGGAATGCCGCGGCGCTTGGCGGCTTTGGCCATGACGAGGTGTAGCCCCGGGTAGTCGACGAGCACGATCAGGTCTGGCGGGTCGTCGCGCAGCAGCCGCAAGAAGTCGGCGAAGGCGCGCAGCAACAACGGCAGTTGCTTGCAGACACCGCGCACGCCCATCACCGCATGTTCGCTGAGCTGGACTCGTACCAGGGCCCCGACGTCAGCAAGTACGTGGCCACCGAACGCGGTGGTGCGCACGGTCGCCGGCAGCGCTTGCACGAGGCGCGCGGCATGCTGCTCGCCACTGGCTTCCCCAGCGGACACGAACAGATGCGGTCTTGCGCCGCGCCATGGGCGGCGCTTGGCGAAGAACTCGCGCAGATCCGAGGTCGCTGCGGCGGCGTCCGCCTGCGCCATCTCGGCGAGCACGTCCTTGGCGACTCGCCGCCAATGGTGGCGGAACGGCAAGTACGCGAGCAAGCGCAGCGGCACCAGGAAGGTGCGTACGAGCTCACGCAGCAGCGTGCCAACGACGAACAGCCAGATCACGTCACGGCTCCGCGCGGCGCAAGTCGCGCCACGCCAGGGCGTAGAACAGCCCCGTCGCCGCCAGCAAGTAGGTCGTGAAGCCGTGGCCGCGGATCGGATCGAACATCTGCCACGCCGGCGTGTTGCCGGCCAAGATCGGCGAGTACCACTCGTAGTCCGCGAGGCGAAACAGGCTGAATTGGCGGATGCGCTGCGTCAGGTAGATGCCGATTTGCAGGATCGCGAACGCACCGACGGCGGCCGCGACATGGGCTTGCACGCGCAGCCGCACTGACAGCCAGGTGGTGGCCGCCAGGAAACACAGGGCGAACACCGCCGCGTGCGTCGACGCCAAGAACAGCTCCCACTTCGGCAGATCGAAGTCGATGCAGCGGCTCCAGAAGATCGCCGACGCGTTGACAAGATAGATGGGGATGGTGACGCACAGTGCCGTCGGCCAGAACTTCTGCCACAGGATGGTGCCGCGGGCGACGGGACGGCTGAGCAAGAACTCGAAGGTGTGGTTCTCGCGTTCCCTCGCGAACAGGGCGGTGCCGAACAGCACAGCGGCGGCGGTGGCGACCAGGTTCGTGCTGCGGAAGAACAACATGGTCGCACACCAGCTCAGGTAGGCGGCGGACTCTTTGGGATCGGTGATGCCTTCGAAGATGCGCTTGGCAAAGTCGAAGGGCATGCTGCGGAACAACGTCGAGCGCTGCAGGTCGGCGTAGATGTCGGGCCACAGCAGCAGCACCGGCGCGCACAGCAGTTCCAAGATCACGAGGTAGGCGAGCGCCATGCCGCGGGTCTCGCGCCAAGTCTTGCCAGCGATCACGCATCACCTCGCGGGCGGCTGGCGTACAGGGTTTGGTAAAGGTCCTCGAGCCGCGGAATGCCGATCTCGGCACTCTCGACGATGCCGTCTGGCAACGAACGAATCCACGCCATCGGGTCGCCGTCGGTCTCGACGACCAGCGTGCCATTCGGGTCGCGTTGCAGTTCGCGGGCACCGCTCGGCAACGCCTCCCCTTGGCGCAAGCGCAGGCGCGGTCGCCGTCGCAGAATGGCGCGTGCCGCGTCGAGTTCCGTCGTCGCCACGAAGGCGCCGTCGAGCATGAACTGCAAGCGATCGGCCAGCGCCTCCACTTCGTTGAGGTGGTGCGAACTCAGCAGAATCGTCTTGCCCTGCTGCTTCATCGCCAGCAGCACCTCGCGCAAACAGAACCGCACGCTGGCATCGAGGGCGCGGTCGGGTTCATCGAGCACGTACAGATCGACGTCGGGTATCAGCGTCGCCAGCAGCGCCAGCTTCTGTTTCATGCCGGCGCTGTAGCTGCGCACCTTTTGGTGCAGTGGCAAGTCGAACGCCCGCAGTAGCAGTTCGCGCCGGGCCTGGTCATGGTGCGGATAGAAGCCGAGTGCGAAGTGCAGGAACTGCGCGCCGGTGAGTTGCTGGTAGATGCCGGTCTCACCCGGCAGGTAGCAGCAGTGTTGGCGAATCGCCAACGACGCCTGCCGCGGGTCGCGACCGAGCACGGTGATCGCGCCGGCATCCGCCTGCACGAGACCGATGAGCGCGCGCAACAACGTCGACTTGCCAGTGCCGTTGGGGCCGACGAGCCCAAGCAGTTCGCCCTTGGCGATCGTCAAGTCGACACCACGCAGCACCTGCTTCTGGCCGAACGCCTTGTGCAGGCCGCGCACCATCACGGCTGCGTTCATGCAACCTCGCGCAAGAAGTTGGCGAGCAAGCGAGTGCCGTGTTCGGTGCGGAACGACTCGGGATGAAACTGCACACCGAAGGTCGGGTGGGTGCGATGGCGCAGCGCCATGACGTCGCCTGACGCCGTGTGCGCGGTGGCGACCAGCGGCTCGGGCAACGCGGCGGCAACGTAGAGCGAGTGGTACCGACACACCGACCAAGGCTGCGGCAAGCCGGCGAACAGGCCTTCCGCATCGTGGTGGATCGGGGTCGTGCGGCCATGCACCGGTTGCCCGCGCACGATCGCCCCGCCAAACGCCGCCCCGATCGCCTGATGCCCAAGGCAGACCCCGAGGATGGCGCGCTGCCCACTCCAGCGTTGGATGGCGGCGATGGACTGGTCGGCGTGCTCGGGACGGCCGGGGCCAGGGCTGATCACCAGCGCGCGGAAGTCGCCGAGGCGCTCGACGTCGATCGCATCACTGCGCATGACTTGCACCGCGCCGCCGAGCCCCTGCAGCGCTTGCGCGAGGTTCCAGACGAAGGAGTCCTTGTTGTCGAGCAGGAGGATCAATCCGTGAAGCCGGGCAGTATGGCGTTCGAGCTGTTGAGCAGGGCACCTTGAGAGACTCGGATCAGGGTTTCTTCGCAGGCTCTGGAATCGGCTTCTGCGCCTTCAGCACAGAGATGTCGTCGGTGCGGTACTTGGGCTGCACGTGGATCGGATGGCGACTTGGAATGGCCAGCATCTCCCGCACCCGATCGACGCCCGCAAACACGTAGTAGGTGCCGCTGGTCGGGGCATTGCTGACGGTGGCGGTGCCGGCGATGAGTCCGGCAAACATCCAGGTGTCAGGGCCACAGCACAGCACCGTCGCTCCCGTGGGCAGCACTTCGCCAGGATCCTGCAGCACATCGCCGTGCAGTCCTTCGCCCACGGCCAGACGGACGGTGACGCTGCGCGTGGTCTGGCCATCTTGGGTCCACATCACCAGCAGGTCGTCGGCCGCCGTGATGGCGCGATCGAGCGCGCGCAGATGCTGCGTCTTGAGGTCGATGTCGGCGCGAGTGAACACGCTGCCGGTGGTGAGCAGTTCGCCCGTTTCGACCAGCGGGGTCGGGCCGAGAAAGTAGTGCACGCGGCAGGGGCCGGTCATAGCACTGCGGCCCAAGGTCAGCACGCCAAACTCGGTGGTGGCGCCGAGTTCAATGCCGCCGGTGGTCTCGACGAGCGCCACGGGTCGACTGCGGTCGATCCACGATTCACCGGAGAACAGCCACGTCGTGCAGCTAGGCAGGCACAGGAACAGGGCCACGACCCAGGCGCTTTGCATGCCGGCAGAGTAGGCGGCCCGAGCGCTGGCGTCGATCGTCAGTCGGTCGCCATTCGTTCGCGCCGCGCTTGCACCCGCCGTCGCAACACCAGCAGCAGGGTCGTCGCCACGACGAACAGTCCGACCACGAGGCCCCACCAGAGTCCGGCGGGGCCGCTACCGCGACCAAAGCCAAGCCAGCATCCAAGGGGCAGGCCGATCATCCAGAAGCCGACGAAGTTGGCGTAGACCGGCGAGCGCACATCGCCGAGCCCGCGCAGGCAGCCAATCGACACCACTTGCACGCCGTCGCCAATCTGGAAGACGCCGGCGATTGGAATGAGCAGGGCGGCCATGGCGAGTTGTTCTGGTTCTGTGGTCATCACGCTGGCGAGTGCCCGTGGGGCCAACAAGAACAACAGCATGAACCCAGTCATCACGACGACCCCAGTGGTCAGCGCGGCGGCGACCGCACGCTGCACGGCGCCGTGATCACCGCGACCAACGGCCCAACCAACCCGCACCGAAGCCGCCATGCCGAGTCCGAGGGGCACCATGAAACTCAGCGACGCCAACTGCAGCGCGATTTGATGACCGCCGACGCGCGCTTGCGTGGCGCTGGCATTGCCGTGGTTCGCGTCAATGGAACCGATCAGCAGCGCCGTGGCGGCGAACACGCCCATCTCGAGCACGAACTGCGCGCCGATCGGGGTGCCCAGACGAAGCAGCCGCCACAATGGGCCGAGCGCGAACGCCGCTCGCCGCACGGCGACGTCGCGCAGGGAGCGCACATGCGGGCCGATGTCGCGCCACCCCAGCCACAACAAGCCAAAGAGCATCAGCCAGCGGCAGGTCACCGTTGCCAGCGCCGCGCCGGTGGCGCCCATCTCGGGCATGCCGAATTTGCCGAAGATCAGAATCCAATCGAGCAGCGCGTTGGCGAGGTTGCCCGCGACGATCGTCAGCACTTGCGGCAGCACGCGGGCGTGCGCCGACAACAGGCTGCGCAGCAGCGAGAACAAGAGGAAGGGCAGGATCGTCAGGGTCTGCCAGCGGGCGTAGGCGGCGGCGCTCGGGATCAGGTCTGCCGATTGGCCAGCCCACTGCAGCCAGGTGGACGCGGGCAGCAGCAGCAGGCTGGCGGGCAGCGCCAGCACCACTGCCAACAGCGCCCCGCGGCCGAGCACACGCGGGATGGCGGCGTGGTCGCGCGCGCCGACGGCCTGCGACAGCAGCGGGTCGACGGCGGTCAGGGCGCCCATGCAAAACATCGTCGCCGCCCAAACCAGGGTGTTGCCGAGAGCCATGGCCGGCAGCGAGGCGGGGTCGTGATGCCCGAGCATCGCGATATCGACGAAATTGAGTCCGGTCAGACCGAGCTGAACGAGGGCAATCGGCAGCCCAAGGCGAAGCAGTTGGCGCAGTTCGTCAGCGAAGGAGCGGCTGGGCGTCTGGCTGGCGGTCGGCAGAGCGGCATGCATTCGGAGGCGGCGCACTGTGGCGGTGAAGCCAAGGGAAACAAGGCTGTGGAGGATTCCGGATGGTTGCGGGCAGATGCCGATGGCGACGAGGGTTCTGCTGTGGAGGACTCGTGGAGAGTCGAGGTCCTTGTGGAGAGTCGTGTGTAGAGATGCCGAGTGAGCCGTGACGGAACGCGCCTGCGGGCTCGACAGCGAGGTTCGTAGTTTGTTAGGGTCTGCGGCATGGAGCGCCGCATCTTGCACGTCGACATCGATGCCTTCCTTGCGTCCGTCGAGCAACTGCGCGACCCGATGTTGCTCGGGCGTCCCGTGGCGGTCGGGACCGGGGTGGTGGCTTCGCGTTCGTACGAAGCGAAAGCCCGCGGTGTGCAGACGGCGATGCCGTTGCACGAGGCCTTGCGCCGTTGTCCGGAGCTGGTCGTTCGCGAAGGGGATGCGCGGTTGGCGGAGCGCTACCGCCAGAAGGTTGCCGAAGTGTTGCGGCGGTTCACGCCGGTGGTGGAGGTGTGTTCGCTCGATGACTTCTACGCCGATCTGACCGGCGCGCCGTGGTTGGTGCAGCAGGCCCTCGATGGGGCGACCACGAGCGAATCGGAACGCTCGCTGGTGAGTTTGTGCCGGGACGTTCGGGCCCAGGTGCGCGAGCAAACGGGGTTGTCGATTGCGCAGGGATTAGGCAGCACGCGCACCGTCGCGCGGTTGGCGACGACGAAGGCCAAACCCGGCGGTATTTGCGAAGTGGCAGCCGGTGGCGAGCTCGATTTCTTGGCGGACTTTCCCATCGAAGCGGTGCCAGGGCTCGGGCCAAAGAGTGCGGAGTTGCTGATGCAGGTCGGGGTCACGACGGTGCGCGAGCTGTGGGCGGTTGATCGGGAGTTGCTGCGGCAGAGTTTCGGCGCGCGCGGCGAAGACATCTGGCATCGCTGTCGTGGTCTTGATGCCGCACCCGTGGTCGCCACGCCGACGTTGCGCAGCATTTCGCGCGAGACGTCGTTCGAGCCGCGCGTCGACGCGGACAGTCAGCAGCAACCGTTTCTGCGGTCGATGCTCGCGTACTTGCTCGATCGCGCCGCCAGTGAACTGCGCCGACAGAACTTGCTCGCGCGCACGGTGCAGGTGCGCCTGCGTCACGTCGACGGTGTGAGTGGGGAACGTTCGCGTTCGTTGCCAGAGTCGATCGATCGCACCGATGCCTTCATGCTCACTGCCAGCGCGTTGCTCGACGAACTGCTGGTGCGGCGCGTGCTGGTTCGCTTGGTCGGCGTCACGCTGTCGTCGCTGACGCCGCCGCGACCTTCGCAAGGCTCCTTGTTCGGCGATGCTGGGGCCGCGCGCCAACGGTTGTTCGCCGCGGTCGACGCGGTGCGCGCGCGGCATGGCTTTGGGGCGTTGGTGGTCGGTGGGGCGACGGGCTTGCTCGGGCTGTTGCCGGCGGGCAAGCATGGCTTCCGTCTGCGTACGCCGTCGCTGACGAAGTGAGAGGGGCGTCGCGGCGTCGTGCCGTTCAGCTCGTATGCGCGCGCAGCCGTTCTTGCACGGCCGTGGCGGTGAGACCCTGCACGACCACGACCTTGTGGGCACTGCTGAGCCCACTCTTCACTTGCACGGCACGCGGCGGCACGCCGAGGGCCGCCGCCAGCACTTCGCACAGCCGCGCATTCGCTTTGCCTAGCTCTGGTGGTGCGGTGACCTGCACCTTGAGCGCCTCACCCAGCGGACCGACCACTCGATCGCGGGTGGCGCCAGGAACGACTTTGACGGCGAACTGCACGCCGTCGCGGCCTTCCTGCATCGGGATCATCACGGCAACACGGCAACGACCAAACTGTGCGGATGTTCGGCGAGCAGCTTTTCCAGGTGGCCAGCCGCCGCCAGATTGCGACGTTCCGACAAGGCCCGCAAGCCAGCGGCGAGTCGTTGGCCAGCTTGCAACTCGACGCGTATGCCCTTGCTCCACGCGGCGGTGTCCTGCTCGGGCAACCGACGCTGCAGCGTTTCGAAGGTCGCGGCATTCAATGGATACGCAGCGGCACCGGCACCGGAGTTGTCGTCGCTGGCGCGCAACCGCGCCAAGAAGCCGCGAGCGGCGTGGCTGTGGATCGTCAACGTCACGAAGCCAAGGAAGCACTCGCGGGCGCCAGTAGGGGCCGATGACACCTGATCGCACATCGCCGACCATTGTTCGAGGGTCACGTTGGCCACCGCGATCAGCTGTTCTTTGGCAGGCTTCTTGGCGGGGTCGAACGCGGCCATTTGGTTGCTGACCCGATCCCAACGCACAACCTGCAAGACGGTGATGCCCGGCAACTGCACGGCGCCAGCCGCCATGGCGCGATCGAACTCTGCCGCGAACACGCCGGCGTGCGTGGCCGCCGCGGCGAAGTCGGTAGCCATGCGCGCCGCTGCCGTCGCCCCGGCTGCCGTTGCGAACTGCGTGATCGCGGCTGCTGCCGCCGCGTAATCGTGCAGTTCGAGGGCTGCGCGCGGGCCTTGTCCGGCCGCAAACAGCGCGTGGTACTGTTCCCACACCGCTTCGCCGCGGGCATTCGCCAACTGGATGGTCGCCTGGCGCGCCAGCTCCACATGCGCCTGCGCCTTCGCTAGTTCGTCCTTCATCGCCACAGGCCAGCGCGACGTGCTGCTGGTGGCGGTGGTAAGCGCTTCGCTGGCGGCGGTGATGGTCGCTTCTTCGCGGCTGGCTTGGGCGTTGGTCACGGCGGCCACGAGCACGGCCAGTCGATCGCGGGCAGCCTTCATCACCTGCTCGCGCAGCCCACTGAGTTGCTGTTGCAGTTCTGCATCGGCGCGCAAGTCGGCAGTCGGTGCCAGGTCGAGCGCTTTCAATGCGGCCGCGAAGTCACCGGCATCGCGCGCCGAGGCACTGGCCCTCTGCACGGCGGCGAGATGGTCGGTGAGGCGCGCGCGCTGCTGTTCGAGGGTGCGGGCGCGGTCGTCGAGTTCTTGCCGTACTTGGGTGGCGCGTTGCCGCGCTTCGATCGAGGCTTTGGCGTCGGCGAATTCGGCGGCGACGCGGTCGAGTGCCTCGGCGAGTTCATGGCCACTTGCCCCTGACACCCGCGCCGCCAACAGCGCGATCGTGGCCTGCGCCTCGCGCGCATCCTTCTTCAGCTGCGCGTTCTCTTTCGCCAAACGCGCGGCTTCGGGGTTGTTGATGTACTCCGTCACCGTCTCGACGCCCTTGGGCTTGTTCACACCCCAATAGACAGCGCCGCCGGCGATCACGACCGCCGCCGCCGCCAAGCCGATCCACAGCCCCTTCTTTGCGGGTGGTTGCAGCAGCGCGCCAAGGTCTTCGAGCAGGTCGTTCGCCGTCTGGTAGCGCTGGGCTGGATCCTTCGCCATCAGCCGCTGGATGATGCCTCCGACCTCGGCGCTGACGTTGGTGTTCGCCTTGTGCGCTGGCTCCGCTTCGTCCTTCACCTGCGCGCGCAGGATGTCCTTGACGCTCTGGCCGCGGAACGGCGTCTTGCCGGTGACCAAGCGATAGAACGTGCAGCCGAGCGCGTAGAGATCCGTGCGGTGGTCGATCTCTTTGCGCAGCACTTGCTCGGGCGCCATGAAGTGCGGCGTGCCGATGGCTTTCTCTTCGGTCTCTTCGACCGTACTGGCGAGGCCGAGGTCGGCGATCTTGACGGCGCCGTGATGGTCGAGCATCAAGTTGTCGGGCTTGATGTCGCGGTGCACGATGCCGAGCGACTCGGCGTAGGCCAGACCCGCCGCGGCGTCGGCCACCACGCGCAGCGCGCGATCGACCGGCATCGCCCCTTGCTGCTTCAACCAGTCTTCGAGGGAGCCATCGTGCATCAGCTCCATCGCGTAGAAGTAGGTTTCGCCGTCGTTGTCGACGTCGAATACCTGCACGACATTCGGGTGCTGCAGCTTGGCGGCGGCGCGAGCTTCGGCGACGAACTTGGCGACGAAGGCCGGGTCCTTGGTCAGTTCGCGGTTCAACACCTTGAGCGCGACTTCGCGGTGCAGGCTGGTTTGCTCGGCGCGGTAGACGTAGCCCATGCCGCCGCGGCCGAGCTCATCGATCACGCGGTAGCCAGTGATCTGCGGCAGCCCGCGCTTCTGCACCTGGCCAAAGGCGATGCGCGTGGTGCCGAGTTCGATGATGTCGCCATCGGCGAGCGGTGTGGCTTCGACGTGGGCGCCGTTCACGCGCAGTCCCGGAGCCAGTGCCTTGATGCCAAAGCCTTGGTCCTTGAGCGCCTTGACCACCGCTTGCTGCGCGGCGACGCCGGCCTCTTGGATGCGCAGCGCGCAGTCGGCACCGCTGCCGAGCACGGTCGGTTGGTTGCGGTCGAGGGAGATTACGGTGCCAGCGAGTGGGCCGGTCTCGACAGTGAGTCGCACGGTCGGTGGGGTTCCAGCGGTCGGGAGGGGGGGGCGCCGCAGTATGGCAAAGCCAGCGGGTGCGGGCGAGGGCCGATTCGTTCGTGGGCTCGCAGTTGCTGCCCGAAATGCAAGCGACCGCCGCACCCCTAGGGATGCGGCGGTCGCGTTGCGATCACTCGCTGCGCAGTCTCAGTAGCTGCGTTCGCCGATGATCATGCGGGCGAAGTTGCCCGGCTGGATGCCCAGCGCGTTGACCGCGAAGTCCCACTTTGCCATCTGCTCGAACACCAGCGTGCCGCGCAGTGACGTGGCGGACGGGACGTTGAACAGCAGGTCGACCGCGCCGACTGGGTCCGCGAACACGAGGGAGATCACGAGCGGATCGACGTTGAGCGTGCAGCCTGGCGCGCCGAGGAACGTCATGTCGAGCGGCGTTGGGCCGGGGAACAGACTGAAGCCTTGCACGAAGAGGCCGAAGCCGCTTGGGGTCAAGCCGGTGCACTGACGAGCAAACGTCGCGCCCGTGACCGGAACCTCGCTAGTGAACTGACGGGTCAGCGTCGGCACCGTGCCGAGGCCGCAGCCCGCTGCGTTGGCGGCGAAGATCCCGTAGCTGGCGGCGACGTACGGGGTCGGGATGATCGAGCTGATTTGCAGCTCGTAGTCACCGGACTGGCCCGCGGTCGTGCCTGGCGAGACGACTTCGATGTAGTACGTCTGGGGGGTCAGGTAGAAGCTGACGACGACGCGAGCGTGCAGGCCGGTCGCGCTGGTGCTGACGTCCAAGATGTTGTTTGCGGTCGCGGCCAGCGCAATGGCGCCGTTGCTGTCGCGCAGGTTGATCGTGCTGTCCAACAGCGGCGTGGCCGTGAGACCGTCGCGCGTTTGGTAGCTGATCGTGCTTGGAGTGCTGATCACGATCGGGCCCCACCAGTCACTGGCATCGGCGCCGGTGCTGAGGGTGATGTTGCCTTGACCGATCTGGCCGGGGGCAATGAGTTGCGCCGTGGCGGCGGTGTTGTTGCTCTGAGTGCCGGGTGCTTCGGCCTCAACGGCGATGCCACCGGTGTCCATTGGCGTGGCGAACAACTGGAGCATGTAGTTGCCGGTTGGGACGACGCCAAGGGGCATGACGGTGGCCGCGATGAACGGCGTTTGCGGCCCACGCACGGCGATGTAGTACGTGCCGGCTGGCCAGACGCGAGCCGACGAGGTGCGCGGCACGAGCGTGCTGCAGGTTGCGGCTTGGGTGCCGAAGGCTGGGGCGAACAGGGACGTAACCGGCAGCAGCGCGGTCCCGGCTGCGTCATACAGCTCGTAGCGGTGGCCAAAGACCCACGCGTTATCGCCTTCGTTGATCTGGAACCACAGGCCGCTGGTCGGCGCCGTCAGCACAACTTGGAAGTAGTCGACGTCGACTTGCTCGACGACGTAGGTGTCACCGAGGAGAGGTGCTGCCGTCAGGGCCGTACCCAGGGTGATGCTGGCGCCGGTGTTGCCGGAGATCTGCCGGATGAGGCCACTGTTGGCACCGCTGGTGAAGCGCACGGCGAAGTGTCCGATGCCGAGTCCGCCGAGACCTGGGTTCCAGGCGCCGGGGACCAGCGCGGCGGTCGACCGGATCACGGTCGAGCTGCCGATGCAATCGATGTCAAAGGTGTCGCCGGGCGCATTGGCCACGGGGAAAACCGCGGTTGTGATCGCGCCGGGTGCGTTGTTGGCCGTGATCAGGCGGCTGAGGCCGATGTTGGCGCCGCTGGTCATGCGGAGGTTGTAACCACTGCCGATGTAGAGGCTGGCGAACAGCGGCCCGGTCCACGTGACCGCGGTCGTGTTGGTGGTGACGATGTTGAAGGTGTCGCCAATGCCATTCAGCACAGGGAAGGCGGCGGTCGTGATCGAGAAGCCCGTGTTGCTCGAGATGGGGCGGGCGAGGCCAGTGTTGGCGCCGCTGGTCATCACGACCGAGCATCCTGGTGTGTAGGAGCTGCCACCTGGGATGGGTGGGGCGATCAGACCAGTGGTTTGCAGGACTGTGGTCGTGCTAGCGACTGGGCCCGCCACACCACTGAAGAAGGTCGTGCTCGCGGCTGCCGCGCCCGAGAAGACCACCGGCGTACCGGCTGCCGCGGCGTCGGCGAACACGATCGTGCTGGCGCCAAGGTTGCCGCTGTAGCGCGTGCCACCGGGAGCCAGCGTCGTCGCCGTCGCCGTCAGGTGGGTTTCGTTGGGCTCGATCTCACTGCCGTCGTAGACGACTGGCGTGATCTCCGAGACTTCGAGCGAGTAGAGGCCCGCGGTGGTGGCAGTGAAACCAACGACCTGCAGCTGGTAGCTACCAGCGGCGAGGTTCATCGTGATCTCGCTGGCATATCCGTTCGTCACCGTGCGCGCATCTTCGTCGATGCCGAGGTAGGTCGTGCCGGCGGCGTCCAGGAGAGCCACGCGCGTGTCGGTGTTGCTCGTGTGGATGCGGACACGCGTGCTGGACGTGACCGAGAAGCTGTACCAATCTTGTTCCGCCGCGACCAAGTTGGCATCGATCTGCGTGCCAATGGCGACGACTTGGCCGGTACCGGCTGCGCCATTTGGCTCAACCTCTGGGAAACGTTGCGCCAGCAATGCTGGCGCGAACAGAACAGTTGACAGGCAGAGTGGAGACAGGCGCATGATTGGTGTCAGAGCTGAGGTGAATGCCGATTGGCAGTGCGGCTGGCACGCGCCAGCTGCGAGATACTGAGGTGAACCGGCGCCCTAAAACTACCAGCTCCGAACAGTCTTGGTAGCCCCTTCTTAGAACTGCTTGCGCTCGGCTCATTGATGCGTTGCACAGTATTCATTACATTGGCTTGTGGCCTTGCGGTGCATGTGCCAATGCCATCGGTGCCTTGCCTACCCGCAGGCCGCAATCACTTCGACCGAACGCCGCGTGTTGAGTTGCAGCCGCGCCAACGCACTGATCTCCACACCGGGAATCCACAGAATGCGATCGTTGGCGTCGACCAACAGCGGCAACCGATCGCGATCGAAGCGCGGCACATGCCGACTCATCAAGAACCGCCGCAGCTCGACGTCCTGCGCACAACCAAGCGGATGAAACCGATCGCCGGGGCGGCGCGTGCGCAAGCGCCACGGCAATGGCAGCAAGCGCGGGTCGAGCAACGCGCGCAGTCGCCCCGCTTCAGTCGGCGACGGCACCAACGGCGGCAGCGGATGCTCGAACGCTTCCAACAGCCACTCGGTCGCGCCAAAGCGCTGCCGCCCACGATCCCAACACAGCAGCTGCCCGCCATCGCTCGTCGCCGGCGGCGGCCCGGCGCGCTCTGGATCAAGCAGCAGAATGCCATCGCGCGTACGTTCGGCGAGCAAACCCGTACGTCCAGCGAGGCGCTTGCCATCGCACATGCGCCACAACATCGCCACCCGTTCGAGCCACGCTGGCGTCGGCGCTGCGCCCAAGGGATGCAGGGCCACGTGCGCTTGCCGCAGCGCTTCTTGCACGAACGGCACCGCGTCTTCGTCGAGTCCGCGCAAGTCGAGTTCGCAGCGCCACGCAGTCTTGTGCCGCGCGCGTTGCGACAGAATGCGCAATCCATGGGCTTCGAGAATGTCATTGGCCGCGCGCGCGGTGCTGCACACGGTCATCAGGGCGACGTCGAGGCCGATGCCGAGGGTGCGGCGCAGCGCTGGCATCGTCTCGCAACGCAAGCGATTGCGGGCGAAGGTGACATCGAGATTGCTGCTGTCTTCGAAGTGGGTCTCGCCGAGCGATCGCAACAGCGCCTCAAGCGTCGTGCGGCGCGTGCGCAAGAACGGGCGCACCAGCAGCAGTCGCTGTTCACCGCGACCGATCCACCGCGACTCGGGAATGCCGGCGAGGCCGCGCGGGCCGGTGCCGCGCAGCATGCGAAAGAGCACGGTTTCCAGATTGTCGTCGGCGTGGTGGGCGGTGACCAAGATCCCGGCCGCGACTTCGCGTGCGACGGCGCGCAGTTCGTGGTAGCGGGCCTCACGCAGGGTCTCTTCGCTAGCGCGGCCGACCGGCAACACCAGGCGCCGCACGGTCACTGGCACGTCGAGGCGATCGCACAGGTCGACGACGTGCTGCGCGTTCTGCCGACTGTCGCCGCGCACCGCGTGGTCGACATGGCAGACGTGCAAAGGGCCCGCGAGGCGCCCTTCATGGTGCATGCGCGCCAGCACCAAGAGCAGCGCCGTGCTGTCGACGCCGCCCGAAATTGCCGCAAGCACGGTGCGTTGCCCTGCGAGGTTCTCGTAGCGGCACAGGCACCGAGCGGTGGCATCGAGCAGGCGCGAGAAACTGTCCATTGGCTAGCAAGGGCTCGTCGCTAGACTGCCCGGCGATTTTCCGCGCAGCCAACAACACTCAGGAGCTTACCTCGCCATGGCCATCCGGGTCGCCATCAACGGTTTCGGTCGCATCGGTCGTCTGGTCTTTCGTGCTCTCGTCGAACAAGGTCTGCTCGGCAAGGAGATCGACGTCGTCGCGGTCGGCGACATCGTGCCAGCTGACAATCTTGCCTACCTGCTGAAGTTCGACTCCGTCCAGGGTCGCTTCCAAGGGGAAGTGTCGTCGAAGAAGTCGTCGCCCGACAAAGCCGAAGACGACGTGCTGGTCGTCAACGGTAAGGAGATCGCGGTGGTCAGCGCCAAGACGCCCGCCGAATTGCCTTGGGCCAAGATGGGCGTGCAGATCGTGATCGAGTCGACGGGTCTGTTTACCGAGGCCGACAAGGCCAAGGGCCACATCACCGCTGGCGCCAAGAAGGTGCTGATCACGGCCCCGGCGAAGGGCGAGGACATCACCGTCGTGCTCGGCGTCAACGACGACAAGCTGGATCTCAGCAAGCACCACATCATCAGCAACGCGTCGTGCACGACCAACTGCTTGGCGCCGTTGGTGCACGTCATCCTGAAAGAAGGCTTTGGCCTGACCGAAGGCTTGATGACGACGATCCACTCCTATACCGCGACGCAGAAGACGGTGGATGGTCCGAGCAAGAAGGATTGGAAGGGCGGCCGCACGGCGGCGCAGAACATCATTCCGTCGACCACGGGCGCGGCCAAGGCGGTGGCGCTGGTGCTGCCGGAGATCAAAGGCAAGCTGACCGGCATGGCCTTCCGCGTGCCGACGCCGACGGTGTCGGTGGTGGACCTGACGTTCAAGACGGCGAAGGAAACCTCGCTCGACGAGATCAAGAAGGCGATCAAGCGCGCGTCGGAGACCTACATGAAGGGCATCCTCGACTACACCGAAGAAGAAGTCGTGTCGTCGGACTTCATCCACTGCAAGGCATCGTCGATCTTCGATGCCGGTAGCTCGATCGAGCTCAACAAGAACTTCTTCAAGCTCGTCAGCTGGTACGACAACGAGTGGGGCTACAGCAACCGCGTCGTCGAGCTGACCCAGAAGATCGCCAAGGCCCTGTGAGCTTTCGTTCCATGGCCACCTTCAAGACCCTGCGCGATTTGCCGCTCAAAGGCCAGCGTGTGCTGATGCGCGTCGACTTCAACGTGCCGCAAGACAAGGCGACGCTGGCGATCACCAACAACCAACGCATCGTGTCAGCATTGGGGTCGATCCGGTTCGCGCTCGAGCAGGGCGCGGCCGTGGTCTTGATGTCGCACCTCGGCCGACCCGATGGGCAGAAGGTGGCGAAGTACTCCCTCCGGCCGATCGCCGCTGAGTTGCAGAAGCTGCTCGGCAAGCCGGTGACGTTCCTCGACGATTGTGTTGGACCTGCGGTCGAGGCGGCGTGCGCGAAGGGCAAGCTGAAGGCCGGCGACGTCGTGTTGCTGGAGAACTTGCGCTTCCACCTCGAGGAAGAAGGCAAGGTCAAGATCAAGCATGCCGATGGCACCACCACCAGCAAGAAGGCGGAGCCGGCGGCGATCGACGCGTTCCGCACCAGCCTGAAGAAGCTCGGCGACGTCTACGTCAACGACGCCTTTGGCGCGGCCCACCGGGCGCACAGCTCGGTGAGTGGCATCACCGGAATGCCTTGCGCCGCTGGCTTCCTGATGCAGCAGGAGCTGGAAGCATTCCAACGGGTGTTGACGGCACCGGCGCGGCCGTTCGTGGCGATCCTGGGCGGCGCCAAGGTCAGCGACAAGCTGCCCGTCATCGAGAACCTGCTTGGCAAAGTCGACACGCTGATCGTCGGCGGAGCGATGGCCTACACGTTCCTCACCTTCCTCGGCAAGAAGGTTGGCACCTCGCTGGTCGAGAAGGACTTGGTGGCCGCAGCGGGTCGCGTGCTCGCGCAGGCGAAGGCGGCTGGCAAGCAGTTGCTGCTGCCGGTGGACCATGTGTGCGCGGCCGAGTTCAAGGCCGACAGCCAAGCCAGTGTGCATGGTGGCGACATCCCCGACGGCTTGATGGGCCTCGATATCGGGCCGCAGACGATCGCCGCCTATGTCGCCGCCCTGCAGGGCGCCAAGACGGTGATTTGGAACGGCCCGATGGGGGTGTTCGAGATGGACGCGTTCTGCCGCGGCACCGAAGCCGTTGCGCAAGCGGTGGCGCGGGCAACCGCGGCGGGCGCGTTCACGGTGGTTGGCGGTGGCGACTCGGTCGCAGCCGCGGAGAAGCTCGGCATCACCAGCAAGCTGTCGCACGTGTCGACTGGCGGGGGTGCCTCCCTCGAACTGCTCGAGGGCAAGGTGCTGCCAGGCGTCGCCGCCCTCGGCTGACGCGCCGCCGTCTCACACGCGCAGCGAATACTCGAACTGGTTGACGCGGGCGATGGCGTTCCACAAGTCGTCCTCGGTGAAGTGCGGCTCGACTTCGAACTCGCCGTCTTGCCCGGCCTTGCCGGTGCGCACGAGGATCGTGCCGAGCTCCGCCCGCTGCCCCGCCAACATGTCGGCGGTGGTGTGGCCGATCATCCAACTGCGCTGCAGGTTGAGGTCGAATTCCTGCTGCGCCATCTTGTAGATGCCGGGGCCAGGCTTGCGGAACACGCTCTCCTTCTTGAAGCGACCCCTGCCCTTGGGGTGGAACGGGCACGAGTAGATCTTCGCGATTGGAATGCTCTCCGCTTGCATGCGCGTGATGAAGACGTCGCAAAACCGCGTGAAGTCGCGTTCCTTGGTCTGGCCAAAAGCGATGTCGTGGCGGCTGGTGGCGACGAACAGTTTGAACTGACCGGGGTCGATGCGGCCCAGCGCTTCCAAGGCGCGATCGAGGAAGGGGATACTGCCATCCGGGTTCAACTTGGCTTGCTGCACGAGCACGCCGTCGAGTTCGAAGAAGAGACCTTGCTTGTCGGGGATCTTGGCCATGAGGGTCTAAGGCGCGAGGGGCGGTGCTGAGTCGTTGGAGGGCCGCGAGTTGCGGCACCCATGGCATCGGCTCGTTCGCGCCTCGCCTTGAAGAGCGAGGCGAAATGCCCGGCTAGGATCGGCGTCGTCGAGCGCGCCCGGAGACTCGAGGCGACGGGGTGTTGGCGAGATTGGTGGATCGCCCGTCTCGCCGAGATCCGACGCCCCGTCGACAAGAAAGTTAGGCCAACGCAGCGCGTCGTCGCGTAGAGACGCCATACTGCCTCGCTCCCGCAAGGCCCTCGTCCCGCACCCTTTGAGTTTGCCAACCGACAGTGAATTGATGTTGCAGGTCCAAGCCGGGGACCTGGGAGCGTTCGAGCAGTTGGTCGTTCGCTACCAAACCATGGTTCATGGCCTCGCTATGAGCATCCTTCGTCGGCCGGAAGATGCGGAAGAAGCGGCTCAGGACACGTTCCTGAAGCTGTTCCGGGCCCGCGGTTCGTATGACCACGCCCGCAGCCTTGAGCCGTGGTTGCTGCGCATCGCCGGCAACGCCTGCCGCGACAAGTTGCGCCGTCGTCGCGCCTCCGAGCTGCCGGTGATGCACCATGAAGAGGACGCCAGCGACCCGATGTTGGAATTGCCGGATGGTCGGGCGGCGGCGGTGCAATCACGCCACGCGACCGACCATTCTGTGCGCGGTGCGCTCGCGCAGCTGTCCTCCCGCATGCGGGAACCGCTGGAGCTGAAGTACCTGCGCGGCTTCACCAACGTGCAAATCGCCGACGCACTCGGCATCTCGGTCAGCAACGTCAAAGTGCAACTCGCGCGCGGCAAGGACATCCTCGCCAGTCGCTTGCAGGCGGTGCGCGAATGAGCGATCTGCACGAGCCACTGCACGAGCCACTGCACCAGCCACTGCACCAGCCGCCGAACCCCGACGATTTGCGTCGCGTGCGGCCGACCAGTCCCGATTGCGCGAAGGTGCGCGGCTGGATGCGCGACTTCGTCGATGGCGACCTCTCGCCACCACAAGGCGAGCAGTTGGAAGTTCACGTGCACGGCTGCCGCGTCTGCGCCGTTGAGTTGGCGCGGGCTGAGCACGAAGTGCTGCGTGTGCGCAGCGCCTTCGCGACGTCGACTGGAAATAGCCAGGCGGCGTTGCCAGTCGACTTTGCCACGCGGGTCGTCGAGCGGCTGATCCTGGATGAGACGTCGCTGGTGTCGAAAGAACAATTGGCCGCAGCAGGGTTGGCCGCAGCAGGGTTGGCCGCAGCAGGCTTTGCTGCAGCAACTGCCGCGTCGGCGCAGTTGGCCGCGAAGGCGGGCGCCGACAAGACTGGCGCCACAATCGGCAGCGAGTCGTCGCCGCGCGACGGTCGCTTGCACCCGGCGTTCTTGCTGGTCGGCGCCTTCCTGATGTTGGTGGCCTTCGGCACCGTCTTCGAACTGTTCGATGGGGTCCGCGGACCGCAGGGCGTGGCTCGCCTCGTCGTCATCCGCGCGGATGGCACCTTCGCGCACTCTCGCGAACTGGGCGTTGGCGACGGCCTCGGCGAACGCCAGTCGTTGCGGGTGGTCGCTGGCGGCGGGGCGCGCCTCGATTGGCACGACATGTCGGCGCGGCATCAGCCAGCCGCGACGTTGCAAGTGCACGGCGATAGTGAAGTGCGCCTCGAAGATGGCGCGCCGATGGTCAGTGGCCAGGTCGATGTCGTGACCAACCGGCCGGTTTCGATTCCGATGGCCGACGGCAGTCAGCTCGATCTTGGCATCGGCGACTATGCGATCACGGCGACCGCCCAGCGCGACTTGCTAGGCGACAGCCTCGCTCCTGGGCAGGACCCCATGCTGATGCCGCCGCAGGATTTGCTCATTCAGGTCGAAGTGCGTGCCGGTGAGCCCGCTGCAGTTCTGCGCGCTGGCTCTGGCCCGACCCTCATCGCGAATGGCCAAGTCGGTGTCTACCAAGGCGCGGCGCCAATTGCGATTGGGCCGAGCCATGGTGGCCCGACCAGCGTCGACGGTTGGGTTGGCACACGCGTGCCGTCCGAGTCGGCGCCACCCTCTGAGAACAGAGAGTTCTTGGTTGGGCACGTGCACAACGCGACGGGTGATCCGAGTGTTGGCGGGCAAGTGCGTGTGTCGTGTGAGCTGGGTCGCACCGTCTTGAATGCCGAGCGCATCACCGGCCTCGACGGCAGCTTCCAATTGGAGCTGCCGACGAACGCGATCCCAAGCTTTGCCGTGGTGATGGCGCTGCCGCCGGAGTCTCGCCGCGAGCTGGGCATGCTAGCCCCGGATGCGGTGCCTTTGGTTCGTTACGGCGGCACCTCTCGCCTCGTCTCGCCCTTGGTGTTCGACCTTGCCGCGCCAGCGATCGGAACCATCGTCGATGAGTTCGGCGCGGGTCGGGTCGCGGTGCAAGTCGTGCCGTGTGTGGTCGACGAGTTGCTGGGCTGTGTGCTGCCGCTGGTGGCCGAACGCACGTTCACTGGTAGCAGTGGGGCCTTCCGAATCAACCGCCTGCCGGCGCGGCTGCCCGCGCACCAATCGCTCGTTCTCCTGCTGCTGCACGCGGACCTTGAGGCGCGCGTCGTCGCCATTCCAACGCGGGCTTCGATCTACGCGAACATGCCGCTGCCGCCGATCGAGATGCGGCGCCTGCGCCTCGTGCGTCTGCACATGTTGGCCGCGAATGCGACGGTCGAGATCCTCGAAGAGGTTGCTGGCTTGCCTGCTGGTGCGGGCATGTGCAAGCGGGTGGCCACCACCGACAGTCAAGGTCGGGTCAGCGCACTGGCCGCGGGCTGGCAGCCGATGTGGTTGCGCTACGGCACCGGCGCCAACGCCTCGGTTCGCCAACTGCTGCTCGACCAGGTTGTGGGGCTGCCGCAATTCAAGCCTGCGATTGGTCCGCCCAAGGCCCAGGACTCGGTGTTCCGTCAGTTGCAGGGCGTGCCTGACAGCACGATCGAAGTCGTCAGTTCGTACCGTCACCAAACCTTCTTGACCCCGAGTGCCAATGGCGCGGCGGTCGTCGTGGTCGATGCCGAAGGCCGTGGCGTGAGCTCGGCCCAGGTCTTCGCGATTGCCAACACGGGGCCGCGGGCTGCTTCGGACGCACAGTTCCTTGGCTTCACTTCGTCGGCTGGCGTGATCAACGTGGGGGCCGCTGGGGAAGTGTCCGCTCTGCTCGTTTTGGCCGCCGACGGTCGCATGGCGACGGTGTCGAACCTTGAACTGTTTGCAGGCGGGGTTGTCACGATCGAATTGCCCGCCATGGGCAGGGCCTTGTTGACGGAGTCCCTGCGACCGACCAATGGTGAGCTGTTTGTGGAGCTGCGCTTGCAACGATTGGACCTGCCGGGTGGCGGATTGGCACCGGTCGCGGTTCGCTTCGCAGGGGAATCGTCTGGCTGGGAAGTCGGCGACCTGCCTCCTGGTGAGTATCGCGTGATCGTCAACCAGTCGGCGTTCATGGTGGTGGTGCCGCCTGGTGGTTGGGTGACGATCGAGTGATCGCTGTCGCGGCCGCCGCCAGCGGGTGATACTGCGCCGATGGTCTCCCCGTGGCGCCTCGTGCCGTTGCTGTTGGCTGCTGGCTTGGTCGCGCAGCGCGGAGATCGAGCAGGGGAAGCGCAGACGCTGCTGCCCGCAACCGTCGAAGTGCCCGCCGCCCCAGCGCGCACGCCGCAAGAACAGCAATTGACCTTCCGGTTGGCGGCGGGGTTTGCGATCGCTCCGTTTGCGACCGAACCTCTCGTTGCCGATCCGGTCGCGGCGGCCGTGGACGCGGCCGGCCGACTGTGGGTCGTTGAGATGCGGGGCTACATGAACGACCTCGACGCGCGCGACGAGGCCGCGCCCAATGGGCGCATCGTCGTCTTGCACGATGACGACGAAGATGGTCGCGCCGATCGTTCGACGGTGTTTGCAGACCAACTCGTGTTGCCGCGCGCGGTGTTGCCGCTGCGCGGCGGTGCCCTGGTCATCTCGCCACCGAATCTGTTGTGGTGTCCCGACGCGGATTTGGACTTGCGCGCGGATCGAACGCAGGTGGTGGCGGGTGGCTTCGAAGGTGGGCTCGAAAACCCCGAGCACTCTGGCAACGGCTTGCTGTGGGGCTTCGACCATGCCATCCATCTCGCCAACGATGCGCGCTTGATCCGGCGCACAACGGCTGGCTTTGCGGTCGAGCCCGGCGGCGGTGGTGGCCAGTGGGGCATCTGCCACGACGATCGCGGCCGACTGTACTTCAACTACAACGAGGACTGGCTGCGCTGCGACCTGCTGCCCGGTCGCTATGGGCCGCGCGCGCAAACGACCGGCGGCCTCGCGGCCCTCAATCATCGCGT
>CANEYR010000043.1 GCA_947444055.1 Planctomycetota bacterium
AGCGGCGGCCCGCCGTGCGGGCGGCGGCCAGCATGCGTTCGGCGGCAGCGATGGTTGGCGCCAGCGGTTTCTCGCACAGCACGTGCAGCTGTCGCGCCAACAGCGACTTCGCCAGCGCTTCGTGGTGTACGGGCGGGGTGAGCACGAGGGCGGCGTCGAAGCTCTGCTTGCTGGCGAACAGCTGCTCCAAGTTCGCGTAGACAGGCGCGCTGCTGGCGAACGCCGCGCGGGCCCGTTCGTCCGGATCGACGACGGCTGCCAACACCAAGCCTGGCACGCGCTGCAAGGCCTGCACGTAAGCGGTGGCGATGCCGCCAGCACCGACCAAGGCAACGGCGAGAGGTGGCGTCGACTCAGGCATGCTGCAGCTCTCCGACCGCCCCGGCAATGGCGCTGGCAACGGCGTGCACGTGGGCAGCCGTGTAGCGTTCGTTGATCGGCAACACGACCACGTGCTCGAGGCCGCGCACGGCCCCTGGATACTGATCGCGGTGGAATAGCGGACCTACCGTCGTGCCGCGCGGGTTGTGTTGCAACGGCAACGCGGTCACGGGCGAGCTCTTCCAGTCGGCGAACAGTTGGCACTCGAACGCTGGCTTCTGGATGTAGCGCGGCACGCAGGCGATGCCGGCGGCTTGCATGCGCTTGCCCAGTGCTATGGCACCACCGGGCACGCGTTCTGGATCGACTTGGAACGCGAACTTCCAATAGCTGTGGGTGCCGTGCTGTGGGTCCTGAGGCAACGTCAGGCCTGGCACGTGTGCCAGCGCGCGCCGCAGGCTGTCGGCGACGTGGCGGCGGGCAGCCACCACCCAATCGAGCTTCGGCAGCTGCGCCACGGCGACGGCACCTTGCAGTTCGGTCAGCCTGTAGTTGAGGGCTGGGAAGTAGTGATCCGGTCGGGCATCGCCATAGCCCCAGGCCTTGTTGACGAAGAGGAAGAGGCGGCGCGCGAGCGCGTCATCATCGGTAGCGACGATGCCACCTTCGCCGGTCGTGATGTGCTTGCCTTGCTGCAGCGAGAACGCGGCGATGGCCCCGAAGGTGCCGACCAGGCGGCCGTCGTAGGTGGCGCCAAAGGCTTGCGCCGCGTCTTCGATCAGCGGGAGGTGGTGCCGCGTCGCGAGTTCACGCAGGGCCGCGAGCTCGCATGGCAACCCGAACAAGTGGGTGACGACGATGGCGCGGGTGCGGTGGGTGAGGCGCGCGGCGACCGTCGCCGCCGTGACGTTCAACGTGAACGGATCGACATCGGCGAACACCGGCACCGCACCCTCGTAGAGAATCGGCGTCAACGCCCCCATATCGGTGATCGGCGTCGTGATCACTTCGTCGCCGGCGGCAAGCTGCAGGGCGGCGATCGCGCAGTGCATGGCGGCCGAGCCCGACGCGCAGGCGATCGCGTGTTTGCGACCCAGCCACTGGGCGAAGCGCTGCTCGAACGTGGTCACCATGGTGCCGCGGGTGCTGTTCAGCGTGCCGCGCTGCAGCACCATCGTGACCAGTGCGGCTTCCTCGTTGGTGAACGTGCGGCCGCTGGCGTCGCCATCGCTCGGCAGCACCACTGCGGCAGGCTTCGCGGTGGCCAGAACGACGTCGACGATGCGTTGGGCAACGCCCGTGGCCGCGACGGACTTGCCTCGCGGCTGGCGGGCGGCGCGTTGAAAGACCCGTGGCATGCACTCAGCCGTGGGCTCCATCTGCGTGACCAGTCCCGCGGCGACTCCCGGCGCCCACAGGCCCGAAGTGGCACTCACTACGCACGGCACGCCAAGCGCGACGGCGATGCGTTGCCAACCGACACTGTCGGTGAAGACGACCTGCGCCGCCGCGACGTACTCGATCCAGGCCTCGACCGCCGCGGTGCGATCTGGCGCCGGACGCGATGGCAAGCCAGTGTGTTCCTGCATCTCGAGAACCACCTTCGAGGCGACTGGCTCGCGTTCGATGACGAGGGCCAGGCCGTGGGCGACGCTAGGTTCCGCGCGGGGAACCGATGCGACCGCTGCTGCCACCAAGTCACCGACGACGGCGATGTCGCTGGGCAAGGCGCCACTCGCCAGCAGCACGTGTCGTTCGAGGTCGCCAGTGACGCAAAAGGCATTTGCCCTTGGCTGCGGTGGAACCGGACGGCCGAAGGCCTGCACGCCAGCATCGAGGTGTACGACGCGCACGTCCCGCTGTGCCGCTTGTTCGGCCAGACAGCGGGTGAAGGTGCTCACGCCGATGTAGACCACGGACGCGGTAGGGCCCGCCAGCAACTCGTCGGCGAACTTCCTGGCCGCGAGCTCGTCCTCGTGCGCGACCGCGCGCACGCAACCCCCGAGGCCCAACTGACGCCGCAGGCCGGCGAGTTCCTGTTCGAGCGCTCCGGCCGCGACGCGGAACGCGACACCACGTGCGCGCAATTCGTCGAGCACGGGGCCGAGCAAGAACGCGCCGAAGCAGTCGCCGACGGCCAGGAGGATCGTCAAGAGCTACCTACCCAGGGCCAGGCTGCTGGTTCAAGCGAACGGCGACGACGCTGAGCAGGTCGTTGACGTCCTTCTCGATCTGGTTGACGTTGGCGACGTTGTCGAGCACGAGCGCCGTCTTCGACGACGCCGGCCGGAAAATCAGCCGACCGCTGCGCATCAGCAAGAACTCGACGACGTCGGCGATCTCCTTGTTCATCTCCAGACCTTCCGTCGACCAGCGCTGGATGTCGCCGAGGTAGCCACTGTGGTGCAAGATCTCGCGCGCGTTGACTTCGTAGTAGTTGAAGCGCGTATTGACGAAGACGAGCAAGAGCAGGAAGGCGAGGCCGGCCGACAAGAAGCCGAAGAACGACGTGTTGACTTGGATGTCGATGGCGCCAAACAGCCGCCCCAAGAAGCCGGTGAGGTTGGCCTTGGTGTCGATCCAGAGCACTAGCAGCACGATCGCGATGATGCTGATGACGATGGTGATCGACTTGATGCGCGAGAAGTCGAACGAGAACACCAGCAGGTTGAACAGCAGCACCAACATGAAGGTGTTGCCGAGCACGATCGAGCCAACCTGGCCCTCCCCCTTGCCGACACCGAGCAACGACAGCAGGAAGAAGATCGTGGCGATGACAAAGGTGGGATAGAGGAAGACCACCTTCGGCCACGGCCGGATCAGAACACTCTCGGGGGCGCGTTCTGGGATGACGGCGGGCGGCGGCGGCACGGCAGGCGTGGGTGCGTTCGAGCTCATAGGGGGGTCGGCAGCGGGGTTGATCAGCGGACGTCGCGATCTCGCCGCCGCCTACGAAGCAAGCGGGTCAGGATTGTGAGCAGACCCTCGACTTGGCGCCAGTGTGCGTTCGGCCCGGGCTGCAATCGCAGCAAATCTTGGCGGGCCTGCCCGCCGGGTTGCGCCTGACGAAGCATGGTCCCTCGTTCCTTCCTGCTCTTCGTGGTGTCGTTGCTTTGCTTGCCAGGATGTCGCAATGGTCGCACCAGCATGGCGCAGTTGCCCGAACTGGTGGCGGCGGCGGTCACCGGCGGCGGCCGCGTCTTGCTCGACCCGTTGGCAACGCGCGTGCTGCTTGGCACGATCCTGCTGCAGAACTCGCTGGCCTCGGACTTCGGCAGCGCGGGCATCGTGTTCCGGCTGCTGCTGGCTGCTGGCTGCGAAGCCGATGAGAACGAAGTCGTGCTGACCCCGGGCCAGCAGCGCCAGATCGCGATCTACACGACGCTGGTCACCGCGTCCGCATTCTCGATCGCAGTGATCGCCAACTACCAACGCGGCGGCACCGAACGTGAGTTCCCGGTGGCGTGGACCAACGAGGGGGCCAGCAGCCGCGCGCAGTCGTTGTTTCAGCTGCTCTACGCCTCACCCATCACGGCGCTGTGGTTTGCCAGTGCGGTGCTCGCTCCGATCGGGGTGTTGACGCGCAACAGCAACCCGCAAGTGCCACAGCGGCTGCCAGCGCTGGCGCAGGAGGTCCGGCTGTTCGGTGCCCTGTCGCTCTTCCTGACGCTGTTGCAGCTGGAGGCGGCGTTCGGTGGGCCGCTCGATGTGCCGACCTTCCCGTTGGGGCAAGGTGCCGAAGGGTTCACGGTCGCCGCGACGCCGTCGGCGCCGCTCGCTGCTGGCTCGCACTGCGCCTTCTGGCTGACGACGCAAGAGACGATTCCAGTCGCCGATCCCGTGCAACGGTTTCAGTACGCGTTGGTCGTCGACTCCGACACCAACCCAGCGAACAACTACCAGCCCGCCGCCGCGTTCCCCGACGACTTCTTCGGCGGCACCGATCGTTGGTACGAACTCAACTACGCGCCGTCGACTGGTTGGGCGCTGCGCTGCCGCGTCGTTGGTCCAGGCAACACGATCACCACGGTCGCTAGTGCTGCGCGCGCCGTGCTCAGTGGCGACACCTTCTTGCTGTTGGTGCCGCGCACGGAATTCGTGGTCGCCAACCCGCCCTTCCGCGCCACCACGTTCGCGCACCTCGGCGACTTCGGCCAGAACCCACCCTACACGTGGTCGGGTGATCCGACGCCAACGGTGGCCGAAGCGCTGCGCAGCTGGCAGTGAACGCTGCCTACGCGTAGTTCTCGATCGGTGGGCAAGCGCAGACGAGATTGCGGTCGCCGTGCACATCGTTGACGCGCGCGATCGGCGGCCAAAACTTGTGTTCCTTGGTCCACGGGGCTGGGAACGCCGCGCGCTCGCGTGAGTAGCAGTGATGCCAGTCCGCGGCCGTCACCGCTTCGGCGGTGTGCGGCGCGTTCTTCAGCGGGTTGTCCTGCTTGTCGAGCTGGCCTTGTTCGATCTCGCGGATCTCTTGGCGGATGCTGATCAGCGCGTCGCAGAAGCGATCGAGTTCGGCCTGCGATTCACTCTCGGTCGGCTCGATCATCATCGTGCCGGCGACCGGGAAGCTGATGGTGGGAGCGTGGAAGCCGTAATCCATCAGCCGCTTGGCGATGTCGCCGACTTCGACGCCGCTGCCCGCCTTCAGTTGCCGCACGTCGAGGATGCATTCGTGCGCGACCATGCCGTTCTGGCCGGTGTAGAGCACCGGGAAGTGCGTCTGCAGCCGCTTGGCGACGTAGTTGGCGCTAGCGATCGCCACCTGCGTGGCGCGGCGCAAGCCATCGGGGCCCATCATCGCGATGTAGGCGTAGCTGATGGTCAGGATCGAGGCGCTGCCCCAAGGGGCTGCACTGATCGGACCGATGGCTTGGCTGCCGCCGCACTTGATCACCGGGTGCCCCGGCAGGAAGGGCGCCAAGTGCGCCACCACGCAGATCGGCCCCATGCCCGGGCCGCCACCGCCGTGCGGAATGCAGAACGTCTTGTGCAGGTTGAGATGGCAGACGTCGGCGCCGAGGTCGCCTGGCCGCAGCAGCCCGACTTGCGCGTTCATGTTGGCGCCGTCCATGTACACCTGGCCACCGTGGTCGTGCACGATGCGACAGATCTGCTTGATGCCTTCTTCGAACACGCCGTGCGTCGACGGGTAGGTGACCATCAAGCAAGCCAGCGCGTCCTTGTGCTCGCTGGCCTTCTTCTGCAGATCGCTGAGGTCGATGTTGCCGTTGCTGTCGCAGGCGACGACGACGACCTTCATGCCGCACATCGACGCGGTGGCCGGGTTGGTGCCGTGAGCGCTCTGTGGGATCAAGCAGATCGTGCGCTGCTCCTGCCCGTTCTTGCGATGGAACGCGCGGATCACCGACAGCCCGGCGTACTCGCCTTGGGAGCCGGCGTTGGGTTGCAGTGAACAGTCGGCGAAGCCGGTGATGTCGCACAGCCACTTGCTGAGGGTGGCGAACATTTTCTGGTAGCCCTTCACCTGGTCGAGCGGCGCGAACGGGTGGATCTGGCCAAAGCCAGGCAGCGACACCGGGTACATCTCGGTCGTCGAGTTCAACTTCATCGTGCACGAGCCGAGCGGGATCATCGACGTCGTCAGCGACAGGTCCTTGTGCTGCAGGCGGTGGATGTAGCGCAGCAGTTCGTGTTCGGCGCGGAAGCGCTGGAACGTCGGGTGCGTCAGGTAGCTGCTGGTGCGCGCCAAGGCGCCGAGACTCGGGGCCGGCTCGACGCGCAGTTGCAGCGGGCTGCCACCGAACGCCGCGAACAGGTCGTGCAGGTCCTGCGTCTCGACCGTCTCATCGAGGGTGACGCCGAGGCTGCCGTCGCCAAAGTCGCGCAGGTTGATGCCCTTGTGCAGGGCCGCCTGCATCGCAGGGCCAGCACCTTCCTTGGGCCATACGCGCAGCGTGTCGAAACGAGCGCCATCCTGCACGCGGTGGCCGATCGCGGCGAGGCCGGACGCCAAGCACGCGGTCTGGGCGCGCACGCGTTCGGCGATCGCGCGCAGTCCTTCTGGCCCGTGGTAGACGGCATACATGCTCGCCATCACCGCCAGTAGCACCTGCGCGGTGCAGATGTTGGAGGTCGCCTTCTCGCGGCGAATGTGTTGTTCGCGCGTGCCGAGCGCCAAGCGCATCGCCGGCTTGCCGGTGGCGTCGATCGACAGGCCGACGATGCGCCCGGGCAGCTGCCGTTGGAACTCCTTCTTCGCCGCCATGAACGCGGCGTGCGGACCGCCATAGCCGAGCGGCACCCCAAAGCGCTGCGAACTGCCGCAGACGACGTCGGCGCCCATTTCGCCGGGTGGCTTCAACACCGTCAAGGCCAACAAGTCGCAGGCGACCGTGGCGAAGGCACCGACCGCGTGCATTCGTTCGATCGTCGAGGTCAGGTCGTCGATGCGGCCATCGGTGCCCGGGTACTGCACCAAGGCGCCAAAGTGGCGCGTGGTGAAGGGGGCCGAACGGTGGTCGCCGACTTGGATCTCGATGCCGAGCGGCTCGGCGCGTTGGCGCACGACGGCGAGCGTCTGCGGGTGGCAGTTTTGATCGACGAAGAAGATGTTGGCTTCGTCCTTGCCGTGCAGGCGATGGCACATCGTCATCGCTTCCGCCGCCGCCGTCGCTTCATCGAGCAGCGAGCTGTTCGCAACCTGCAAGCCGGTGAGGTCGAGCACCAGCGTCTGGTAGTTGAGCAACGCCTCCATGCGGCCTTGCGAGATCTCGGCCTGGTAGGGCGTGTAGGCCGTGTACCAGCCTGGGTTCTCCAGGATGTTGCGTTGGATCACCGCGGGCGTGATGGTGCCGTGGTAGCCCATGCCGAGGTAACTGCGCAGCACGCGGTTCTCGCTGGCCAACGCGGTCAGTTCGGCCAGCGCCTCGCGTTCGCCTTTGGCGGCGGGGATCGCCAACTCGCCGCGCCAGCGGATGGTGCCGGGGATCGCCTTGTGGGTCAGCTCGTCGAGCGACTCGCAGCCGAGCGTCGCCAGCATGGCGCGCAGCTCGTGCTCACGCGGGCCAAGGTGGCGGCTGGCGAAGTTGTCGAGGCGGGGGAACGCAGAAGTGGTGCTGGCCATGGGGGTCTTTGGCACCGGGTTGGCCCGGTCGCGGGGCGAAAGGTATAGGCAGGCGAGGGGCTTGGTTGAAGGGCCACGCCAGGCCACCCTGGGCACGGCAACATGGTTTGTCGCAGTGGTCACCGTTCATGGCGGGTCGCTACAGCAAGAAGCAGTCGGCGAACAACCTGACTATGCTGGCGGGCGAAGGACCATGAACCACGCCCCGCCTGCCCCGCCTCGCCAAGCCGTCATCGCGTTCGCCTGTTTGGCCTTGGCCGTCGCCTTGCCGACGCAAGCGCCGGCCAAGGCCGCGACCGACGCCGTTTCGGCGGTCTTTCGCGAACGCGCGACCCGCCGCGCCGCCTGCCGCAATGAACAGGTAGGTGCCGCGGTCCAAGACGGCATCGCCTGGTTGATCGCGCACCAGGACAAGGACGGCCACTGGGACAGCGATGGGTTTATGAAACACGACGCCGAGGGCAATCGCTGCGATGGTCCCGGCAACGGCGTTCACGACATCGGCGTGTCCGGCCTGGCCCTGCTCGCGCTGCTCGCAGCAGGCGATCGCCTTTCCGTCGACGCCTGCCGGGTCGCCGCCGACTGGCTCAAGGCTGCCTTCGACCCAAGCACCGGGAGGGTGCGTTCCCAGAGCCAAGCCCTTATCTACGAGCAAGCCATCGCCACGATGGCGATGGCGGAGGCAGCGGCTCTGCTCGGCAGTGAACGCTATCGCGAGGCCGCCGCGCTCGGTCTGCGCTACCTGCAAGCCCATCGCACGAAAGGCGCGGCATGGCGCTACGAACCCCAGGGCAAGGAGTGTGACACGTCCGTCACTTCGTGGTGCTTGGCCGCCTACAGCGCCTGCTTCCACCTCGGACTCGACGTGCCCGCAAACGACGTGGGCGAAGCCCTCGCCTGGCTCGACCAGGTGACCGATCCATCGGGCTACACCGGTTACATGAAAGTCGGCCAAGGGTCGGCGCGCCCGGTCGGCAGACAGGACACGTTTCCAGCGGGGCTCGGCGCCTCCGTGACCGCGGCCGCTCTGCACGCGCGGTTCCTGTGTGGCCTGTCACCTGCCCGCACGGGCCTCGCCAAGGCCGCCGCCGTACTCGCAGCACTGCCCCCGGTGTGGAGCAGCAAGGCCGCCGACACCTACTACTGGTTTCATGGCAGCGCGGCGCTCGCGCACATGCCAAGTTCCGCCGCACTCAAGCAATGGGAGCCAGCGCTGCACAAGGCCCTGCTGACGACCCAGCGGAAGAAAGTGCCGAGCCTCGGCTCGTGGGATCCCGTCGACGTCTGGGGCGAAGAGGCCGGTCGCGTCTGCACGACGGCCCTCGCGATCTTGTCGTTGTCGAGTTCTTGGCGAATGGGCGACACCGAGGCGCTGGCGTTCGTACCGAAGGCGCCGCCGTTGCGAGGTGTCCACAGCCAGTGGCAGGCGGGCAAGTTGGGCGCCGCCATCACCGCGTTGGCCCAGCTCCCGGAGACCCCCGAACTCGCCGCCTTCGCGACTGCCCAAAAGCGCATGCAATGGTTCGTCGCCGTCGAAGTAGCCCACGCCGAGTCGTTGCTCAACAGCCTCGCCATAGTCCGCCCCTACGTGTTGGACCGCCTCGAACTGCTCGACGAGATCAGGCTGAGGCTCTCGCCGCTGGCGCCTGGCAAAGCCGCTGAGCAGCAGTTTGCGCAGCTGCAGAAGGACCCCACGGTGCGCAACGAGATCCAAGCCAACAAGGAGTTGCGCGGGCTGCAGAAGCCGCTCGATGCGGCCATTGCTTCCGGGAACCAGCGGCAACGCCAGCAAATGCGCGATCAGCTGATGCAGTTCATCAACAAGTACCCACGCACTGCGGCGGCCGAGCAAGCGAAGGCAATGTTCCACCGCGTGCCTTGAGCGATGACCATGCCCAACGTTCGCCTGTCGGCGGCCCAGTGTGCGCAGTTCGCACGCGACGGATTTCTGGGGCCAATCGATGTCCTGTCCGGCGACGAAGTGGCCGCGGTGCGGGCCGCGGTGGCCGCAGTGATCGCCCATCTCGACCAGCACCAGGCGCAGCTCTACGAAGTCGAGCAGGCGTTTTGCGAGCGGCCGGGAGAAGTCGTCTGCCACTTCCTCGGCGGCTTTCTGGTGCACGCGGTGCTGCGCGAGTTGCTGTTTCATCCGCACATCACGGGGCGCTGCGCCCAGCTGCTCTGTGTCGATCGACTGCGCTTTTGGCACGACCAGGTGTTCGCCAAGCCGCCGCACCATCCAGGCGTCGTGCCGTGGCACCAGGACTACTCGTATTGGACGCGCACGACCCCGGCTTGCCACATCACCTGCAATCTGCTGCTCGACGATGCCGACGAAGAGAACGGCTGCGTGCAGTTCGTGCCGGGCAGCCATCGGTGGGGCCTGATGCCGAAGTTGCCGTTCGACGCCCCGCTTGAAGCGATCCGGGCGCAGCTGCCAGCGGGTGTGGCGTGGAACCCCATCGCGGTGCCGGTGCGCGCGGGCCAAGCGACGTTCCATCACAGCCACACCCTGCATGGCAGCGACCAGAACCGCAGCGCGCGATGGCGGCGGGCCACCGTGCTCAACTACATGGGCGCGCACGTGCGCGTCGCCGATGGCTCGACGCCGCTCTTGCGTGGGGTGCCGCTGCTGGCGACTGGTGAGGTTGTGCAGGGGGAGCACTTCCCGATCGTCTGGCCGCGCGGCATCGAGCGGGCTGCCGACCTTGAAGAGTTCGCGAAGCCCAAGCGACGCGGCTGACGCCGGCGCCAATCCCGTTCGCCGCGCAGGCTGTGAGCAGGACCCCGCCGCCACCGTGATCCCGCTTCTACACCGCGACGCTCACCGGTAGATAGACCGGGCTTTGGTGCTACGTTGCGATCGTTCGCTCCGCTGCCGCCCTACACGACTCATGGATCCATCGACTGCCTCGTTCTGGCTCGACGCGCTCGCTGCGGGTGCTGGTGTGCTGTGGCTGGTGGGGGCGTGGTTCGTATGGCGCACGCAGCAACGCGTCGCCGAACCGCTGCGCGGCGAAGTGCAGGTGAGCGCCAAGGCCAGTGACGTGCTCGCGCGCTTCACGAGCCATCTCGCCATGTCGACGACCATGCAGCCATTCCAGCGGGCTCGCATCGAAGCCGCGACGACGAGCGAAGTTCGCTGGCACTGCGCGGGCGCGGCCGGTCACCGCGGCACGTTGCAGGTGGCCACCGCTGGCAACGCGGCGCGGGTGCGATTCGAGATCGCCCAGGCCTCGACGCTGACGCGCATCGCGTTCGCGCTGGTGGTGCTCGGTGCGGTGGTGACGGCGGGGTTGTGGTCGGTGCTTGGCACCTACGTCGCCACCAGTGACGACCCGGCGGTGCGCGCGCAGGTGGTGCAGATGGTGCAAGCCATCCACGTGCTGTGGCCGCCGTTCCTGCTGGCGGGCCTCGCGCGCATGCAGCGCAAGCGAGTGGCGGCGGAGGTGCACCGCGTGCTGCACAACCTGCCGTTTACGGCCACGCTGGCAGGCAACGCATCACCGCTCTGAGCGAGGGGACTTTGGCCAAGCGCCTGCTCAGAACGTGCCGAGTGTCAACTGCAGCGCATTCGACGACGACGCGGCGAGGATGTTGAACGCGAAGTCGAGTTCGAGCGGCACGTACTGGTGGAAGAACGGCACGCCGATCAGCGCCGGGTTCGCTGGGAAACTGATCGCCGACGAAGCCGTGCCGCCGACTGGCACCAGCACATCGATCAGATCCGCACTCGCGTAGATCGTGCAGCCTGGCAGCGCCTGCGGCAGCGCCAACGACAGTGGCACGTTCACCGACGACAACCCCGTCACCGCCAGCACGAAGCCGATTGGTGGCATGCCGGTGCCGGTGGCGCGGAAGGTGCCGCCGATCAGTGGCAGCGACGTCGCGGTCAGCGTGTTGAGGCCGCCTGCCCCGGTGCAACCGCTGCCAAGATCCACGGCGGTCGGCGCACACGAACTGACGACGCGCGCGATGCGCCCGGCGGCCAGCAGGTTCGCGGTGGTGAAATCGCCACCGGCGACGACGTCACCGTTTGGCAGTTGCAGCAGGTCGGCGACGGCGGCGTTGGTGCCCGACGCCAGGCTCTGCCACGTGGCGCCATTCCAACGCGCGACGTAGTTGGCAGCCCCGCCGCCCGCGAGCGTGAACAGGCCACCGACGACGAGGTCGCCGCTTGGCATGGCGCGCAGCGCTGTCACCACGTTGTTGAGGCCGGTGCTGAGAGCGGACCAACTGGCGCCGTTCCAGCGCGCGATGCGAGTGCAGGCGACACCACCAGCGGTCAGGAACGAGCCGCCGACGACGACATCCCCGTTCGTCATCGTCGCGAGCGCGTTGCCGCCAAACACCCCGAGGCCGGTGCCGAGAGCCGACCAGTTGGTGCCGTTCCAACGCGCGATGCTGTTGCACACCACGCCGCCGGCGGTCGTGAAGGCGCCGGTTGCAATCAGGTCGCCGGTGTTGGTGACGGTGAGGGCGCGCACGCCGCCATTGGTGCCGGTGCCGAGCGCTGCCCACACCGTGCCATTCCAGCGCGCGATGTTGGCGGCGGCGACGCCGCCGACGTTGGCGAAGTTGCCGGCCGCGACCACGTCGCCGTTCGGCAGCAAGGCGAGGGCCTGCACGTTGGCGCCAAACGGTGCCAAGCTGGCGACGCCGGTGCCGAGAGCATTCCACGTGCTGCCGTTCCAACGCGCGATGCAATTGGTGGCGACGCCGCCCGTCGTGAGAAACGAGCCGCCGGCGAGCAGGTCGCCGTTGGCCAGCAAGAGGAGAGCGTTGACGTTCGCGTCCGCCCCGGTGCCGAGCGTCGACCAAACACTGCCGTCCCAGCGGGCGATGCGATTGCAGGCAACACCACCGGCATCGGTGAAGCGGCCGCCGGCGACGACGTCGCCGTTGCTCAACGTGGCGAGGGCCGTGACCGCGTCATTGCAGCCGCTGCCGAAGGCGCTAGCCGGCCAGCTGTAGGTGCACTGCGCGCGCAGTTGGCTGCCCGACAGCGTGGCGAGAGTCGGCAAGGCGAACGAGAGCAGCGAGAGGAACGCGAGGGAGCGAGGTGTGCTGAGCGACATGCGGATGGCGAGGCGGTGGCGGGGCCGGAGGATTGTGCCTCGTCTGGCCATTCGTGCCAGACCTCGTCAACTGAAGTGTGCGCGCGGCCGCGACGTCGTCGATGCCATCGCCGATGCGGTCGAGCGCTCGCGTCAGGGTTTGTTCACCAACGTGCGCGTGCTGCCGTCGGGATGGCGAAGGTCGATGCGGGTCGCGCCCGCTGGCCACCAGGGGCCCGTCTGCGACAGGTAGCCGGAACCGGCGTGCACTTCGATGGCGCGTTGGCTGCCGTCGGCGAAGGTGAAGACCGCCCGCGTGCCGATGGCTTGCGGATTGCCTTTCTGCTTCGGCAGGTCGAGCGGTGCCGACGACGCGGCGAAGCGGTGGGCGTGCACGGGGCCGTTGTTGCGCGCGATCAGCACTTCGCTGCCGCTTGCCGTAGGTCGCGCGACGAGGGACTTGTGGTCACCGAACTCGACGAGTCCATGGTCGCTCGGCGGCACCACGACGAGCCCGTCTTTGCCGCCGACGAGGACGAGCCCAGTGCCGCCATCGTGCCGACCGGTTTCGGGTTCGGGAGCAAAGCTGTTTTGCGCGCAGACGAGGGTGCCGCCGAGCGCGACCATGCCGAAGATCGGCGCGATCTGGGCCCGTCGCGGCAACTCTTCGATCGTGAAGTGACCCTTGCCGTCGTTGCGCAACAAGCAGTTGGCCAGCGTCGTCGCCGTCAGTTGGCCGCACGCCGCCAGCTTGGATTCCGTGTAGATGTCCTTTAGCAGCGACGACGCAAACTGGTCGTAGGTCTTGAACTTCTCCGCCAAGAACGGCATCGCCTGGCTGCTGCAGCTGCGGCCGCGCACGGGCAGCAAGTTGTCGCCTTCGTATTTCGCTTCGACCAGATCGCGGGTGCCGTTGTCGTCGAAGTCGCCGAAGTAGAGATGGGCGGGGTGGCCGGGCTTAGTCTTGTACTTCGTGTTGAGGCCTTGGTTGCCAGCGACATAGTCAAGGTCGCCGTCGGCGTCGCAGTCCCACGCGCAGAGGCTGTTCCACCAACCGGTGTGCGCGGCGAGCCCGACCGCAGCGGTGCGGTCGACTAGGCGCTTGCCGCCGTCGTTGTGGAGCAGGCGAATGGGTTGCCAGTGGGCGGCCACCAACAAGTCGAGCCAGCCATCGTTGTCGGCATCCGTGAACAAGGCGCTCGTCACCATGCCAGCGGTCAGCAGGGCCGGCGCCAGTTCTGCCGTGGCGTCGACGAAGCGGCCGTTGTCGTTGCGATAGAGATGGCTCGGCGGGGCGTCGGGGAACGCGAGCGGAACGAGCCGGCCAGCGACAAAGAGATCGAGGTCGCCATCGCGATCGAAGTCGGCGGCACAGGCGTGGCCCGACGATTCGCGCACGTCCGGCAGCGCGGTGTCGTCGCGCACGAACGTCAACCTGCCGTCGTTGCGATAGAGGCGATCGCGCAGGGTGGCACTTCCTGGTGGGCTCTCAGCACCGCCGCTGGCGACGAACAAATCGAGGTCGCCGTCGCCATCGTGGTCGAGCCAGAGGGCGCCCATGTCTTCGCAGGCAGCGTCGGCAAGCCAAGGGCCCGGCTGTTCGCGCCAGCCGCGCTCGGTCGCGAGGAACAACGCACCCGCTTGCTGGTGCGCGCCGCCAACGAACAGATCGTCATCGCCGTCGCCGTCGGCATCCCCGAGCGCCATGCCGGGGCCTAGTCGCGACACGCCGCTCGGCAGCAGCGGCTGGGCGACATACTCGTCGAACTCGTTCTCGCGGTGGCGGAACGGCGGCGCCGTGTCGGCCGCGAACGTCGTCGACTTGGTGCCCGCCGCCTGGCTCGCAGGCGCTGGCCCGGGTGGTTCGGTGATGGTGTGCCGAAGGCCTGCTGGCAGGTTGGTGAAGGTCTGCACGTGGCCAGAGGGCCACTGCACGCGCAGTTCTTGCACGGTGGTCGCCTTGCCGAGTCCGAAGTGCAACTCCGGCGCCTGCCCGGACAGGTAGCCGCGCGACAGCCAGTTTTCGCGCACGATCTGGGTGCCGTTCGCGAGCGTGGCGCGCACGCGCGCCCCGACGCCGAAGCGTTCGCTGGTTTGGCCGCGCAGTCGCACGATGAGCCCGTTGCCGTCGGTGGTGAGGTTTTCGTACAGCGCCACCGGCTCGTTCCAATTGTTGACGACGACGTCGAGGTCGCCGTCACCGTCGAGATCGCACAGGCCCGCCCCGTGGCTGACCGCTTCGAGGTCGAGCCCCCAATCGCCACCGGTCTTGGTGAACTGCAGGTCGCCGGCGTTGCGCAGCGCGAGGTTCTTCTCCGGCACCTTGCGCACGTTCTGGATCAGTTCGAGCATCGCCTGCAACCGCTGTTCGCTCCATAGCGCGTCGAGTCGCAGCTTGAGGTCGGGGTCGGTGTCGAAGCGGGCGATGCCGTTGGTGGCAAAGAGGTCGAGGCGGGCATCGTTGTCGAGGTCGCCGAACAACACGCTCCACGTCCAATCGGTGCTCGCCGCCCCGGCCAGGAAACCGACTTCTTGGCAGCGGCCGCGGCCGGTGTTGAGCAACAGCGCATTGCGCATGTACTGCGGCGGCTGGCTGTGCATCAGCACGGCGCGCTCTTCATTCATGTCGCCCATCAGCACCTTCGCCTGCTTGTGCGTCGTCATGCTCATGTCGGCGACGATCAGATCCAGGTGGCCGTCGCCATCGATGTCGCCCGTATCGCTGCCCATGCCGTAGTAGGCCGTGTGCGGCAGCACCTCGGCCGCAACCGGGCGGAACGTGCCGTTGCGTTCATTGTGGTACAGCGTGTCCGCGGACTCGAGGTCGTTGGCGACGTAGAGATCGGGGTAGCCATCGCTGTCGTAGTCCCACCACGTCGCCGACAGACCCATGCCGTAGCCGGCGATGCCGCTGCTCTGCGAAACATCGACGAAACGACCGCCAACATTGCGCAGCAAGCGATCTTCCTGACCGGTTGGAAAGCGCTGGCCGCGGAACACCATGAAGTGCTCGCGCAGTTCGGGCGGCAGGTCAAGGTCGCTGCGCAGTTGGCCGGTGCTAGCCATCGTCATCACCTGCGCGAGTTGCTGCTTGCTTGGCAGCATGGCGGTGAGACTGCGGGCGGTGTCCTTGCCAGGCCGCATGCCGACCACGACTTCGCCGGTGTTGGCCCAGTCGGTGTGCAAGGCGCGGTTGGTCAGCAGGTAGAGGTCGAGCGAGCCGTCGCGGTCGTAATCGGCAAACGCTGCCATCATCGAGGCGGCGGTCACATCGAGGCCAAACTTGGTGCCGTTCTCGCGGAAGGTGCCGTTGCCTAGGTTCTCGTAGAGCAGGTTCTTGGCTTCGAGGTTGCAGACGTACAGATCGAGATCGCGATCGCCGTCGATGTCGGCGAAGGTGGCGCCAGCACCCCAGGCATCGCCGCCGTCGACGTTGCCGACGCGTTCGGTGACGTCTTCAAATTGCAGTGGCGCGCGCTGGCGATAGAGGCGATTGGGACCGTCTTGCGAGACGAGGTAGAGATCGAGCCGGCCGTCGCCGTCGTAGTCCCCGGTGGCTAGCCCCGCACCGTTGGTGAGGTAGGTGTAGGAGTTCTCTTTGCGCAGCAGGTTGGTGAAGGCGACGCCGCTGTCGGTGGCCGCCAGCCGACGAAAGCGCGCGCCGTCGCCGCCGACGGCAGGGCGCAGGGGCACGCTGTCGACGCCGCCGGGTTGCTGGTTCGCTTGGTTGGCGTCGCTGCACGCGAACAACGCCAGCGTCGCCAGCACGGCGAGGTGCGGCGGGCAAGGCGAGTGGCGAGGAGGGCGGCAGGGGGACGGCGTCAAGAGCGGCAACCGGCGATTGGGAACAACCATCGAGGTCCTGTAGAAGATTCGCGGGCTCTCTGTAACCAAGCGGCCTGTCCGTGCCACATTGCACTTCGCCGGAACAAGTGTTTGTCTTTTGTTCGGGTGTCCGTTAGGATGCGCATTCTTGCTACCGAATCGAGCCCAGGAGGGCCGTACCGATGAAACCGAAGGCAGGCGAAAGCACCAAAGCACCGTTGAGCGAGGCACTTCTCGATGCACTCGCGTCCATTCAAAAATCTCACGGCCAGGGCTCGATCATGCGGATGGGCGACCGCATCGAGACGCCGATCGAGGGCATTTCCACCGGCTCGCTCGGGCTCGACTTTGCGATCGGCGGCAAGGGCTTGCCACGCGGGCGAGTGATCGAGGTCTTCGGACCAGAATCCTCCGGTAAGACGACGTTGACCCTGCACGTGGTCGCCAATGCGCAAAAGCAAGGCGGCGTGTGCGCGTTCATCGACGCCGAGCACGCGCTGGATCCGCAGTACGCGCGGCGACTTGGTGTCGACCTCGATGGCCTGCTGATTTCCCAGCCCGACAACGGCGAACAAGCGCTCGATATCTGCGAGACCTTGGTCAAGTCAGGGGCGGTCGACGTCATCGTGATCGACTCGGTGGCGGCACTCGTGCCGAGGGCCGAGATCGAAGGCGAAATGGGCGACAGCTTTGTTGGTTTGCAGGCGCGTTTGATGAGTCAGGCCATGCGCAAGCTGACGGCGCTGACCGCCAAGAGCAAGACGACGCTCGTCTTCATCAACCAGATTCGCGAGAAGATCGGCGTCATGTTCGGCAGCCCGGAGACGACGACCGGTGGCCGCGCGCTCAAGTTCTATAGCTCGGTTCGCATCGATATCCGCCGCATTGGGCAGATCAAAGATGGCGAGGAGCCGATCGGTGCGCGCACCAAGGCGACCGTCGTCAAGAACAAGGTGGCGCCGCCATTCAAGAAGTGCGAGTTCGACATCTTGTTCGCGGATGGCATCAACCGACTGGGTGAGGTGCTCGACATCGGTGTCGAAACCGCCTTCCTGAGGCGTTCAGGCACCTGGATCAGCTACGGCGAGACGCGTCTTGGCCAAGGCCGCGAGAAGGCGCGTGACTTCTTGAAGGAGAACCCGGCGCTCGCGCGAGAGATCGAGGATGCGTTGATGGTGTTCTTGATGAAGCGCAGTTCCGCGTTGCAGAGTGGTGGCAGTGGCACCAGTAGTGTGGTGCCGGACAGTATTGCTCCGGCAGGTGTTCCTCCGGCAGGTGTTTCTGCACCCGCTGGCCAGGTGAGCGGTGGCGTGGCGAATGGGGGTGCGGCTGGCTCGAGTGCAAGCAATCCCAGCAAGCCGAGTGACACACGATCGGCGGACACACGATCGGCGGCGCCGCGCCCCTCGGCGCCACCGCGTCAGCAATCGACCGGCTCGTAGGGCGAGCCTTTGGTGAGCAGTTCGTAAGCAGTGGCGCCGGTCCAGGAGCTGGCGGCGTCGCGCCGCGCTTCCTGAGGGCGAAGGAGTTCGCTACAACCTTCGCCCCGTTCCCCTGAGGGCACCCCATGAAGCCGCTGACCGCCGCCGAGATTCGTTCCCGCTACCTGAAGTTCTTCGAGCAGAACGGCCACAAAGTGATGGCCTCTGACTCGCTCGTGCCCGCCAACGATCCAACGTTGCTGTTCACGGGGGCTGGCATGAACCAGTTCAAGGACATGTTCCTTGGTAAGGGCACGCTGCCCTACAAGCGCATCACGACTGCACAGAAGTGCCTGCGCGTACCCGACCTCGACAATGTCGGGTTCACGGCGCGGCATCACACCTTCTTCGAGATGCTCGGCAACTTCTCGTTCGGTGACTACTTCAAGAAGGAGTGCATTGCCTGGGAATGGGCGTTCTTCAAGGACGTGTGTGGCATCCCTGAGAACCAGATGGTGGTGACGATCTACCGCGACGACGACGAGGCGTTCGAGATCTGGACCAAGCACGTGGGCCTGAGTGCCGACAAGGTGTTCCGTTTTGGCGAGAAGGAAAACTTCTGGCCCGCGGAAGCGCCGAGCAAGGGGCCGAACGGCCCCTGTGGCCCGTGCTCTGAGATCTACTTCGACAACCAGCCAGGGGTTCCGTATCCGGACAAGCAAGGGCTCGAGTCGCTGCCGGACAATCGCTTTACAGAAGTCGGCAACTGTGTGTTTACGCAGTTTGACCGCCAACCGGATGGCTCGTTGAAGCCGCTGCCGCAGAAGAACATCGACGTCGGTCTTGGCCTAGAGCGCATCGCGGCCGTGCTGCAGGGTGCGAAGAACAACTTCGAGACGGAGCTGTTTCTTCCGTACCTCGACCATTTGGGCAAGGTCACCGGCTCGGCGTACGGCAGCGAAACGAAGCGCGATGTTCGGATGCGCCGCGTGGCTGACCACCTGCGCGCGATTACGTTCTGCATCGCGGACGGCGCGCTGCCGAGCAACGAAGGCCGCGGCTACGTCGTGCGTAAGATCCTGCGCCGCGCCGCCCGCGATGGCTACGAGCTCGGTTTGCAGCGGGCGTTCCTGTTCGAGATGGTCGATTTGGTCGGCCAGGTGATGGGCGACCAATACCCCGAGGTGCGCGAGAGTGCCGGGCAATGTCGTGCCGTCATCAAGGCCGAAGAAGAGAACTTCCTGATCGTGTACCGCCAGGGCATGGCGCGCCTCGAGGAGTTCTTGGCGACGGCGCCAATGCCGAGTGCGGGTGCGTTCACCGCGGGCAGCGGCGAGTTTGCGTTCACGCTGCACGACACCTACGGCTTTCCCGTCGACATCACGTTGAAGGTGATGGAGGAGCGTTCGCACCGCCTGGACGAAGCGGCGTTCGAGAAGGCGATGGATGCGCAGCGGCAGCGCGCCCGCGCCAGCATGGCGACTGCGGATGCCGTGTTTACCGCGAGCGTCGCGGTCAAACTGCGTGACGTTGGCTGCCAGCCCACCACCTTCGTCGGCTACAGCGACGTGGTCGCAACCGGCAAGGTCATCGGACTCGTCGGCGACGGGGACGTGGTGTTGTCACAAGCAGTGGTCGGCCAAAAGGTCCTGGTCGTTGCTGACAAGACGCCGTTCTACGCGCAAGGTGGCGGCCAAGTGGGCGACCGCGGCGTCGTGCGCACCGCGACGGGCGAAGCGACCGTCACCAACACGACCGCCCTCGATGGCCTGCATCTGCACCACGCCACGGTTACGTCAGGGCAGTTGTCGGTGGGGGCGGCGGCGACCTTTGCCGTCGACGAACCAGCGCGCCGAGCTACCGAACGCAACCACACCGCGACCCACCTGCTGCACGCCGCCTTGAAGCAAGTGCTCGGCGACCACGTCAGCCAGGCGGGCTCCGAGGTTTCCCCCGAGCGGCTGCGCTTTGACTACACCCAGCCCGAGAAACCGACGGTCGAACAACTGCAGCGTGTGGAGGACTTGGTCAACAGCCAGGTGCTGCTCGCCAACGAAGCCAAGGCCGTGGTGCAAACGTTGGCGGCGGCGCGGGCAAGTGGGTTCATGGCGCTGTTTGGCGAGAAGTACGGCGAACAGGTTCGCACCTTGCAAGTCGGCGACTTCAGCAAAGAACTGTGCGGTGGCACCCACGTGCGCAACACGGGCAACATTGGCTGCTTTCGCATCGTCACGGAGACGGCCGTGGCGGCTGGTACGCGCCGACTCGAAGCGGTCACCGGCCTCGTCGCTCTGCAACTCGCGCAGAAGGAACGTGGCCAACTTGCTGCCGTGGGCAGTGCCCTCAAAGTGCCTCCCAGCAGGGTGGTCGAACGCGTCGGTGAACTGACCGAAGAGCTGAAGCGGGCCCGCAAGGACCTCGAAAAGGCGTTGGCGCCCGATCTCGATGTGGAGCTTGCCAAGCTGCGCACGATCGCGGTCCAGAAGGACGGCGTGCACACGGTGATCTATGACCGGCCGGGGTTGCAGTCGAAAGACGCGCAAGAACTGCTGCGACGCGCCCTGAAAGCGCTCGATCCGTTCGTTGGCATCCTCTTCAGCACGATCGACGGCGAAGTGCACATCGCCGCCGCGATCAGCGCACCGCTGATCCCGCGCATCAAGGCTGGTGACATCGTCAAGCAACTCGCCGCCTTGCTGGGCGGTGGCGGTGGCGGCCGACCGGAAGGCGCGCAAGGCAAAGGCAAGGATCTGGGGCAGCTACCCGCGGCCAAAGCTGCGGCGGAGGCTCTGTTGATTGCCGCCAAGCTGCGTTGATGGGGGCTGCAACCCAACCTAGCTGCCCGTGCCCGTTTCCGCAGTTGCGAGCGACCTGCCGTGGGTGTGCCAACCCGCCGTTGACTTCACGCGCGTGCTCCGTAATGTCCTCCGCCCTCTGATTCCCAGAAGGCTCTAGGCAGCTTTAGGCAGCTGTAAGCAGCGGTAGGCACGCCCTTCCCCGAGCTTCTGGCGACAACGTAGGAAATCGAACATGGCAAATCCGAAGAGAAAGTTGAGCCGCGCGAGCAAGGGCCACCGGCGCGCACACTTGGCGCTGACCCGCGCCCAATTGGTTCGCTGCACGCACTGTGGCGCGATGATTCGCCCCCACACGATCTGCAAGGCCTGCGGCCACTACCGCGGTCGCCAAATCCTGGTTGCGGAAAACGCCTAGCCCTGAGGCCGGTTGCTGGTCGGTTGCTGGTCGGTTGCTGGTCGGCGGCTGGCCGATTGCTGGCAGTGGCGGTCTTCACCCGTTGGTCGGCACTCCACGTTTCCGTGCGCGTCGGCTGCATGACGGTCGGCTTCCGTCGGTCCGGACTGGCAGACAAACAACTCGCAACCCACAGGTACACCAATGACGAAGGTTGTGCTCGATGCAGTCGGCGGCGACTACGCCCCCAAGGAGTGCGTCGCGGGCGTGGCGTTGGCGCTGCAGCGCGGGTTCGCCCGGGCTGACCAATTGATCCTGACCGGGCCGCACGAGTTGGTCGCGGCCGCCTTGCGTGACCAGGCCGTTGCCCTCGACGGACTCACCATCGTCGATGCCCCGGACACTCTGGTCGAAGGTGACACGCCGACGGATGCGATGCGCAAGAAGCCTCGCAACAGCATCGCCGTTGGTGTTCAGGAAGTGAAGGAAGGGCGCGCTGGCGCCTTCGTCAGCGCGGGCTCGACCGGAACCGTCGTGGCCGCCGCGACACTCGGCCTCGGCTGCCTTGAGGGCATTCGGAGGCCGGCGATCGGTGCGATCATTCACGGCGAGAAACACCCGTTCCTCGTGCTGGACGTCGGTGCCAATCCGCAGCCCAAGGCTCACCATCTAGCCCAATATGCCTTGATGGGCTCGGCCTACTATGGCGGCACCTTCGGCATCAAAGAGCCGAAGGTCGGCTTGCTCAACATCGGCAGCGAAGAGCTCAAGGGCACGCCGCTGGTGCGCGAGGCGCGCGCGTTGATGAAGCAGCTGCCGATCAACTTTCACGGCAATGTCGAGGGCCTCGAGGTTTTTACCGGTGACTGCCACGTCGTCGTTTCGGACGGCTTCACCGGCAATGTGCTCTTGAAGGTCAGCGAAGGGGTCGCCGAGTATGTGTTGCGCATAACCTTCGGCTTGATGCAGCGCGCCGCGATCGAGCCCGCCAAGATCGGGCAGGTCAAGAAGGAGATCATGCCGCGCGTCGACTTCTCGGAGTACGGCGGCGCTTTGCTACTCGGAGTGCAAGGCATCGTCACGATCTGTCACGGGCGTTCGCATGCCCCGGCCTTCGCCAACGCCATTCGCTTCGCCCTGCGGGCAATGGACGCCGAGGTCAACAAGCACATCGTCGAAGCGGTGCGCGCCTCGGCCATGCCACAATCCGAGCCGAACGCATGATCGGCGTTTCCTGCAAAGGTCTGCGGCGCGGTCGCCATCAGGCCACGGCAGCCATTGCCAAAGGGAGCGCACACCATGGCTAGTTTGATCCCTGTCGGCTTGGCTGGCTTTGGCCGCTACGTGCCGGAGAAGCGCCTTACCAACCAAGACCTCGAGAAGATCGTCGACACGTCCGACGAGTGGATCGTACAGCGCACGGGCATTCGCGAACGGCGCATCGCCGCGAGCGATCAAGTCACCAGTTCGCTCGCTTTGGTGGCGGCGCAACAGGCGCTGGCAGACGCGCGCATGAGCCCCGAGGAACTCGACATTGTCATCTGTGCGACGGTGACTGGCGACCAGCCGTTTCCGGCGACCGCCTGCCGACTTGGCCTCGACCTTGGGGCCAAACGCGCCGGCGGGTTCGACTTGGCGGCCGCGTGCAGTGGCTTCGTCTTTGCTTCGCAAGTTGCCGCCGGCCTCATTCAGTCCGGGCAGCACAAAAACATCCTCGTGGTCGGCGCCGAGATTCTGAGCCGCATTCTCGACTACACCGACCGCAACACGTGCGTGCTGTTTGGCGACGGCGCCGGGGCCGTTGTCTACACCTCGCTCGAACGCGCCGGTCGCGGTGAGTTACTTGGCGGCTCCATTTGCATGGAGGGTGGGGCCGAGGGTGTCTTGGCCCAGCCGGCCGGCGGCAGCCGTCATCCCGCCTCGACGTCGACCGTCGAGCAGAAGCAGCACTTCATGAAGATGGGCGGCACCAAGGTGTTCCGCTTCGCGGTGCGCGTCTTCGCCGAGCTCGTCAAGAACGTCATCGACCGCTACGGCCTCGACGACATCGGCGTCATCGTCCCGCACCAAGTCAACCAGCGCATCATCGAAGCCGCGATGGAACAACTCGGCATGCCGATGGATCGCGTGTTCACCAACATCGATCGCTACGGCAACACGTCAGCCGCGTCCGTTCCAATCGCACTGCGCGAGGCCTATGAAGCGGGTCGCCTACAAAAGGGCAAGCTCGTGGTCATGCCGGCGTTTGGCGCCGGCATGGCATGGGGCCATTTGCTGCTGCGCTGGTAGTTACGCGTCGATCCCGCGCGCCCTTCTTCAACCACGCTAGCCACTACCTCTTCACCTCGACCCGACACGACGATGCAGTTCTCCGGCAAGGTAGCGTTGGTTACGGGCGGCTCGCGCGGCATCGGGCGCGCCATCGCCGTGGCCCTCGCAGCGCAGGGTGCCGAGGTGTTCTGCACGTCGACCAAGGAAGGCGGTTGCGCCGAGACGCTCGCGGCGATCGCCGCGTTGCCGTCCGGCAGTGGTAAGGCGCAGGCGTTGGTCGCCGATGTGGCGTCGGCCGCAGCCGTCGAAGCGTTCGCCAAAACGCTGCTCGAACGCGTCGGCAAACTCGACTTCTTGATCAACAACGCCGGCATCACCCGCGACGGCCTGTTCCTGCGCATGAGTGCCGAGGACTTCGACGCGGTGTTGGCAACCAACCTGCGCGGCACCTTCCTGGTCTGCAAGGCGTTTGCGCGAGCGATGGCAAAGGCCCGCGGTGGCCGCATTGTCAACGTCGGTTCCGTGGTCGGATTGACGGGCAACGCGGGCCAAGCCAACTACGCCGCCAGCAAGGCCGGGCTGATCGGCTTGTCGAAGTCGTTGGCGCAAGAACTGGCCAGCCGCAGCATCACCGTCAACGTGGTTGCCCCGGGTTTCATCGACACCGACATGACGGCTGCATTGACGCCGGAAATCCGCGAGTCAATGCTCAAGCACATTCCACTGAGCCGGTTTGGCATGCCCGACGACATCGCGCGGGCCGTGGCGTTCCTATGCAGTGATGCCGCTTCCTACATCACGGGACAAACTCTCGTGGTGGACGGCGGCATGACCATGTAGCTACTGTTCCGGACTTTCCGTCCGCACCATCTTCCTGGCGGCGGGGGCAACCCCTCCCGCTCACCGAACTCTCCCAAGTACGTACGAGGCAAAAAAAGTGTCGAAGGCTGAAAACATCGAGGAACGCGTCCACAACATCGTCTGCGAGCAACTCGGAACGACTCGCGACAAGATCTCGGCAGAGACGTCGTTCATCAACGATCTCGGTGCCGACTCGCTCGACACCGTCGAGCTGGTGATGGAGTTCGAAGACGAGTTTGAGATCAACATTCCTGACGAGGACGCTGAGAAGATCATGACCGTCGGCGACGCCGTGAAGTACATCAGCGGCAAGCTGAGCTGATCGCATCGTCAGCGCTCACGGACCGGGGCGGGCCCGTTGCCCGTCGCCGAGAGGTGAGCACGAACCGGGGCCCGGCACGCGCGGGCCCGATCACGCGCATACCACCATGAGCAGACGTCGGGTCGTCATTACCGGTGTCGGGGCCGTTTCGTCCCTCGGTCTCGACATGCAGTCGAACTGGGCCGCGATGCTGCAGGGCGCCTCTGGGGCCGGGCTCATCACCCGCTTCGACACGCAAAAGCACACTTGCAAGTTTGCTTGCGAGGTATGGCAGTGGGAGACCGAAAAGTTCTTCCCCAAGACCGAGTCCAAGAAGCTCGAGAAGTTCACGATGTACTACTTGGTCGCAGCCGCCGAGGCGATGGCTGCGTCCGGGCTCGACTTGAGCAAGGAAGACCGCACGCTCGCTGGTTGCATCACCGGCACCGGCATCGGCGGCATCCACGAGATCGAAGCCAGCAAGGTGCTGCAGGTCGAACGCGGTGCGGACCGCATCAGCCCCTTCTTCATTCCTAAGATCATGGCGAACGCGATGGCCGGCCAAGCCGCCATTCGCTTTGGTCTGATGGGCACGTGCTACGTCACGTCCTCGGCTTGCGCCAGCTCAAGTCATGCCATTGGTCTCGCACTGCGCAGCATCCAGTGGGGCGAAGCCGACATCATGCTGACGGGCGGTTCAGAAGCTGCCACCACGGAACTCGGCCTGGGCGGCTTCTGCGCGCTGCGCGCGGTGTCCAGCCGCAACGACGATCCGAAACGAGCTTCGCGTCCGTTCGATCGCAACCGCGATGGCTTCGTGATGGGAGAAGGTGCTGCCGCCCTCGTGCTCGAAGAGTACGAACACGCGAAGCGCCGTGGCGCGCCGATCCTCTGTGAGGTCGTTGGCTACGGTTCGACGGACGATGCCTTCCACATCACCGCGCCCAACGAAGATGCGGATGGCCCGAGCCGCGCCATGCGCCAAGCGCTGCGCGATGCCGGCGTCAACGCCGACCAAGTCCAGTACATCAACGCGCACGGCACCAGCACCCATCTCAACGACAAGATCGAAACGGCGGCCATCAAGCGAGTGTTCGGCGACCACGCCAAGCGCCTCGCGGTGTCCTCGACGAAGTCGATGGTGGGGCACTTGCTCGGTGCGTCGGGTGCGATCGAGTTGGCGGCGACCGCCATGTCGATTCGCGACGACAAGGTCCATCCGACCATCAACTACGAGACGCCGGACCCTGACTGCGACCTCGACTACGTGCCGAACGTCGCCCGCGAATTGCGCGTCAACTACGCCCTGAGTAACTCGCTTGGCTTTGGCGGCCACAACACCAGCCTGATGCTCGGTCGCGTGTGAATCGCTCGCCTCGGGGCGACCAACGCAACTCACCCCCTGTCCGCGGCCCCAGTGGCATGGCAGAAAACTCCGGCTCCGCCGAGCGCCCCGTTGCAGAAAGTTCCCGACGCGGCTACGGGAAGGGTGTTCCTCTCATCGTTGTCGCCTCGGTCGCGAGGCATGGAGTTGACCATGAAGAAAAAACTGAAGGACGCGCTGCACCGGTTCAAGGTTGAGACCTTCAAGTTGACGCACCAAGGGGTGCCAGAGCAGGACGTCGCTCGTGAGATCCTCGAGCACACGGGGCAGGCGCTGCAGAACGCCTACCACTTCCAGTTTGGCAAGGACCCTTCGCCGCAGCGGGCTGAGATGTTTCAGACGATCAAGTCGGTGGCCCTCGAGACGCTGCTGCCGCCGGTCGTCGAGAAGGTGATGCGCCGCATTACCGTGCTTGAGCACCAACACGCGAGCATGGTCAAGTTGCTCGACGAGTTGATGGAAGCGTTGTCGGAGGATTGATGCGCACTGTGTTGGCGGGGGATCTCGGTGGCACCAAGTGCCGCTTTGCTTTGGTGTCGGCGGACTTCGCCGTGCATCGGGTCCAGCATGTGCCGACCGTGCGCGAGCGCGGTGCGTTCTTGGCGGCGCTCGATCAGGCGCTGACCAAGATCACGAGCGACCTGCCGCCCGATTGCGAACCACCGCTCGCGGCAGGCTTCGGCACGGCGGGCGTCATCCCGCTGGATGGCCGTTCGATCGATCGCGCGCCGAATCTGCCGCTCGATGGGTTTCCGTTGGCGAAGTACGTCGAGGACAAGTTTGGCTTGACGACGACGCTGCTGAACGACGGCCGCGCCAGTGCGTGGGGCGAGTTCCTGCGTGGTCACGCCGCGGGTCGCGACCCCTTGCTGTGCTTGTTCTTTGGCACCGGCATCGGCATTGGCTTGATCGTCGATGGCAAGCCATTCGCTGGCGGCAGCAATGCTGCGGGTGAGATCGGCCACACCACGTTCCGGCCAGGTGGCCGCCGTTGTCCATGTGGTGGCCTCGGCCACTTCGAGGCGTACTGCGGTGGCCGCGCCATCACCGAACGTGCTGCTGAACTCATGGGGCCGACGACCGGTGTGTCCTGGACTGTCGGGGCGGTGGTCGCGGTAGCTACGGGCATCGGCGAGCAGGCCGAGGCGGCGCGCTCGATTTTGGTCGAGGCCGAACAGGCGGCCTGCACGTTGGTCGCCAACGCCTGCACCCTGCTCAACCCAGGTGCTGTCGTGCTCGGTGGCGGCGTGCTCTCCGGTTGGCCCGCACTGCACGAACGCATCGTCGCCCACGTGCCGGCCGCCACCAGTTCGGCGATTCACCAGAACCTGAAGTTCGTGTCGACGATGGGCGGCAGCGACGCGATCCTGTGGGGCGCCGCCGCCGCGACGCGTCGGCTGTTCGCGCCGGCGCGCTGACTTCTCAGCGACTTTGGGTCCGCCGTCGCTACGACCGCAGGCGGTCCGTATGCTGCGCGCCCATCACCATGGAGGGTGATGTTGATGCAAGTTGCGGTTCTCGCTGGCGGGCGGTCGCCGGAACACGATGTCTCGTTGGCTTCAGCCAGCCAAGTGCTCCTGCACCTGGACCGGCGTCGCTATGGCGTGTGGCCGGTGTTTCTCGATCGCCAAGGCACCTGGTGGCCAGCCAGGCAGCCACTCGCTAGTGGCGGCGAATGGCGACGGGATGATGCCGCTGCCGCGCACGGGCCGCTGCGACCCGGTGCGGCGCTCGACTTCCTGATCGATCAGGCGCAGATCGACGTCGTCATGCCCATTCTGCACGGGCCCTACGGCGAAGACGGCACCGTGCAGGGCATGTTCGAGCTCTACGACTTGCCGTTCGTCGGTTCAGGCTGTGCCGCTTCGGCTGTCGCCATGGACAAGCTGCGAACGCGCCAAGTGCTGGCAGCGGTTGGCGTGCCGTTGGCGAAGGCGTACGAGCCCTCGGTGCCGTTAGCGCGGGCCGATGCCAAGTTCGAGTTCGCTCGCATGCAGGCGGCGATCGGCACCCCAGCGTTCGTCAAAGTCGACGCGTCCGGCAGCACGGTCGGCGTGCAGCGCGTCACCACTGCGGCGGAGCTCGAGTCGTTCTTCCAAGGCTTTCGCGGGCGCTTTCGCCGGTGGTTTGCTGAGCAGGCCCTGGTTGGCGAGGAGATCACCGTCGCCGTGCTCGGCAACACCGGCGATCGCCTGCAGGCGCTGCCGCCGGTTGGCATCTACCCACGTTGTGATACGTGGTTCACGCACGAAGCGAAGTACCGGCCCGGTGCAACCGAAGAGGTGGTGCCGCCGCGCGGCCTTGACGCCGCCCAAATCGCCCACGTGCAAGAACTCGCCATGCGCTGCCATGAGACGCTCGTCTGCGATGGCATGTCACGCACCGACATGATCGTCACCAGCGCCGGGCCGTTCGTCCTAGAGACCAACACCATCCCCGGTCTGACCAAGACCAGTTTGCTGCCGCAGGCGGCGGCGGCGGCCGGGCTGTCGTTCCCCGCTCTGCTCGATCGCTTGCTGGAGCTGGCGACACAACGCCAAGTGGGTGAGAACGCAGCCCCACTCGGCCGCACGCTGCCGACGCGAACTCGCATCGCGGAGGCATGACGGCACGTGCCGTGTTGCTGCGCCATGCTGCTACCGCAGAACCCGCCGTTCCCCGCGACGGCGACGGACGGCTCGTTTTGGTCATGGCTCGCCCGCATTGGGCGCGAACCCGGCGTCGTCGAAGTGGCGCTTGCCCTGCTGGTGTTGAGCACGGTGCTGCTGTTTTGGTGGCGCTTGGCTCGGCTCGTTCGCGATGCGCGTTCGCGGCAGGCGCTCTCGGACTACTTGCTCGGCGTTGAGCAAGCGTTGCACGGCGACCTCGATGGGGCGCACACGCGCCTCGTATCCGTGCTCACCAACGATCCTGAGAACCATTACGCGCGGCTGCTGCTAGGCAAGGTGTTGGCCGAACGCGGCCAACCCGAGGAAGCGCACCAGCAGCACGTGTGCTTGAAGGCGGCCTTCGGCCTCGACAGCGCCGAGAACGACTTGCTGCTGGCGCAGAGCCTGCTCGCCGCGGGCCTCCCGCGCGAAGCCGCCGAAGCCGCCCAGCGCGGCCTGCAGAAGGCGCCTGAGCGAGCTGCTGGATGGGACTTCGTCTACCGCGCGCGCTTGCAGTGTGGGGACTTCGATGGGGCGGTGCCGGCCGGCCGGCGGCTGCTCGAGTTGGTGCGCGCGACCAACCAGTACGCCGCCCTGCTCGAAGACGTCGCCTGCACCATGGCGCAAGCTGGCCATGCGCACTTGGCGCGCGGCGATGTGGTTGGCGCCAAGGCCTTGTGTTCGGAAGCGCAACGACTGCATGCGACCGCCGAAACGGTGACCTTGCTCGCTGCTCGCCTGAATGCGGAGCGCCACGGCTTGGCCCCGACGGTGCAGGGCTTGCTCGGTGACGCCGTCAACACCACGCGGGCGCTGGTGCCGACGCGATCCGGAACGATGTCTGCCATCGCTGGTTTGCCGGTCGCGACGTTCGCGGGTCTGGTCGCGCCGAGTCGTTGGACCTGCCGCGCGTGTGGGACCTCGCTGGCGAGCCCGGTGGTCGAGTGTGCACGCTGCCATGCAGCCGCGCCGGCGACCCTCGGCGAGCCGCGCCTCGTTGCCGACCTCGTCTCGCCGCTGCAGATGATGGATGCGATCGATGTCAACGATGCGCACGTGCAGCGTCTGGTGCAGCGTTGGCTCGCTGGCGAGGCCAACGACCGGCAGCAGGCGCGCGGGGACTTGCTGCTGCTCCGTGAAGTCGCCGTTCTGGCCTTGCTGCGGGCGGCGTGGCACGGCAATGGCGCTGCCCAAGAAGCCGCCATCGAAGTGCTGCGCGCGATGGGGCCAACGATCGCGCCGGCCTTGTTTGCCGCCAGCGATGCACTCGGCAACGAACGCCTGCTGCCGCTCGGCTCGCGCTCGCCGGCGGCGTTGGTCGGGCGCGTCGTGCAAGGCTTCGATCGCACCGCCTTGCCGCACGTCGAACCGCTGTTCTCCTCCGCGAAGGCCGAACACCGCAAGATCCTGATCGACTTCTTCGTCGGCCTCGCCGACCTCGATCAGTTCCAACTCGTGCTCGAGCGCTTCCCGCCGATGGAGATTCTGCACCGGCTGAACAAAGCCGACGGCGAAGTGCTGCGCCGGTTCTTGCAGGCGGTGCCGCGCTCGCACTTTGTCGCCGAGTCGCTGTTGCGCGAGCCGACGTTCTATCGCGATGAAGGGTTGCTGGCGGCGATTCCAGGTGCGAACGATCCCGAGGTGATGCGAGGCGTGTTGCGGGCGCGGGGCCCGACGCGCAGTGCGACCAAGATGTTGATCGCGGCGCTGGCCGAAGAGCCGCTCGCCGACGTGGCGGAACTGGTGCTCAGCGACCTCGGGGTCGGCACGCTCGAGTATGTGCTGGCCGCGTTCGCAGATCCTGAAGGAGTGCCCGGCGAGCGCCAGCGGCTCGCGCGTGTACTCATTGCCCTCGGTGGGGCTGCCGCCGCGGATGTGTGCGATAGCTTTGGTCCCGAGCCCTCGGCGTTTGACGACGACTTGCGCGCCATCCTGGTGAGCATCGGGGATGCAGCGGTGGCACCACTGCAAGCGGCCTACGAGCGTTCGGGCTGGCTGGAGAAGGTCAGCATCGGGCTCATCTCGCGCCACACCAACCGGCGGGTGCAGATCATGTTCGCGTTGCGCGCGATCGCCACGGCGACGGCGACCACCTGCCTCACCGTCCTCGCCGACAGGGAACGCGACCACAACTTGCGGTTGCGTCTACAGCAGGCACTGCATGAACTCGGCAACGAACGCACACGAGCAGGAGGCGGCGATGGGACTCGGTGACCTGATGCGCCGCGGCTTGCTGGCGCCGTTCAAAGCGCTGCTGCCGAAGAACCCCTGGCTGCGCCTGCTCGTCTACGCGCTGCCGTTCGTGCTGTTGTTGGCGCTCTTTTCCCCAGCCCTCGATGTGGTCGTGCGGCTGATTGAGTTGGTGTTTCGACTGATCGATCCGCTGCTGCAGACGACGCTGGGGCGGGTGCTGTTGCTGCTGTTGGTGTTCACCTTCGGGGGCATGTTTGCGGTGTGGCTGCTGCGCAGTCGCGTGCGCGACATGCGGGCGGAAGCGGTGCTTGGTCGGCATCTGCAGGCGGTGGCGGCGCTGGTTGGGCACGACAAGAAGCGCGGTCGCGAGCTGTTCCGCAAAGTCGCTCGCTACAAGGGCGCCCCGCCAAAGCGGTATCCGCACGTCGTCGCCGACAGCAACCTCAAGCTGGCGCGCGCGGCGCTCGAGCAGGCGCAGGTCGAGCTGGCGCTCGGGTGGTTGTCACGGGTGATTGAGCCTGGGTTGCCTGAGGAACTGATGCGCTCGTTGTTGCAGCTGCGCGTCCAAGCGTGGCGTCGGCAGGGTGAGATTCTGCCGGGTGCCCTGCGCGGCGAAGTGGAGCGAGCGGTGGAGCGCTTTCCTGACGACTATGGATTGCTCTCCGAGTGGCGCGACCTGGTGATGCAGGAAGGTGATGCCGCGGCCTATGCGACGGCGCAAGAACGGGTGCACAAGCAAGCACCGCCGGCGGCCGCTGCGCGCGAGCGGCAACGTTGGATCGAGGCGTTGGTAGCGGCTGGTGCCTCGGCGCTGGCGATCGGCGATCGCGATGCGGCGAAGAAGCTCGCCAGGAAGTTGGCGCAGGCCGACAAGGACGGGGCGCAGAGCGGGCTGCTGCTCGGCGACGTGCATCGCGCGGCGGGCGACTACCGGTCGGCGATCAAGGCCTGGGGTGCGACCAAGTCACCGCAGGGTTTGGACCGCATCGCCGAGCTGTTGACCGAGCGGCCAGGGGTGTTGGAGCCGCGCGAATTGCTTGAGTGCTGTCCGATGCAAGGCACGTTGCTGCTGGTGGCGCGCGAGTTGGCGCGCGTTGGCGACGTTGAGAAGGCCGAACGCGCGGCGCGGTTGGCGGCCGAGGCGTTGGGGCCGACGGCGACGGTGTGTGCCGTGCTGGCCGAGGTGTTGGAACTGCTGGGCCAGGAGGGCAAGGCGCGGCTGCTGCGCGAGCAGACGGTGGCGCGCCTGCTGGCGCCGCCGACGAACTGACCGCGGGTGCTGTGCAAACTGGTGCCGGAGGCGGGACTTGAACCCGCACGCCCGTGAAGGGCGCAGGTTTTTGAAGCGGCTCGGATCGGGCGGATGCTCGCAAATTTGCGAACGCGAAGCCGTGGCCCGAACTTCCAGGAACTACAGAGTGGAAAGCGTGAAGGCGGTGCGGGGTCGAAAACCGCTAGGTCGGCCCAGTTCGGGCCACCTTTCTACCCCACTCTCTGCGGCGAGGGTGCCACCCCGTGCAGCGGGATGGCCACGGCGTTGGAGCATCACTCGGGCAGTGTGGTCCATGCTGAGTCGCCCTTCAGAGGCTCGATCTCGGTCAACACGTAGCGCACCCAGCTCTGTGACTGGCCGACTCTCGACACTCGGAACGTCGCTCGACACTTCTTGTGCAAGCAGGTCTTGTCGATCTCGTTGATCGCGTCCGGATCGATCTCCTCGCCGATCCCGCCTGTGCGAATCGATCGGCTGTCGTTGTCTTCTTCGAACTCGAACTTCCGAGTCTCCGGAAGGACGCCTCTCAACCAGCCGACGGCCCTGACAACCTCATCTACTCGTGCAGACTCGAGCCGGTTGGCTGCGTCTTGAACTTGCTCTGGCCCGCGGGCATTGATCTCCCGA
>CANEYR010000044.1 GCA_947444055.1 Planctomycetota bacterium
GCCTTGTCGGGCGGCAGCGGCGATCTGCCGATCGCGGCCTTGGCGCGCCAGCCGATGGGACGCATGCGACGGGCGGCGTTGGTGCTCGGGCTGTTGTCGCTCGCGGGCGTGCCACCAAGCCCCGGCTTCTTGGCCAAGCTGGCTGTGCTGCGGCACAGCTGGGATGCTGCTGGCGTCACCTGCACGGTCGTCGCCGCTTTGGGTGGAGTGTTCGGGGCGCTGTTCTACCTGCGCCCAGTGCCCGAACTGCTCGGCGACCGCGCCACCTCAGGAACGGTGACCCCAGCCGCGGTGCGCGTCGCGATCGCGATGGGTGCGCTAGTTTCCCTGCTCTGCATGCTCGCCCCGCAGTTTGCCGTTCGCCTCGCGAACTGAGAGCCTCTCCGTCACTTCTTGACGGCACCGGGATCGACCGTCTTCGTCGGCGGCGCTGCCGGGGCAGTCTTCGGCTTTGGCTGCCAGTTCTTCTCCTGCTCAACGAGCTCCGGAATCATCGCGCGCAACGTCGCAGCGCGCGCTTCGGACGCTGGGTGCGTGGAAAGCCACTCCGGTTGTCCACTGCCGCCAAGCTTGGCCATGCGCTCCCACAACTTCGGGGCCTCGTTGGGGTCGTAGCCAGCGCGGATCGCATACCGCAGCCCTTCGATGTCGGCCTCGCTCTCGTGGTCGCGCGAGAACGGCAACAGCACACCGACGTTGGCACCCATGCCCATCGCCGCCATGACGCCGCCCTTCGCTTCCCCACTCATCTCCATCATGCCGAGCCCCGCTTCGAGAGCCGACATCGCCCCTTGCGTCAACGTGCCCTGCGTCATGCGTTTGCCACCGTGCCGCAGCACCGCGTGCGCGACCTCGTGGCCCATCACGACCGCGAGCCCAGCTTCATTCTGGGTGATCGGCAGGATGCCGGTGTAGATCGCGATGCGCCCGTTCGGCAAGCAGAACGCATTCGGGATGTCGGCCTTCAGCAGTCGCGCCTCCCACTTGAAGTCCTCGTCGCACGCCGCGGCGATCTTCTTCGCCACTCGCTGCACCATCTGCGCATCCTTCGAGGTGGCGTCGATGCCTTGCGTCGCCTTGGTCGCTTCCTCGTAGGCCTGCGCGCTCAGCGGCTCCAGCTGTTCATCGGTGTAGAAGTTGAGGTTGGCGCAGGCGGGCAGCAGGGCGAGCAGCAGGGTTAGCACGAGACGCTTCAGGTTCCACATGGCGGGCCATGTTACGGCGTGTCGAAGCAGCCTGCATAGGGGCGGTGCGAGGGATGGGGGAACGGCAGGCAGGTCGATCTTGCACGGGGTGGATCGTTCTTCGATGCTGGTCGGATGCGACCAGAATTGGTGATCGTCGGTGGTGCGCGCACCGCCATGGCGGAGTACTCCGGCACGCCCGGCTTCGGCAAGTTCAAGGACATCTCGGCCATCGACCTCGCGGCCCACGCGGCGAAAGCGGCCCTGCAACGCTGTGGCGTCAAGGCGGAGATGGTCGACGAGACCTTCGTCGGCAACGCCGCCCAGAGCAGCAGCGACGCGATCTACGGTGCGCGCCACGTGGCGTTGAAGGCTGGCGTGCCGATCGACAAGCCGGCGCTGACGGTCAATCGCCTGTGCGGCTCAGGCATTCAGTCCGTGCTCTCGGCCGCCCACACGATCCTCGCTGGCGAAGCGCAGCTGTGCTTGGCGGGCGGCATGGAGAACATGAGCCAGGTGCCGCACGTGATCCGTGGCGCGCGCGAAGGCTTTCGCTTTGGCCAAGAGCAGAAGATCGAGGACCTGCTGTTCGCCGCTCTCTACGACCCGTTCTGCAAGTTCTTCATGGCCCAGACCGCCGAGAACATCGCCAAGATGATCGGCATCTCGCGGCAGGAGCAGGATGAGTACGCCTTGCGCAGCCACCAACTCGGGGCGGCGGCCGTGAAGGCAGGCAAGTTCGCGGCTGAGATCGCGCCGATCACACTCACCATCGGCAAGAAGGAAGTCGTCGTCGACCAGGACGACCACATCAAGCCGGAGACCACGTTGGAGGCACTCGCTGGTTTGCGGGCGGCGTTCGGCAAAGAGGGCACGGTGACGGCGGGCAACGCCTCGGGCATCGTTGATGGCGCCGCGATGCTGGTGGTGACGACGGCAGAGCGCGCCAAAGAGCTAGGCTTGCGGCCCAAGGCCCGCATTCGTTCGTGGGGGCTCGCCGGTGTCAAGCCCGAGATCATGGGCATTGGCCCGGTGCCGGCGATCCAGCGCGCGTGCCAGAAAGCTGGCCTGAAGGTCGCCGATCTCGATCTGATCGAGATCAACGAGGCGTTCTCGGCGCAGTACCTCGGTTGCGAGAAGGAGCTGAAGCTCGACCGCAACAAGTGCAACGTCAACGGTGGCGCCATTGCCCTCGGCCATCCGCTCGGCGCCACGGGCGCGCGCTTGCTGCTGACGTTGGTGCGCGAGATGGAGCAGAGTGGCAAGGCGCTTGGCTGCGCCTCGGCCTGCATCGGCGGCGGTCAGGGCATCGCCATGATTTTGGAGAAGGTGTGATGCGCGGCCAAACCGTCAAGTTCCCCGGCCGCGTGCTGCATCTGAGCGAGGACCCGCAGCAACTGACCTCGCAGCTCTACGACGGCGCCAACCTGCCGCACGATCCGGCCCGCAAGCTGATCGACAACATCTCCACCGACGAGCTGACGCCAGGCTGGGTCTGCTACTACTACGACGAAACGCTCGCGCGCTATTGCCTGGTCGGGTTGCGCGGCAACCTCATCAAGCAGGACGCGATCAAGAACGGCGGCTTCTCGGTGATCGTCAGCGGCATCTCCAAGGGCTGCGGCAGTTCGCGCGAGACGGCGCCCTACAGCGAATTGAAGGCGGGCATCCAGCTCGTCATCGCCAAGAACATCGAGAAGATCTACGGCCAGAACTGCCAGAACATCGGTCTGCTGACGTCGACCGACTTCTCACTGCTGCCGCGCATCGAACGCGGCGAAGCGATCCCGATCGAAGAGTTCACCCAAGGTCTCGACCCGATCGCCGCCGAGATCGTGCGCCACGGTGGTTTGTTTGCCTACAACCAGGCCCGCCTCGCCGGCACGACGGTGCCGCCGCCGGTGTTGACGCCCGCGCGGCCGATGACGTTGTGCGAGAAGATCATCAGCAAGCGCGCCATTGCCGACGCCAAGACCGGGCGACTTGGCATCGCCGCGGTGAAGCCGGGGGATGCGCTGTTCGTGCGCACCGACGTGCGCTTCTCGCACGAATACGTGACCCCGATGGCGGAGGCGCTGTTTCGCATGGGGCTCGGTGTGGACGCCAAGGTCACCGACCCACAATCGGTGTTCGCCTTCCGCGATCACTTGACCTTCCTCGATCGCATCATGCCCGAGGCCCACATCAAGATGGGCTTGCGCGAGCAGGCGGCGTCGCTAGCGACGGTGCAGGAAGCGTTCACCAAGAAGCACGGCGTCAAGCTCTACGGCGAAGTGCGTCGCGATGGCCACTTGGTCGGCAGCGAAGGCATCTGCCACAACATCGTCATCGAAGACATCGCCGAGCCGGGCCAGCTCGTGACCGGCACCGACAGCCACACCTGCATGGCGGGAGCGCTCGGCTGCTTTGCATTCGGCGTCGGTTCGACCGACATGGCGAACAGCTGGTTCACCAAGGACGTGCGCGTCAAGGTGCCGGAGTCGGTGCGCGTCAACCTGCACGGCGAGATGCGCGCCGGCGTCTGCTCCAAAGACGTCATGCTGCACCTGCTTGCCGACGAGTTCTTCAAGACCGGGGCGGGCATCGGCAAGGTGCTCGAGTTCGGTGGGCCGGGCACGATGGCGATGTCGCTCGATGAGCGCGCGACGTTGACCAACATGGCGGTGGAAGCGGGTGGCTTCACCGGCATCATCGAAGCCGACGACGTCATCGTCGAATACATCGCAAACCTTCGCGGCACCGACCGCGCCAAGTTGCGGGCGCAGATCGTGAAGGCCGACCCCGGAGCCGCTTACTGCAGGACGATCGATATCGATCTGGCAACGGTGCAGCCGACCGTGGCGACCCCCGGCGATCCGCGCAATGGCATCCCGCTGGCGACGCTGCGAGCGAAGGGCAAGACCAAGATCCATATCGCCTACGGTGGCTCGTGCACCGGCGGCAAGAAGGCGGACATGGACATGTACGCCGAGGTCGTGCGCAACGCGGTGAAGAAGAGCCGCACCCTGCAGGCGAAGACCTACATCCAGTTCGGCAGCCAGCGCATTCGCGACTACGCCCAGCAGATGGGCTACGTGCAGTTGTTCGAAGGTGCAGGCATAGAGCTGATCGACCCGAGCTGCGGCGCCTGCATCAAGGCGGGGCCTGGCGTGTCGTTCACGGCGGACGAGGTCACAGTGTCGGCGATCAACCGCAACTTCCCCGGCCGGTCAGGCCCGGGGCAGGTCTATCTGGCGAGTCCGTACGTCGTCGTCGCCAGCGCCTTCCTTGGCTACGTCGGCGGGCCTGAGGAGCTGTGAGCACAGGAGGCCTAGAGCGGCCTAGAGCTCGGTTACAGCGCGTCGCGAGCTAGGGTTGGCGGCGCGGGCGACGCAGGCGGTCAGCAGCGCGGGCAGGCTCGCAACCACCAACCAGAAGGCGCCGGTCCAAGACGCCGAGACGCCGCCCAGATGCCCCGGGCCGTCGCGCCATTGCAACCCGAACGCGAGCACGGTGAGCACTACCAGCAGCAGGCAGGCGGGCCGCACGGCTTCCTGGGGCTGCTTGGTTGGGGTTTCCGCGAACGTCATGATCGCCACCAACGCACAGGTGCAAAGGCACGTGAACCCACCTGACGATTGCCAACCTGGTGGACCGACGTAGTCACCAAAGAGGCTGGCGCACTGCACGCGGATCCACGGCAACAGCGATGACGCCGCGGCCAACAGGGCGCTGACGAGCAGCACCGTGCGCCAGTGCGGCCATTGACGGCGGCGCCGCGGCACTGGCCATGACGAGGAGGCGAACGAGAACACGCCGCCGACGGTAGTCGCTGCTCGCCAGTTGCCAAGCCCCGCCGAGTCGCGGAACGAGACACCCAACCTCGTCCCGGAGCACAGCCAAAGGCCGAGCGCTGCCGAAAGACCGCACGGATGTCCACCGACGATTGGGAACCGCTGCCACCGAACGAATTCTGCGCCCATCCGGGCGAGGCGGTGGATCTCAGGAAGCGAGCCCTCGCAGCGACGGTTGCAACGACCGCGTCGGTGCCGACGGTCGCACCGCCGAAGGCCAGCTCGCCGCCAGTCGACAGCGCGCAGACGGAACGTGGCCTCGCCGAGTTGCGGGCCAAGATCGCCCAACACGAACCCTCCGCGAGTTTGATCGCCACCGTGCAGCGCGATGTCCTGCGCAAGGAACGTAAGCAACGCGCGGCGAAGGCTGCCGAGCTCGTCGCGACGGTCGTCTCGGTGGCCGGGCCAGCGCCCGTCGTCGTGGTCGACGAACAAACATGCAATCTCGATGGGCGCGAGTTGGAACCCTGGTTCAAAGACCTGCCCGCCGAGGAGCAGCTGCGCCTCCGCAACCAGTGGGCGCAGACGCGCCTGCGTGGCACCGACGGCTGGTTGCGACTGCATCGACGGCTCGGCCGGGCGTTGTGCCACGGGGCGTTGGTCTTCACCTTCATGGGCCTCTTCCAAGCGCTGCTGCTCGGCGGCTTCGGCTTGGTGCCGGTGCTGGCGGCGGTCGGCGCCATCGCGGCAGGCTTGGCTGAGTTGGCGCGCGGCGACCGCTTCGTCTACGCCCTGGCAGGCGGCCTTGGCTATGTCGTCGTGATGGGGCCGGTCGTCCTCATTCAGCCCTTCGCCCTGTGCAGCTTGCTGTTCGCCGCCTACGGCATGGGCGCGATCGGCATGGAAGGCGAGATGCGACGCAGCGCTGGCTACAACGATTGCTGACGGCCCGCGACTACGGCACCTGCACGCGCTCTTCGTTGGTCATGCCGGCGCGCAAGAACAGCGAACGCTGCACGCGCGGCTCGCCGTTGACGAAGACTTCGAATTGCCACGGCCCAGGTGTCACCGCTTCGGCGAGTTGCAGTTTGCCGAGGCCTGGCACGACATCGATGGCGATCGCTTCCGCCAGTTCGCCGCGCACGATCCACTTGCGCTGCACGGAGGGGCCGCCGGGAATGCGCAGGCTCAGCGTCGCCGTGCCAAACCGACTCGGGTCGTACGGCAGGCCCGCGTTGTCGACCAGATCGATCGTGAGCAAGGCGCCCACTTCGAGCGGCACATCCTCGACGAAGCCGTTGTCCCCGGTCAGCGTGTAGGTGCGCAGGAAGGGCAGGAAGGGCAACAAGGAGCCGTCCTTGTCGGTGGCAACGATGCGAATGCCGTACTCCCCGGCCGCCAAGGTCGGCAGCACATAACGCCCGTCGCGGTCGCTGGCGCGCCGAGCCCACAGCGACGATCCGAGTTGCCACGTCGTCGCCGCGCCTTCAGCCGCCAGCGCGAACGCATCGACGCGCACGTGCTCGACCGGCTTGCTCGCCACATCGCGCACGTGCAGCGTGATGCCGGCGGCAGCTACGGCCGGGGCCAGGAACACGTCGACCGTCACCGCCGAGGCAGGTGCGGTCGGCACGATCAGTCCATCGCGCACGAACGGCGCCAGACCATCCGCTTCGACCAGCAATTGGCCGACGGCACTTGGCTCGAGCGACAGTTCGGCGCGACCCGCGACCCCTTCGCCACGCTGGGCGGCGAGGCTGTTGCGGAACTGCCAACGGAACGCTGGCACCATGCCGCGCGCCGCGAGGTCGCGCACGACCAGCACGACGTTGGGCGGCGTGGCCGCGGGAGACGGGGCCGCGGGAGACGGGTTGGTCGACGGCGAACGGGGCGTCGTCGTCCCCTCCGGCGGTGTGGTCGCGACCGGCGAACGCACGCTGCCCTGCTCGCTGCCCACGCTGCCAGCCGACGGCATCGTCGAAGCTGTCACTGGCGCGGGCGGTGGTGGTGCCGTGTCGTCGTCGCGCAGCAGCGTGAAGTAGGCACCGACGCCGAGCAACGCGAGCACTACCACCAAGACCAACGGAGTACGCATGCCCACCATCGTGAACGTTGGCGGCTCAGCGCGCGAGGGTTCCATGCCGAAGCCACAGCCACAGCGCGGCAATGGCCAACGTTGCCAGCGTGATCGGCACGCCCGTTCGACAATGTTCCAAGGCCCAACTGCGCCGCAACGGCGCCACGCCAAGCCGAGTGGCTGCCTCGACGACGATCAGGTTCGCAATGGAGCCGACCAACAGCAGGTTGCCGGCCAGGGTCGTTGCCAACGCCAGGATGGGGCCAGCGAGTGGGGTATCGGCGGCGGGCAACAACAGCATCGTCAGCGGCACATTGGAGACTAGGTTGGAACCGACCACGCTGGTCGCAAACAGGGTGATTGGATCGGCGACATCGAGTCCTTGCGCGCGCAACCACGCGAAGCCGTGGGCGGCATGCCCCGCTTGTGCGAAGGCGGCGTTGCAGATGAACAGTCCGGCGAACAGCAGTAGCAGCTGCCAGTCGACGAGGTCGAGCAGCGCGCGCGTGCGCACCCGGCGCGACAGCAAGCACAGTCCGCCGGCCGCCAGCGCTTGCACTTCGCGCGGCACGGGCAAGCACAACAGCCCCGCGATCAGGACCACCAACACGACGACGCCTTTGCTGGTCTGCCAGCGGTCAAACGGTTCCAGAGCGGCCGCGGGCAGCGGCAACGAGCGCGCCCACTGGCCGCGGTAGGCGCGCGCCAACACCACCCACACCACGAACAAGCCGGCCACTGCCGGCACCGCGCCATCGAGCAGGTAGCCGGCGAACGGCAGCGCCAGCTGCTGGCCGATCAGCATGTTCTGCGGGTTGCCGATCAAGGTCGCCGCCGAGCCGACGTTCGCCGCCGCCGCCAAGGCCAACAAGAATGGGACTGGGTCGAGGCCGCGCCGCCCACAGGTGTCGATGAGGACCGGCGCCATCGCCAAGCAGACGACATCGTTGGTGAGCACCGCCGACAACAAGCCGGTCACCGCAATCAGTTCGCCAAGCAAGCGGGTGGGTGACGTTTGGCGCAAAGCGAGGCAACGAGTCAGGTGCGCGTAGAACCCGCTGCGCCGGAACTGCGCCGATACGACCATCAGCCCCAGCAGCAAGCCGATGGTGCCGACGTCGATCGCGCGCCAAGCCTGTTCACGGCTCAGCGCGCCAAAGAGCAGCAAAGCGGTGGCGCCAAGCCAGCAGGCGCCGGTGCGATCGAGCGCGAGACCCGGCACGCGGCCCGTGATCATCACTGCATAGACCGCGACGAAGACGACGAGCGACAGGTCCACGGCCCGCACGCTACGGGCTGGCAAGGCGTCGGCAAAGTGTGCGCTGCGAAGCCCCGCGTTCCTCAGCGGCGAGCGGCGAACTCAGCGGCGTATACTTGCTGCACCCAGTCGGGGAACGACAGCTTGCCGTGGTGCGGCTCGTAGCGATCGAGCACGGCGTCCATCGCCTGCTGGCCAAACAGCGCCAGGTGGCCGTGCGGCAGCAACGCCAACTGCGCCCGTGCCAATGCCAGGTCGCCGGTGTCGTGCAAGACGAACAGCGCCGCCGCCAAGCCCGTGCGATCGACGCCGGCGCGGCAGTGCAGCAACACCGGCCGCGGGGCGTTGGCGGCAAGGCGCCACAGTTCGAGCAGCGTCGCGGGTCGCGGCGGGCTCGTTGCCGACATCGGCACACTCGCGAACACGATGCCCGCACCGACGGCTGCCCGCGCCGTGGGGGCGGAGTTGTCGTTGCTGCCACGCAAGCAGATGACCGACTGCATGCCGTATTGCTCGATGCGACGGGCGAGCCAGTCCTCCGTCGGCTGACCCGAACGAAACACTCCCGGGCGCACTTCACGAAAGCTCGTGCAGGCAGTCAGGAGACCCAGTCCGACCAGCAGCATCAGCGAACGCACCATCGCGCAGATGCTAGCGAACCGGCGCCGTCGTCACGCAAGCGTTGTTCAGCGCAACGACGACATGCCATCCGTCCGACCGTCCTCCAGCGCCAGTTCCCCAATCGCGCGCAGCATGCGTTCGTCGTCGACTGCCTCGGTCGGCGCCGAGCGGATGGCAGCCACCTCTTCGCGCAGTCGGGCCGCTTCGTTGGTGGCGTCGTTGATCTTGCTGTGTTGGTAGAAGTCGTCGCATCGAGTATCCAACGCGCATGGTGCGCACGATTCGCGTTCATCGCGTTGGCGGTCCCGAGTGCCTGTCGATGGATGACACAGCCTTGCCGCCTCCTTCGCGCGGCGAAGTGCAGGTGCAGCACACGGCGATTGGCGTCAACTTTCTCGACTGCTACCACCGCAGTGGGCTCTACCCGTTGCCGGCGCTGCCGCATGGCGTGGGTGGTGAGGCGGTCGGACGAGTCGTCGCGGTGGGTGACGGCGTGCATACGATCGCCATCGGCGAACGGGTGGCCTACGGTGGCCATGTGCCGCCCGGTTCGTATGCCGACGCGCGCAACGTGCCGGCCTGGCGGCTCGTGCCCATTCCAGCCGGGGTCGAGGACACCACCATCGCCGCGCTGTTGCTGAAGGGTCTGACGGCCGAGTTCTTGGTGCGGCGCGTCACCAAAGTCGGACGCGGGCATCACGTCCTGGTGCACGCCGCCGCCGGCGGTGTTGGCCTGTTGCTGTGCCAATGGCTGCGTCACGTCGGGGCGACGGTGTACGGCGTGGTGTCGACGCCAGAGAAGGCCGAAGTCGCGCGCGCGCACGGCTGCCACCAAGTGATCGTTCGTTCAGAAGAGAACGTCGTCGACGTCGTGCAACGCATGACCCAAGGCAAAGGGCTCGACGTCGTCTACGACTCCGTCGGCAAGAGCACGCTGCGCGAGTCGTTGCAGTGTTTGAAGAAGCGCGGGCTGCTGGTCGCCTTCGGCAACTCGTCGGGCCGTCCCGATCCAGTCGCCATCACCGAACTGCAAGCGGGGTCGTTCTATCTGACGCGGCCGACGCTGCACGACTACACCAGCACGCGCGAGGAACTGCTGCACGCGGCCCAGGTGCTGTTCGAGCTGGTCGCAGGCGGGGTGCTGCGCGCGCGCATCGACTCGACCTTGCCATTGGCCGAAGCTGCGGCCGCGCACCGGCGCCTGGAGTCACGCCAGAGCACGGGGGCGATTGTGTTGGTGCCTTAGAGTGAGACGCTGATGGAACCAGCCGACGAGACCGTCGTTCGGCCCGCCAACAATCCTGCCTATGACCAACCTGCTCGACCATGTCTCGATCGCATCGCCGTGCTCTGCCGACTGGCAGGACATGCGCGGCGACGAGCGCCGTCGCTTCTGTGCCAGCTGCAAACTGCATGTGCATGACCTGAGTGCGATGACTCGCGAGCAAGCCGAAGACGTGCTGCGGGGTGCGGGAAAGGGGCGCGTGTGTGTGCGGCTGTTTCGTCGGGCGGATGGTCGCGTGCTGACACGCGATTGTCCGGTTGGCTGGCGGCGGCAGCTGCGAGCCGCGTGGGTGCGGGCCGCGGCTCTGTGCATTTCGTTGTGGAGCAGTGCCGTTGGCTGTGTGCGGCCGCAGAGTGGTGCCGTCGAGCCTTCGCCAGTGCCGACGTCGACGCCGGGTGAATACCTGATGGGAGACATCGTGCCACCATCGCCAAGCTTGCCGTCGCCAGCTGGCAAGCCAGGGGTGCCGCCAGTTGGTCCGCTGACACCGTTTCCGAAGTGAGGCGAGGTCGGGTCGGTGTCGCGTGGCGCCATGCAGACGGCGTCACCAACGCGCTGACGGCGACGATCGGCTACTGAGTCACGGAACCGTCCCAGCCAATCAGCTCGGCTTCTTCTTCTCGCGCACTTCAAATGGGTGCGCCAACGGCTGCGGCGCCACGCCGACAAGTAACGAGCTGCGGCCTTGCTCGAGGTCGTCGCCGACGGCGCCGACGAGCTGGCGCAAACGATCCATCTGCCACAGGCCAGTCAGCAGTCGAGTGCCCTTCACGCGCGTCATCAGTTGTTCGCACTGCAACGCCGCAACCCGCTGCTGGCTGTCATCGCGCAACGCGGCGGCGTGATGGCACAACGCCAGCATCGACACCAACTGCTCGATCACCTTGCCAAGGCGCTGCAGCGGAATCTGGGCGCGCGTCAGTTCGAGTTGGAAGTGCAAGTTGATGCCGAGATACGCCCATCGCAGCCAACGCAGGCGCGTCTCAGCAAACCGCGCGTAGCGGCGCAGAGTCTTGGGCAGCGGTTGGTAGCGCGGCAGCCAGCTCGAAGGCACGAGGCATCGCGGCAGTCGCAGCAGTTCGATCAGCAGGTTGCCGAGCACCCACAGCACCAATGACCAGAACGCCCCCTTGGCCAACAGCCGCGTCGTCGCCTGCCAGACCCGCTTCGTCTGCGAGAACGCGAGCGCGGGAGTGAGGCGCAGGATGCGCTGCTCGGGCGGCAGCGGCTTGCCGTCCGGGCCCTCGTTGATCGACTGGATCACGGACAACATGCCCGCCATGTAGCGCGTCGTGAAGGTGTCGGTGACGTCCTTCACCATGCCCATCAGGATCAGATCGTCTTCACCCTCGACGACGCCGAACACGTGCATGTTGTGGCGAGCCTCGTGCACGCGCGACGCCCGATCGAACGACCGTCCGCCGAGGACGCGTTCGCAGGCGATCTGCGATTCGAGGGCGCTCGTCGCCGCCGCCGACTTGGTCAAGTCGCGCAAGCCAGCGAGGTCGTGGCCGTCAGCATCCTGTTGCAGCGACAAGTGGCTGAGGGCCCGCGATTGCAGCGCACCACCGAGCATGCGTCCGATGTGTTGGCGCGGCAGTTCATGCTTGATGACGAGCCCGCCGACGCCATCGCGCGAGCGCGCGTAGGCGGTCGCATCGACCGCGAACATACGTTGGTAGCCGGCCGCCATCGCCGCCAACATGCAGCGCCCCATGCGCAAGCAATAGAACAGCACTTCGACGCCGTCGGCTTGGATCTGCTCGTCGGCGCGCAACGGGTAGTTGGCGAAGTGCAACCGCACATTGTGGTTGGCGGTGAAGGCGCCGGTGTTGGAAGGCCGACACCAAAATTCGTAGTCGACGCCGTCGTCGGCGTTCATGTCCTTGCTCGGCAAGCGCATCACAAAGAGCCCCACCTGCTTGCCGTCCTTGCCCACGCGCGCCACGAGGGCGACGAGGCCGCCGTGCGTGGCATTGGTGATCCACAGCTTGTTGCGATCGCCCATCGCGTGCAGCCGGAAGCCGCCGGTCACCGGATCCGGCTCGACATAGGCGCGCACCTTCTTGGCGTTGACGCCGATGCCGACCTCGGTGAGGCCGAACGCCATCAGTTCGCCTTGCGCGACCAGCGGCAGGAACGTGTGCTTCTGCGCCTCGGTGCCGTAGGCCAGCAAGGAGCCCGCACCGATCGTCAGTTCGCCCGAAATCTCGACGGCGAGCGGGCCGAGCCCATTGGCGGCCATCTCTTCTTCGACCAGAGCGAGCTCGACGTAGCGACCATCGAGGCCGCCAAACTCGGTCGGCACGGTGAACCCATACGCCTTCTCGGCAGCCACGCTCGCCCGCAGTGCGGCCGACAGCTTGCCGTCGGCGGTGAACGCTTCGCCGCGCTGCAAGCAACCGAGCGCGGCCTGCATCACGCCCGCCCCGCGCGCGCCCGCTTGGCTAGCCGCGATGGCGCCACTCTGCAGTTCGCTGGCCGCTGGCGCGGGCCCGTAAATGAGGCGTTCCACCAAACCCTGCTTGTGGCGGCCGAGGCGCACGGCCGCTTGCCGCTGGGAGGCGTCGAGGGCGCCTACATCGCGGGCCGAGTCGACATCCCCGGCGGCAGCGAGGGCTTTCTCGGCAGTGGAGGTGGTGGCGGGGGAGACGGGGTTCGGGGCGGTGCTCACGGTTCGCGTTTGGGGCGAACATGGTGCCCGGTTGCGCACCAAGAGGGAACCGACAACTCGGTCTTGCAGGCGACCCCCGAAGGTTTAGGGCGCCTTCACCAGGAGATCGTCGATGGCATCGCCAAGGCGGGCGCGCGGCAACTCGCTACACATCAGGGACACTTCGCCTGCGCGCCGCGGCTATGGTGCCGCGCCATGGTCCATCGAGTGACACTCTTGTTTGCGGCGGCCGCACTGCTCGGCAGTGTGTTGCCGGCGCAATTGCAGAAGGGCGCGTTGCCGCCCGAGATCCCGTTCCTGAAAGTGTGGAACGACGGGCCCGCGAACTTCGCCGACTTTGCCGGCAAGATCGTCATCCTCAAGTTCTCCGAAACTTGGTGAGGCCCCTGTAAGGCGGCCGTCCCGCACAACAACGAACTTCACGCGAAGTTCGCTGCGAGGGGGCTGCTGCTCATCGGCGTGTCCGGTGAAGACGAGAGCAAGATCCAAGACATCTTCGTCGACCAGCTCGGGGCCAAGTACCCGATCGTGCGGGTCGACAAAAAGGACGTCGCTGCCTACGGCATCAAGTTCTACCCCAGCGTGTACGTGCTCGATGCGTCCGGCGACGTGCACAGCGTGCCGGACGATCGCATGCCGACCGACGAGCAGATCGAAGCGCTGCTCAAGACGGTGTCGTTGGCGCCCATACCCGAGGACTCACGCTACGAGCCACTGCGTGGCTTGTGGAAGAAGGGCGAGTTCTTGAAGGTTCGCGACTACCTCGACAAGAACCTGGCGGCACCCAATCTCGACGCCGCGATGAAGGACGTGTTCACAGCGCAGCGCGAGCAGCTCACCAAGCAGACCCAGAGTGCCGTGGCGCGCGTCAGCAAACTGGGTGCTGGTCCTGACTACGCGAATGCCGAGGACCAACTTGAGAGGATGGAGAAGCAGTGGAAGGGCATGGAACCCGCTGAGGCGGCGGCGAAAGAACGCGCCCGCTTTGGCACCGACGCGGCGATCAAGAAGGAGTTGGCGGCCAGCCGCGCGCTGCAAAAGCTGCTCGCGTCCCACGACGTCAGCAAGAACGCGCAACGCAAGAAGCTCGGCGACGCCCTGCAGCAGTTCCGCAAAAAGTACGACGGCACGCATGCCGCCAGCCAAGCCGAGAAAGAGATCACGCGCATCGCCGGCATGCGTTGATGCCAAGAGCGCGGTTGCTGGTGGTGCGGCGCGGAGGCCTCGGCGACACCTTGCTGATGGTTCCCGTGCTGCGGGCCCTGGCCCGCGCGCAACCCGAGCACGAACTGCACTTCGCCGGTGTGCTGGAGTTTGCGGTGCTGCTGGCCCACTACGGCGTGGTCGCGCGCGCGCTGTCGACGGAAGACCTCAGCGTGTGGACGCTGGCGTCGGGTGTGGTGCCAGCGCGCTGGCGCGACTATGCGGCGGTCGTCGCCGACGACGTGGCGTGCCAACGCCTGGTTGAGGTTGGCATCACGGTGCACTGCTTTGACCCGCGACCGCGAGACGAACGGCCGCTGCCGATCCAGTTGGCGGCGCAACTGCAATTGGCGTTGCGCTGGCCAGACGACGCGTTCTTGCGGCCGGGTGGCGCGTCGACGGGCGCCATCGTGTTGGCTCCTGGCAGCGGTGCACGCGCCAAGTGTTGGCCGCAAGAGCACTGGCTGCAGACGGCGCGCGCACTCGCTGACCACGCCCCGATCGAAGTGCTGATCGGTCCCGTCGAGATCGAGCGCGACGATGCACGGCAATGGCCTTGGTCCTCGCCGGTCACGTTCGTTGTCGAACACGACCTCGTGCGCGTCGCGGCGCGCTTGCAGTCCGCGCGAGCCTTCCTCGGCAACGACAGCGGCACCACGCACCTCGCCGCCATGCTCGGCGTGCCAACGGTCGCGATCTTTGGTGTCGGCAACCCGCGCGTCTTTGCGCCGATCGGGCCGCGCACGCAGGTGGTCAGCAGCAACGACGGCACCTTCCCGGACGTCGAGTCGGTGCTGGCGGCGGTGCGCCGCCAACTCGCGTCGTGACCGTGATCGTCTACGGCAACTGCGCCCGCACGCGCTGCCAGTAGGGGAGCGTCGAATCGCGACTGGCACCCAACGGCCCGCCGTTGTGCACCCGCGCAATGGTCTCGGCGTCGCCCGTCGCCCACGCCGCCGCTGCCCACTTCTGCATGTAGGCGGCGATCACTGCTTCGGCGTAGGCTCGGTCGCGACAGCGTTGGTAGTCATTGCCGAGCGCGGCCTCGGCGCGTTGCGCGTCTTGCCAGTAGACGAGGTGGATCTGGTACGGACCGATGGCCTTGCCGCCATCGCCATCGCGCACGTTGTCGTTGTGATGGCTCTCGACCCAACGCAACGCGGACAGGATGTCACCGCGCGGCCACGTCTGTCGCCGTTCCCCGCCGCTCGCGAGCCACAACGCGGCGAGCAGGCAGCAGGCCAGGCAGGCGGCGACGAGTTTCCGCGCGCGGCGAGGCAGCGGTCGCAGACGCGGCAGGCGCAGCTTCATTGGCGCTTCTGCACGACCAAGACGATGCCCATGACCACGAGCAGCGTGCCGATGGCCAGGGCAAGACTGAGTTCGCCATCGCCGACGACCACACCGAGCACGACCGCCAGCACCGGCGTCACGTACGAGATCAACGACAAGCGCGAAGCCGACACCCGCTGCAGCAGCCAGAAGTAGGTGCCGAACGTCAGTGCCGTGCCGAACACGGCGAGGTAGAGGTTTGCCAGCGTGCCCTTCAGTGTCCACGCGACCTGCAGTGGCGACTCGAAGGCGAAGGCGCCGATCACGAGCAGCAGGGCGCCGAACAACATGCCGTTGCGATTGAGCAGGACCGAACTCGTCGACTGCCCGTACTTCTTGACCAGCGTGGTGCCGAATGCGGACACCAGCGGGCTCAGCAACAGCAGCAGGGCGGCGCCAAGCGCCCCGTTCTCGCTCTTGCCAAGATCCCCAGCGAAGACCACGACGATGCCGAGGAAGGACACCAGAAAGCCCAGGCCTTGCACGACGCGCATACGTTCGCCGAGCACGAACACGCCGCTGCCGGCCATCAGCAGCGGAAAGATCGCCCACAGCACGGCGGCCACCCCCGACGGCACCGTTTGTTCGGCGACATAGAGCACGCCGTACGAGCCCGCAAAGTTGGTGGCCCCGCAGACGAGCCACAGCCAGGTCGGTGGTGGTGGGGCCCGGTCGACGCGCCGCAGCAACGGCACCACCGCAGCCATCACCAGCCCGGCAACGAGGAAGCGCATTGCCGCCGACGACAGCGGTGGTTGGCGATCCTCCAAACACAGGCACAGGCGGATGGCCCACCACGTGCTGCCCCAGATCAGGCACAGCATCGCGATCAAGCTGGGCACGAGCAGCGAACGGTTTGGCATGGGCTCAGAGACTCGCCATGGCGTTGGCCACGGTGGCGGCGAGAGATCGCAGCGAAGGGCGCCGCGTGGGCAACGTCAAGGCTCGCTTGGTGGCAGCGGCCCGCCGACCACAGCCGTTCGTGAAGGGCCCGCTGTGCGAGGACGTGGCTTTGGGTTCTCGTTGCCCGCGATGTTCCCGCACCGCACCCAGCTAGTGTTGGGCGATTCCAACCAACACCGCCCATGGCCCTTCACCTCGCCGCCGCCGCCCTGCTTGTTCTCAATGCGATTGCCTTGCCGACCGCATCGCCCGTGAGGACCGCCGTGGCACAGGATCCATCCGCATCGGGCCGAACCTCAGTGCCGGTGACCGCAGGCCAGTGGCATGGCCACAGCCAGCAGAAGTTTCAGATCGACAGGCATGACGCCTATGTCGTGGTGCCCGCGGTGGCCGCGGCTGGCAAGCCGTGGATTTGGCGCACCGCGTGGCCGGACTTTCATGTGGAAGTGGACCTCGAGTTGGTGCGAGCGGGCTTCCACATCGGCTACCTCGAAGTGGTGGACCTGCTCGGGTCCGATGCGTGCCTCGACTGCATGGACCAGTTCTACCGGCAGGTGCGCTCGCAGTGGGGACTGGCCGAGCGCATGGCCATCGAGCCGTGCAGCCGCGGCGGCTTGCATGCCTATCGCTATGCGGCGCGACACCCAGAACGAGTGGCGTGCATCTACGGCGATGTGCCAGTCATGGATTTCAAGAGTTGGCCCTTTGCGCATGCCAGCAGCAAGGCCAGTGACTGGCCCAAGGTGCTCGCGGCCTATGGGTTCAAGACGGATGCACAAGCCATGGCCTATGGCGGCAACCCGCTCGATCAGTTGGCGCCGATCGCCAAGGCGAAGATCCCCCTGCGCCACGTCGTCAGCATGGATGACTTGGTGGTGCCGCCAGAACAGAACACGTTGGCGGCCCAGCGCCGCCTGCGCAAGCTGGGCTGGGACCTCGATGTCGTTGCCGTGGCCAACGGCAATGCCTGCGAAGGCCATCATTTCCCGATGCCGGAGGTGTACGAATCGGTCGCGTTCGTGCGTCGCCATGCCGACGTGCAGCCGGACGGCAAAGACTATTTCACGCTGCGCGATGGGCTGGCCAATTGCCGCCACAAGTTCACCAACGACAAGATGGGGCGCGTGGCGTTCGTGGGCGGCTCGATCACGCACGCCGGTGGTTGGAGCGACGAGGTGATGCGCGACCTGCAGCAGCGCTTCCCGGCAACGACCTTCCAATTCATCGCCGCGGGCATTCCCTCGGTGGGTTCTAACGGCCACGCCTTTCGCTTGCCGCGCGATGTGCTGTCGCATGGCCCGGTGGATCTCGTCTTCCTCGAGGCCGCCGTCAATGACTGCACCAACATGCCCGGCCAGACCTTGCTCATGCTGCGCGCCATGGAAGGCGTGGTCGGCCAGCTGAGGGCCACAAACCCCATGACTGACATCGTGCAGCTGCACTTTGCGATGGGGCCGCATCTGGACGACTACGCCGCTGGCCGTGTGCCCGAGACCATCGGCGTGCATGAACGGGTGGCCGCGCATTACGGCTGCTGCTCGCTGGATCTGGCCGCGGAGTGTGCCGCGCGCATCGCTGGGTCGCAGTTCACCTGGGCGAGCGGGTTTCACAGCGATGTGCACCCGCCGGCCTACGGCCAACTGGTCTATGCCAGCAGCATCGCTCGCATGCTCGATGCCGCCTTCCGCTTGGCCGGGGGAGCGCAAGCCCATGCCATGCCTAAAAAGCCGCTGGACCCTGCCAGCTACTTTGCGGGGCGCCTTGGCGAACTAGCGAAGGCCAAGCTGATGGTGGGCTTTCAGCTCGATGCCAGTTGGCATCCGGCCACGGGGGCCACGCGCGAGGGCTTTGCCGAGGTGCCGGCACTGGTGGCGACGTCGCCTGGCGCGACCCTCACCTATAGCTGGAAGGGCACCGCCATCGGCCTCTTCCTGGCGGCCGGACCGGACACTGGCGTGCTGGAGTTCCGTGTCGATGGCGGAGCGTTCCAAGCAGTCGACACCTACACGCCATGGAGCGGCGCCTTGCACCTGCCTTGGCCGCTGGTGTTGGCGGACGGGCTGAAGTCGGGCCCGCACACGCTCGAGTTGCGCACCACCGATCGCAGCCCACAGCGCACCGCGCTGCACATCATCCACTTCCTCGAGAACTAGATGCCGCCGCCGGCCGCCGCGCTGTCATGGGCTCAGAAACTTGCCATGGCGTTGGCCGCGGTGACAGCGAGAGACCGCAGCGACGGGCGCAGCGTGTGCAACGTCAAGGCCCGCATGGTGGCCGCGGCCCGCCGATGCTGTGGCAACCAAGGGGGCAGCGGATGTGGACGGAACGGGGCCTCGATGACAACACGGTGCGGATGCAAGAGGCCGCTGACGTTGCGGGTCCAACCGGAGCCGTGCGCGAGGTCGCTGTGCTTTGGCACACCCCACGGCGTGGTGCCGAGCCCATAACCGAGGCCGGTCCAGGTGTTGATCGCGATCGTGCCGTGCGGCAACGAGTCGATGAGTTGGGCCATCGCCGCCGTCGCCGTTCGCAGCCCTCGCGGCGGTGCAAACACGTAGGCCGACAAGGCACCAAAGCACCGCTCGCGCACGAACTGCGCGGCGCTGTGCGCAAAAGCCACCACTTCGTTGCCGGGCCTGGGGAACTCACGCAGCACCGGCGCAAACAGCTCGCGGCCACACAAGTCCCCGTGACGTCGTTCGTCGCGATCCGCGCACAACGTTGGAGCGAGTGCGAGTGCTCGCACGGGAAGGCCAGTGGCGAGAGCAAAGTGCTCAGCGACACTGCCATGAAACGGTACCCGCGCGGGCAACGCCGCCAGTTCTCGCTGCAGGTGGGTGAGCAACGCCGCTCGCTGCGGCCACGACGCCGCCGTCAACAGCACCCGTGGCGCGACACAGGTGGCGCCGCCGTTCATCGCCACGAACGCGGCCAACTGCCGCGCCACGTGGCGCAGTTCGCCATCACGCCATAGCCCTGGCAGCACGAAGGCCGGCGTGCAGCAGCCGACCTCCGCCGACAGATGCTTTGTTTGCAGCACGGGCGTTGCCCGCAACGCCGCCCAGGTGTCCGACGAACCGGTGAGGTGTACCGCGGTGATGGCCGCGTGCGCGGCCAGGCGAGCGCCCAACTCGGCGCTGCCCGTGACCACGAGCAAATGGTGTGCTGCCACCAGCGGTGCGAGGGCTTGCGACAACGGCGCCGCGAGGTCTTGATGCAAGGGACTCAACTTGAGCACCACCGCGCGGTGGTGCACGAACACCTGGTCGAGTACGTCGAGCACGGGTGTGGCCGTGACGTTGCCGGCGCCGAGCACGAGGGCGATGCCCGCGACCGCTGGCGTTACCGCTGGCGACGCCGCGGGCAGCCCGTTCCCTGGCTCAGCATGAATGAACGCGCGGTAGCCGCGCATGGCCAAGCCATCGCCGAGGCGCGGGATCGGCGGCACGGCGTAGACCGCGAGGCCTGCTGCGGTGTGCGCCACGGGTGGCGAGGCAACCGGCGGCGGCGACCACGCCAGCCGCGCCAAGAATCGCGCCACCGGCAACGGCCCGCTCGCCCATTCCTCCGCCAGGGCGTGCGGCACCCGCTGCCAACCCTTCGCCGCCGTGCTGCGCGCCGCCCACTCATCGGCCACCGCGGCCACACTCGTGCGCAGCGCCCGCAGCAACTGCGCGCGCCCACTGGCCAAGGGTGGCACCAGTGGCGCCATCGCGTCGTCGTGGTTGGCGGTCATGGACGCCACACGACGAGTCGCCCTTCCATCATCAGCACGCCGTCGGGCAGGCCGCTCGGAAACGGCTCGGGGGGCAGCCAGCGATAGTGGGATGGCGCAGGCGATGGCGATGGCAACACGGGGCGAATGGTAGGGCGGTGGTAGCGCCGCGCGAGCCTCGCTGCCGGTTCGGGTCTGGACGCGCAGCGCAGGCGACGGGACGCTGCGCGCATGCGTTCGCTCCTGCTCGCCAGCCTCTGCGTGATGTCGACGACGCTGGCCCAAGCACCGGTCGCGGTGCCGCTCGGCGCCGTCGTCGATGCTCCGTTCGTCGACCTGCGTTGGCAACCGCGCCGTCTGGCCGAACTCGGCGCGACCCACGCCACCGTGCTGTTCTTCGCGACCATCGAGTGCCCGCTGGTGCAGCGCTACTTGCCTCGCCTTGGCGGGATGGCGCGCGACTACGCAGCGCGCGGCGTCGTGATGCTGGTCGTCAACGTCGGCCCCGGCGATGGTTTTGTCGACGCGGTGGGCGAAGTGGCAATGAAGGCACCGGCCGCCGTCTTTGCGAAGGACTTCGACCTGGCCTTGGCGAACGCCTGCGGCGTCGACCGCACCGCCGCCGTGGTGGTGCTCGATGCACAACGGCGGCTCGTCTACCGCGGTCGCCTCGATGACCAGCATGGCTACTCGTCATCGCGGGCCGCGCCGTCGCGCGACGACCTACGCCAAGCACTCGACGACGTGCTGGCGGGAACGGCCGTGGCGGTCGCCGAAACCGCCGTCAGCGGCTGCAAGATCACGCCACCTGCACCGGTGCTCGCCGCGGCGGTGCCGACCTTCACGCGCGACGTCGCGCCGATCCTGCAGAGGCATTGTGTCGAGTGCCATCGCCCGGGCGGCGAAGCGCCGTTCCCTTTGCTCGACGAAGCGCAGGTGAAGAAGCACGCCGCGATGGTGGCCGAAGTAGCGGAACAAGGGCGCATGCCACCGTGGTACGGCAGCAAGCAGCACAGCGCCTTCGCCAACGTGCGCGGGCTCACGGACGGCGAGCGCAGCACCCTGCGCGCGTGGCTGGCTGGCAACATGCCGAGCGGCGAGGCTGCGGACTTGCCGCCGCCGCGGCCGTTGCCGAGCGGGGAATGGCGCATCGGGGAGCCCGATCAGGTGCTCGCGGTGAAGGCGCCGATTCGGTTGCCGGCCGAAGGACCGATTCCGTACCACTACTTCATCCTGCCGTTCCGCTTCGAACAGGACACGTGGGTCGAGGCGATCGAGATCAAGCCGGACAACCCGCGCGCCTTGCACCACTGCAATCTGGCGCGCGTGAAGTTCGGCGAGAAGTTCTCGCAGGATGGCTTCATCACCGGCTACGTGCCAGGTGGCGATGCGATGGTGCTCGACCAGGGCACCGCGGTGCGCATTCCGGCCGGCTCGGTGTTGGCACTGCAGGCACACTACGTCGCGACCGGTGAACCCGAGGTCGATCGCTTGCGCGTCGGCTTGCGGTTTCCGCGCGCCAAAGTCGACAAGGAGATGCAGGTGGCGATCTGTGCCGACTTCCGCTTCGCGATTCCACCCGGCGCCATGGCCCATCCGGTTCGCGCTGCGCGCACGCTGCGCGAGGACGCCGTCGGCATTGGCATGGTCGTGCACATGCATCTGCGCGGGCGCGACATGAAGGCCACCGCGATCGCACCGGATGGCAGCGAACAGACCTTGCTGCTGGTGCCGAACTACAACTTCGACTGGCAGCAGTCGTACCGCTGGAGCAAGGGCCAGCAGACGTTTGTGCGCGGCACCAAGATCCAGGCGCTGGCGCACTTCGACAACTCAAAGTGGAACCCGTTCAATCCGGACCCGAGCAAGACCGTGCGCTTCGGGCTCGAGACGGACGAAGAGATGATGTACCTGTTCTTGTTCTGGGTGGCTCAGCACGAGCAGCTCGGCCTGGCCGTCGATGCGACCAACGGCCGCGCACTGCCCGCGGCCCCCGGTCGCTAGCGCGACGTCACCGCTTCACTTCGCATCTTGCAGCCCGAGCTTCTTCAGCTTGGGCGCGATGACCATGCGGCAGTAGCCCTGGTTCGGGTGCTTGCGGAAATAGTCTTGGTGTTCGTCCTCGGCCGCCCAGAAGTGGCTGGCCGCGGTGATCTCGGTGACGATTTGCGCCCCAAAGCTCGGCTGCAGCTTCTTGATCGTGGCGAGTGCGGCCGCCTTCTGCTCGTCACTGTGGCAGAAGATCGCCGAACGGTACTGCGTGCCTTCGTCGGCGCCTTGGCGGTTCAACGTGGTCGGATCGTGCGACTTGAAGAACCAATCGAGCAGCGCCTGGTAGCTGATGCGGGCCGGATCGAACGTCACCTGCACACACTCAGCGTGGCCGCTGCTGCCCGTGCAGACTTGCGCGTAGGTCGGATTGTCGTTGTCGCCGCCCATGTAGCCCGAGACCACGTCTTTGACGCCGTCGAGTTGTTCTAGCACTGCCTCGGTGCACCAGAAGCAGCCGTTGGCGAACGTTGCCGTGGCAACGGTGGATGGTGGGGTGGTGGTGGGGCGCACGGGGGTGGGGTCGGGGGGCTTTGGCATGACGTTGGTTGGCAGCGAATCGGCAGGCGCCGGCTGGGTCGCTACGACCGCCGCTGGTTCTTTCGGAACCGGTGACAGCATTTCGTGGCCGCGGCAGCTCGCCAGAGCAAGCCAGCAAAAGAGCAGTATGCCAAGAGGCTGGAACGCACGCATGGGCGACAGACTAGGCCGAGTCGCCGCGCACGACCAAGGGGGAAAGTGAGGCAGGTGCTTCCGGCGGCGGCGTTCGTCAGTATCATCCGCCGCCGTCCGCAGGCTTACTGGCTCTGCGGTGGCATGCGACGGCCGGACCGACACCTCGACGAGGCGGCTTCCTCAACGGCTGGCGCATGGGACACTTCGCGACGACCGAGGAAGTCACATCGCAATGGGCAAGAGACTGTACGTCGGGAACCTTCCCTACGACGCCGATGAGGCTGCACTGCGTGCGGCGTTCTCTCAGGATGGGCGCACCGTCGAACGTGTGCACGTCGTGATGGATCGCGAGACGCAGCGACCGCGCGGCTTTGCGTTCATCGAAATGGCCAGTGACGACCAAGCGCGTGCCGCCATGGCCGCCATGGACGGCGCGGTGTTTGGCACGCGGCAACTGCGCGTGACCGAAGCCGAAGAACGCCGCCCGAGTGGTCCAGGCGGACCAGGTGGTCCAGGTGGTCCTCGCCCAGCCGGGCCTGGCGGCATGAGCCGACCGCCGGGTCCCGGTGGACCATCGGCGCGTCCGGCGGGGCCGCCGCCTGCGGGTGGTGGCTCGTCGAGCCCGCGGCCGATGGGCGACGACCGCAATCGCTTTGGGCCGGATGCGCGGCCCAAGCGCGAGCGTGACAGCGACCAGCGCCGCGCCGCGCCACCGCCGAAGCGAAAGGAAGCGCCCCCTGACGATCGCTATGGCGGTCGCCGCGGCACTAGCCGCTTCGACGACGACGAGGAATAGCCTCGCGAGCGGCGGGGGAACACCGGCGCCGCGAGTGCGCGTCGCTTGATGTTCGGGTTCCGTTAGGTATACCGCGAGCATGGTTTTGCTGCTCGCGCGCACCCACTACTCGCTGCTGACGGCGCCGGCTTCGCCGCAGGGGTTGTGCGAAGAAGCGGTGCGCCTGGGGCTGTCGCACCTCGTGCTTGCTGACAGCAACGGCCTCTACGGGCTCTATCCCTTCGCGCAGCAGGCGGCGCGCGTGGGTCTGCAGGCGGTGTTTGCGTGTGAGCTCGTGCACCAACAGCAACGCCTCGTCGTGATCGCGCGCGATCGCCATGGCTACCGCTCGCTGTGTGCGCTGATCAGCGAACGCAATGGCATCGGTGGCGAGCAGCCGTTTGAGTTTCCGCGCGCCTGCGCCCAGCACGCCGAGGGGTTGTGGTTCTTGTGTGGGGATCCGCGCCTGCTGCCAACGCTGTCGGCCTTCGTTCCCCCTGAGCAGTTGCTCGTCGCCTTGCCTGGCCGCAACGCCAACGCCGACGTTGCCAAAGGCGATCTGCACGCCGAAGCGGTCGAAGCGACGACCGGTCGCAAGCTGCCCGATCCCGCCCCGCGCTGGCCGCGCCAGCAACTCGTCGACATCGCGCGCGACCTCGACTTGCGCCTGTGTGCCGTGCACGACGTGTGGTTTGCGCGGGCGCAGGATCAGGCGCTGCATCAGTTGTTTCTCGCGGTGAAGTGGAACCGTGGTCTACGCGGCGGCGATGCCAGCGCCGATCTGCGCGGCATCGTGCAAGCGGGAGTGGGCGCGCATCTGCCAGCGGCGGCGACCCAGCACCAAGCCCATGCAGACCATCCCGAAGCCATCACCATGGCCGCCCACGTGCTGGCCAGTTGCACGTTGGCTTTTCCCAACAAGGCGCCGCCGATCTTTCCGCCGATCGAGTTGCCACCAGAGGTGACGGCAGCGAACCACTTGCGCCACCTGGTGCACGCGGGGCTGCGTCGGCGCTACGGCGACCACGCGGCCGCGGTAGAGCGCTGTGAACACGAACTCGCCGTGATCGAGCGCATGGGCTTTGCGCCGTACTTCCTCGCCGTCTGCACGATCGCCGACCTAGCGCGCGCGCGCGACATTCCCTGCCTTGGCCGCGGTTCAGCCGCCGACAGTCTGGTGGCGTACTGCCTCGGGCTCACCGATGCCGACCCGCTGCGCTACGGCTTGTTGTTCGAACGCTTCCTCAATCCCGGCCGCAGCGACCTGCCCGACATCGACCTCGACTTCTGTTGGCGCCGCCGCGACGAACTGATCGACGCGGTCTACGTGCAGTTTGGGCGCGCGCACGTCGCCCGCATCGCCACGTTCAACACCTGCGGTCCACGCGCGGCCTACCAAGAAGCGGCCAAGGTGCTTGGCCTGCCCGTCGCCGAAGCCACGCGCCGCAGCAAGCTGTTGCCGTGGCATGGCGGCGCCGCTCTCGACTTTGCCGCCGTCGTCCGCGAGACGCCGGGCTTTTGGCGCCGTGGCACTGGCCGCGGTGTGGCCAGCGATGGCGAGGCCTTGCCACCCGACCGCGAACGGCTGCTGCTCGCCGCCGCCCAACATCTGCTCGCCGCCCCGCGCCATCTCGGCGTGCATCCAGGCGGCGTCGTCATCACGCCCGAACCGATCCACACCCACGCGCCGCTCGAACGCGCCGCCAAAGGTGTCGTTGTCACCCAGTACGACATGCACTTCGTGGAAGGGCTCGGCATGGTCAAGATCGACCTGCTCGGCAATCGCGCGCTGTCGATCGTGCACGACTGCACAACCATGCTGCGCCAACACCGCATCGCCGTTCCCGACCTGCAGAACCTGCCCGAAGACGATGCTCGCTGCGCGTCGTTGCTACAGAGCGCCGGCACGCTCGGCTGCTTTCAGGTCGAGTCGCCGGCGATGCGTTCGCTGTTGCAACAGATGGGGGCTGGCACCATGGACCGCGTGATCCAAGCCATCGCGCTGGTGCGCCCAGGCCCCGCCGCCGCTGGCATGAAGGACGCCTTCGTGCGGCGCGCGCGCGGGCTCGAACCGGTGACGACGGCGCATCCCTTGTTGGCCGAGGTGTTCGCCGACACCTTCGGCATCATGCTCTACCAAGAGGACGTCATCCGCGCCGCGATGGCGGTCGCCGGGCTCGATGCGACGGCGGGCGACGGGCTGCGGCGACAGCTTGGCAAACGCGAGAACGGAGCGACGGCCAGTGACTTCGAAGGCTTCCTCGTCGCCGGTCTGCGCCGTGGCTTGCCGCGCACCGCGATCGAGCAGGTGTGGGCGGAGATGGCGCGCTTTGCCGCCTACTCGTTTTGCAAAGCGCACGCGGTCTCCTACGGCCGACTCGCCTACCGCTGCATCTACCTGAAGTCGCGCTGGCCCGCGGCGTTCCTCGCCGCCCTCTTGCGCAACGACGCCGGCTACTTCGCCCCGGGCGTCTACGCCGAGGAAGCCAAGCGCCTTGGTGCGACGTTGTTGGCGCCGTGTGTGCAAGAGGCCAGCAGCGAACACGAATTGTTGACACCCACGACGATCCGCATCGGGTTGCAGCACGTGCACGGCCTGTCGACGCGCACCGTGCAAGCGATCCTGACGGCGCGCGCCGCTGGCGGGCCCTTCCGTTCCTTCGCTGACTTCTTGCGGCGCGTGCGGCCAGCGCGCGATGAAGCGGAGAACCTGATCCTGGTCGGCGCCTGCGATGCGCTGCTGGCCTCGCGGCCCGAACTGCTGTGGCGGTTGCAGGTGGCGAGCACGCCGCAAGGGCAGCACGCGGCCAGCCTCGCCGCCGCGGCCGCGCGCGGGGCGCTGTTTGTCGATGCGGTGATGCCGCGCGAAACCGTCTACCCGACGCTGCCGGACTTTGACGAAGGCAAACGCGCCGAGGCCGAACTGCGATTGCTCGGCTTCACCCTCGGCAGCCACCCGGTCGACGTGCTGTGGCGCCGCGGCGAACTGCCGCTGCGCGCTGGCTGTGTGCCGTGCGGACGCATCGAAGACCACTGCGGCAGCACGATCGCGGTATGCGGCTTCGCGGTGGCCTTCCGCAGCCACCGCACCGAGCAAGGTTCGATGTGTTTCATCACCATCGAAGACGGCACCGGCATCGTCGAAGCGACGCTGTTCCACGCGGTCTACCAACGCTGCGGCGGGCTCTTGCAGGGACGCGGGCCGTATGTGGTGAAAGGAGTGGTCGAAGAACGGCTCGGCGGGGTCGGGCTGCGTGTGCTCGATGTCATGTTGGCGACTTCGAGGTGAACGTCACCGCGTCAGCCGTTGACTCCACCGCGCAGCCGAGCCAAGAACAGCGCGTGCTCAGGCATCGCGATGGCGGCACGCAGCGTCGCGTGCAGCGCCGTGTCATCGGCACTCAGCAGCGCCGTCGCATCGAGCCAAAGACCGGGGAACACGTGGCTGCGCAGAACCCCCGAAGCGTCGGCCACCAACCGTTCGTAGGCACCACCTTGCAAGCGAAACCAATCCACCGCGGCGTCCTCCGCACGCAACACGAGGTACTCCTGCACCCCCGCTCGGCGGTAGACGTTCCACTTCTGGTGCAGGTCGTAGCTGACCGAGCTGGCGGCGATTTCGACCACCAACTCGGGCGCGCCATCGACGTAGTGATGGTGATCGATTCGCGAACGACCGGTCGGCCCCACCACGCGCAGCATCAGGTCCGGCTGCACTTCGTTGTCGAAGTCAAGGCGCAGCGTCGCGTCGATGCCGTGCGCCACGCCACGGGTCGCCGCGGCATAGACCGCTAGCCAGCCAGACAGCAACGCGTGCGGATGGCCGTGCTGGGTGTAACGAACAGGGGAAGGCATGCAGACCACTCCTTCGAGCAGCTCCGCCTTCTTCAGATCCGGCATCGCCTCGTAGCGTCGTTCGAACTCGTCGCGGGTGAGCCGATCCCCTGCACGCAGCACCGGGATTCGGGGGGAAGTCGTCATGAGCGGAGTCATGCCTAGCAGTGGCACACCGGAGGCAACTCTAGCGCGCCTTTCTTTGGCCTGCCCTGGCGTGCTCCATGCTTCCGTTCGCCAACCGCTTTGCGCGCCGGTGCCGGTTTCGTAGAACGAGCCGATGAACGCCGCCCCGCCGCGCCTCGCCGAGTTCACTCTCAAAGCCGTGCTCGCTGGGTTGTTGTTCGGCGTGCTGTTTGGCGCTGCCAACGCCTACCTCGGACTGAAGGCCGGACTCACCGTCTCCACGTCGATCCCGATCGCGGTGCTGTCGGCGCTGTTGTTTCAGTGCTTGCCGCAGAAGGGCACGATCCTGGAGACCAACATGGCCCAGACCGTGGGCAGCGCGTCGAGCTCGCTGGCCTCGGGCACCATCTTCACGATCCCCGCCCTGTTCTTGTGGGGCATCGTGCCGGAGGTGTGGCAGGTCGCGATGTTGGCCATGTGTGGCGGCGTGCTCGGCATCTTGGCGATGGTGCCGCTGCGGCGATTGCTAATCGTGCAAGCCGATGCCGAGTTGCCGTATCCGGAAGGGCGCGCCTGTGCGGAAGTGCTGCGCGCCACCCAAGCGGGCGGCACCGGTGGCCGCTGGATCGTGATCGGCATCGCGATCGGCGCGGCCATGAAGGTTTTCTTCGGAGCGCTGCACGTGTTGCCGGAAGACGTGAGTTGGGCGCCAACGTTCTTGCCCAACGGCAAGCTGGCCTTGAGCCTGGCGCCAGCATTGATGGCGGTGGGCTTCATCATCGGCTTTCGCGCCAGTGCGGTGATGGTGTCAGGCGCGGTGCTGTCTTCGCTCGTGCTGTATCCCCTGGTCACGACGGCGCACTTCGCCGGTCTGGTCGACGCGGGTAAGGCCGCGGCAGTACCACTCACGGCGGCGGCGACGAAGAGCCGCTTCCTGTTGTTCCTTGGCGCCGGTGCCGTCGCCGCCGCGGGTTTGTTCACCGTGGTGAAGACGGCGCCAACGATGCTCGCCTCCTTGCGCGCCGTGCTCGCGGGGGTCACGCAGCAGGCGCGCGGCGATGGCGGCGACACCGACCGCGATGTGCCGGGCCGTGTGCTGCTCGCAGGCCTCGCGGCCTTGCTGGCGGCGCTGGCGTTGGTGCCAGGCATCTTCGCTGGCGAACTGTCACTCACGGCGCGCCTCGTCGCCGCTGTCGGGGTCGCTATCTTTGGCTTCCTGTTCGTGCCGGTGTCGTCGCGGCTGGTCGGCGTCATCGGCGTGTCGTCCAACCCGACGTCGGCCATGGCGCTGATCACGTTGGCCGGCACCGCCGGCATCTTCTTGGCACTCGGTTGGAAAGGGGTGGCGGCGCAAGCGGCGGTGCTGACGGTGGGCACCGTGGTGTGCGTCGCCGCCTCGAAGGCTGGCGACATCAGCCAGGACCTGAAGACCGGTTGGCTCGTGCAAGCGTCCCCGTTCCGCCAGCAGTACGGACAACTGATTGCGGCTGGCGTTGCCTGTTGGGTGATCGCGGCCGTCGTCATCGCGATGGGCAAGACGTATGGCTTTGGCGACGACGGCTTGGCGGCGCCACAGGCGCGGCTGATGCAGACGATGGTGGAGGCGGTGCTCGGCGCGCAGTTGCCGTGGGACTTGTTGGTGATGGGTGGGCTCGTCTCGGCCACCGGCATGCTGGCGGGGTTGCCGGCGTTGCCGTTCGCACTTGGCATCTACTTGCCGCTGGCGACGCTGGCGGCGGTGTTCGTTGGCGGCTGTGTGCGGCGCGTGGCCGAACGCGCGCCGAAGGAACGGCTCGACCTCGAGTCGGGTGTGCTGTGTGCGTCGGGCTACGTCGCGGGTGAAGGGCTCGCTGGGGTCATGATCGCCGGCTACGCCTACGCGACGGGGGCCGGTCGCTACAAGGCGCCGCCGCACGAGGCATGGCAGGGCTTTGCCGCGCTGGCCGTGTTCGCCATCGCCGTGTTCGTGCTGCACCGCTCGACGCAGAAGGGGCGTTGATTGCGATGGCCGGTCCCAAACGACGTGGTCCATTGCCCGTGCCGCCGCCGCTGCGCGGCATCGTTCTGGATGGTGCCAACGTCATCGCCACCAGCAAAGTGCATCCCATCGCACGGCTCGATCTGGTCACCGCGTGGTGCGAGAGTTGGCGACCCGATTTGCCCGTTCTCGTGTTCCTCGATCTGACGACGGCGAAGCGTTGCCGCCCCGATGCCCAGGCCGTGCTGCGCGCGCGCTGCGAAGATGTGACGCCGGGCCGCGCTCGCTACGTGGTCTGTCCACGCGGCGAACCGGCGGATGAATACGTGCTCAACCACGCGCGGCTGGAGCAAGCGTTGGTGGTCTCCAACGACCGCTACTTCGACTTTGAAGACCTGCGCCAGAACGTGCTGACGGTGCAGTTCACGCTGGCGGGCGATGCGCTGCAGATCTACGACGAGGCCACTTGGTTTCGCGCGCAGGGCAGTGCGGAAAGGGTGCCGATGGCGGTGCTGCAGCAGCTCGGCCGCCCAGAGTAGGGTTCGCTTGCGAACGGCCTCGTACGCTAGCATCCCGCCGCGCCGGGCGATGGAAGCCAAAGCACCGCCTCGCCGTCTTGACGCCATGCTGCATTCCACGCTCGCAGTACTCTTGTTGCTCGGCAATCTGGTCGCTGCCGTTCCACCTGCTCCGGGTCGCCAGGGGCAGAACCCGGCGGCGGCGAGCCAAAGGCAGATGCCGCCCGGTGAGGCCGACCGCGTGCGGTGTCGCAACCAGATCGACGGCATCTTCGACTTCAGCAAGCGCTTCGCGGCGAAGGAACGCGAAGCGGTGCGGCAGTTGGCAAACGACTTGCTGGCCGAAGCCCAGAAGGGGCAGGACAACACGCCTGGCACGGTGTTCTTGCTGCTGACGATGGCGATCGAAGCGGCGGAGAAGATCGGCGACGCCACGATCATCGAAGGCGCCTTCACGACGATGGGGCAGCAGTTCTTCGTCGATGCTCCTGTGCTTGCGTACGACAGCGCCGCGCGCATGGCGCGCAACAGCCAATCTGGCTGCAAGGCATTGGACCTCGTGCGCCTGTTCGTCCATGCCGGCATCGGCAGCCTGCCCATCAGCCAGAACACCGTCAAGCGAGCGCTGACCGAGGCGGAGGCGCAGGCCAAGCGTTGTGCGGGCAGCAAAGACGATCACGCCGCGGCGTTGGCGTTGGTGGCCACGCTGAAGGCAGCCATCGCGAACGCGAAGGTCAGTGCCGAGCGGGTGGGAGCGGGTGAGACGCTGCCGCGCGCCGAGGTGCCGCCCGCGACCGATGCGGTGAGGGCGGCGACGCGCACCACGATCAAGGCCAGCCTTGGTGACTTGGACCAGAAGAGCAAACGCGAAGTCGAGTTGCTGCGGGCTACGCACCTTGCAGAAGGCCTGGCCACCAAGAAGAACGCGCCGGGCGTTCGCTATGAATACCTGCTCAGCGCCAAGGACCTGGCGGTGCGCGTCGGCGATGCGACGGCGGTGGTGCAGACCATCGACGAGCTGGGTGTGCAGTTCGCCGTCAATGGGCCCGAGCTGTTGGTGGCAGCGGCGCGCGACAGCGTCAAGCGGGCGGTGGCACCAGCCCAGGATCTGACGCGGCTCTTGCTGATGGCGGCCAAGGCGCAGGTGCCCATCGATGCTGTGCTCGCGCGGCAGCTGTTGAAGGAGGCGGAGGGGCAGCGCGAACGCCATCGCGCCAACACGCAGCTCTACAAAGAGCTCGGCCTTGAATGCAGCCAAGCGCTGGCTGAACTCGACGATGCGGAGACCTACGCTGGCTTGCAGAAGGCGGTCACCGAGCAGCCCAACGATGCGAAGGCCAGCGAACGCCTTGGCTGGTTTCTGTGCGTGCGGCGCGAGACCTGGGCCGAAGGCTTGCTGTTCTTGGCGAAGGGCGAGGCGTTGGTGCTGGTGCCAGGCACGCTCGCGAGCGACGTCGCCAAGAAGGAACTGGCGAGCCCCGTCACCGATGACATGGCATGGGAGATCGCCGAAGCGTGGTGGGCGTTCGCCGAGGCCAAGGAGAGCCAGGCCGTGGAACGACCGGCGCTGCGTCGGCATGCGCGCAGTTGGTACAAGAAGATCGAGCATTTGAAGGACGTTCGCCGGCGCAAGATCGAGGCGTGTTTGCGCGAGGACGCGCCGGTGGTGCCGGCGGCCAGCGTTCCCGCGGTCGGCGCGTCGCCTGCTGCCGCCGCGGGCAATGCGAGCGAGCCCTTGAAGCCGCGCCAGCCGACCGCGAAGGACGCACCGGTGGCGGAGGCCATCGACTTGGCCTTGAGTTGGCTGAGCATGCATCAAGACGCCGACGGTCGCTGGGACTGCAGCACCTTCATGCGGCTCGATCCAGCCAACGGTCGTTGCGATGGCGGCGGCAACGCGGCCCACGACGTCGGGGTCACGGCCTTGGCGGTGATGGCGTTCTTGGCGAGTGGTCACACCGACACGACAGGCAGCTACTCGGAGACGGTTCGCAGTGGCCTCACTTGGCTTGGCCAGCAGCAAGACAGCAGCGGGCGCTTTTCGTGGCAGGCGGGCGACTTCATCTATGACCACTCGATGGCCACCTTGGCCATGGCGCGCGCCGCCAA
>CANEYR010000045.1 GCA_947444055.1 Planctomycetota bacterium
CCATCCCCCCCCCCCGAAGTGCCGCGTGTCGACAACCAGTGTCGGCTGCGCCTTCAAGAACTTCGGCGTCAGCGGCTTGCTGTAGCCAGGCATCGCCAGATCGCCCCTGATCTCATCGATCGCACACAGCTTCACCCACTCCTCCCGCTGCGCATCGTTCGCCGCGATCTCCGCATAGAACGACTCCGGGATGCAGCCGAGCGTGATGCACCACTGCGTCTCGACCACGAACTTCTTCTTCAGCCACAGCTTCTTCTGGAAGTCCTCGAGCTGCGCCAGGAAGTCGATGACCTTGCCGGCGATCTTGCGCACGACCTTGATCTTCGACAGGTACTGCTCGACCCGCGGCGCCGTCTCGTTCTCGACGTCGTCGAGGTGCATCACCTCGTTCTTGATGTAGAAGTCGAGCTCGCGGCGCAGGAACCCACCGAGGTCCTTGTGGATGAAGTAGTCAAACGTGTTGCGCGTCGTGTAGCGGTCGAGATGCACCCGCAGCCGCGTGCCTGACGTCGTGCCGTCCGCCCGCAAGTTCGGCTTCGCCAACTCCGCAACCCACGCCGCCACCGCCGCATCACCCACCGCCAGAATCGCAGTCTCAGCCGCCGCGTTCAGTTCCTTCTGCTTGCTCGGATCCGGCAAGTACGTGAACCGCACCACCAGCTCGCCATCCACGACCGACAGCGCATTCTCCATCACCAACCGGAACCGGCGCTCCTTGCCTTCGGCAGCCTTCACGTTGCCATGCTCGCCCTCGGCGACATCCGCCAGCCGGAAGTGCACGCGCATCGGCTTCTGCTCGTCGTGCGGCCGCAGCCGGAACGCGTAGTCGCGCAGGTACTCACTCGACTTGATGTAGTACTGGTCCTTGTTGGCCCAGTGCAGCATCACCTCTTCGCCCTCGTACGGAATCGCGTAGGTGCCCGCCTTGTAGACACGCTTGGCTAGGAAGTCGCCCTCGGAGTAGTAGCGGCGGAAGAAGCTGAACAGGTGGTCGTACACCTCGCTCTCGAGCGCACCCACGTCCACCGCATCCGTCGCCAACCGCGCCCGCAGATCCTTCACCTTGGGCGATTGCGCCGGGTCCATGCCCGCCGCCTCGATCCCCGCGGTCACCTTCGCCAGCTCCTTCTCGATCTCGACCTTGTCGGCCGTCTTGTAGAGCGCGAACGCGGCCTTCACCTGCGGTAACAGATCCTTGTCGAGGAACTGCGTCACCTCGGCGCTCTTGCTGTGCATGATCCGGTAGAGACCGAAGTCGAGGTCGGGCTGGTCGAGCTGGAACAACTCCTTCAGCAGATCCTTCAGCTTCTCGTACTTCTGGCTCATCACGTGTCCCGTCGCCGGTTGCTCGCAGGTGTCGCTCGCATCGCCGATCGATCTACACGACCGACCAACGAATCGTGAACAGTGTTTCGCTCTCGGTGCGCTGCGCAAGCCGTTTCTCCAACGACTCGACGAGGCGGTCGCGCTTCTCCATGATCTCGTCCTCCGCCTTGAAGATCTCCTGCCGCTGCCGGCGCTGCTGCCGTTCCAACTTCTGGACCTTCTCCTGGATCTCATGCTGTTCGCCGAGCGTCGCGGCCAACCGCGCCTGACGCCGCAGCGCCTTGATATGGTCCTTGGTGTCGACGAGCGCCTTCTCGGCCGAGAACACCATGTCGTCGGCCCACTTCTCCAGCTTCTCTCGCGCCTCGTGGAAGTGCGCACTGTTCTGCTCCAGTGAGCGACTGACCGTCGCCTTCGCGTGCCGTTCCGATTCGGCGGTGAGCCGCTGAGGTGCGGTCGACGCGACATGTCCTGGGTTCTCGGTTCGCGCCGCGCAGGAGAACAGCTTCGCCATCGTTTCCTGGTCGAGGGATGCACCGTCCTCGTCGAAGCCCGAGAAGAGCAGGTACTCCTCCCGTTCGTAGGACTCGACGGTCAAACGGCTCAGCGTCAGGTGCCCGCTCTTGCCGCGCAGCGCTTCGACCACGTGCAACCGCGTTGCATGATGGGTCACGTCGAACACGATCGTGGCGGGCGGTGTGTCCAGTGCCTTGGCACCTTCCACGACGTGCTCGCCCAGCGGGTGCGAGAGGCGGTAGAGGAAGCGACTGCGCTCCTCGCCGCCGTCTTCCGCGGCACGCGGGTGAGACTTGGAGATCAGATGGTAGCGACCCTTCGTGATGTCGTCGCGCGGCGGCGTGTGGAGATCGAACGCCAGTGCGTCGTCGTCGAACCTAGCCCGCTCGCCGAGCATGAAGCGCGTCACCGACCAGAAGCGGTGACCTACGCGGTCGAGCTGGGCCTTGGCATCGGCGAGCTGTAGGCGCAGCCGCTGGTGCACGTCGTCATCAAAGTGCTCGAAGAGCTTCTTCTTGGTGTCGTCCAGGCGCGCCCGGATCTGCTCGTCCATCTCCGCCTGCAGCGCCCGGAACGCCGCGTCGATCGTGTCGGGCGTGCGGCACTCCTGGTAGATGGCCAGGATGCGCTTCTCGAAGTCGACGCCGGACTCGATCGTGCCGAGCACATCGTCGGAGGCGCCGAAGAGGCCGTCGAACAGCTTGAACTTCTCGCCGAGAAGCTCGAGCACACGCTGGTCTGCGGCATTGCGCTCGTTCAGGAAGTTGATCACGACGACGTCGTGCTTCTGGCCGTAGCGGTGGCAACGACCGATGCGCTGTTCGATGCGCTGTGGATTCCACGGCAGGTCGTAGTTCACGACCAACGAACAGAACTGGAGGTTGACACCCTCGGCCGCCGCCTCGGTGGCGAGCAGGATGGACGCGGTATCGCGGAAGTGTTCGATCAGGGCCGTGCGCACGTCGACCGCTCGCGATCCAGAAGCGCGGCCGGTGCCTCGGTTCTGTTCGACCCAGCGTTCGTAGATCGCGGTGGCATCCGGTCCGGCATTGGTGCCGTTGAAGATGACCACCTGCCCCTGATGGCAGTGCGACTCGAGGAAGACTTTGAGGTACTCCTGGGTGCGCCGCGACTCCGTGAAGATCAGGGCCTTCTTGTTGGCGCCCGTCTCCGCCATCCGCAGAAAGCCGATGTCTAGAGCTTTGAGCAGGGTCTGCGACTTGGTGTCGATGCCGATCCCGCGCGCCCAGGTGGCGAGGCGCTGCAGGATATCGATCTCCTCGCGCAGCTTTTGACGATCGATCGTCAGGGGCGTCTGCTCTACGTCCTCGGACGGCTCGTCCTCTGCCAGGATCTCATCGAGCAGTTCGTCCTCCATTTCCTCGGCCTCGATCAAGCGCTCAGCCAACTCGGGATCGTCCTTGGCTCGCTCGTCGCGCAGCGTCTCGAGGCGGACACGCAAGGTGTCGAGCGTGTTGGCAATCGCATGCGACGACGACGCCAGCAGCTTGCGCAGGATCAGTGCGGTCAAGTGCCGCTGGCGTTGGGGCAGGGCGTAGCTGCTCTCGCGCTGGAGGAAAGTAGAGACCGCATCGTAGAGGGCATGCTCGTTGTCCGTTGGCTTGAACGGACGGGTGATGGCGCGGCGTTCCGTGTAGCGCACGTACTCGGTCACCTGACTGCGCAGCGTGCGCTTGCAGAAGGCGCCGAGTCGCTGCCGAAGGCCTTCCAGGTTGCTGCCCGCATTGGCGTACTGGGAACGGAACGAGTTGACGTCGCCGAACAGCTTCTCATCGATGAGAGTGGAGAGACCGAAGAGCTCGACCAATGAGTTCTGCAGCGGTGTCGCCGTCATCAGCAGCTTACGACAGTCCTCGGTGGCCCAGCGAATGCCCTGACCGACCTTGTTGCTGGGTCGGTAGGCGTTGCGCAGTTTGTGCGCTTCGTCGATGACCACGAGATCCCAGGTGATCGCCTTCAGTTCCTCCTTCATGCGGTTGGCGAAGTGGAACGACACGATGATCACGGCCTTCGACGTCAGTGGCATCTGGCCATCGCGCAATGCCTCGCGATAGACCTTGGCGTCGAGCACCAGCGAGGGCAGGTTGAACTTCTCCTGCAGCTCCAACTCCCACTGCTTGCGAATCGACGCCGGACAAATCACCAAGAGCCGTCGTTTCCGTTCCGCCCAGAACTGGCAGAGCACAATGCCCGCTTCGATCGTCTTGCCGAGCCCCACCTCGTCGGCCAGCAGCACACCCTTGGACAACGGCGACTGCAAGGCGAACAGCGCCGCCTCGATCTGGTGCGGGTTGAGATCGACCGCAGCGTCGAACAGCGACATCGAGAGCCGATCCATGCCACCCGCCGCTCGCCGGGTCAGGTCGTGCGCGAAGTACTTAGCTTGGTGAGGGGTCAGGTTCATTGCGGTCACTGCAGACAGTCCCTTCGATCCATCGTCGATGTTCTACTGCGCACACAGCGACGGCCTCAGGGTCGCGCGACGAAACTGCGCGCCGCGCGGAACGCACCCCGCCGCAGCGAGCGTTCGCGGGCGAGCAAGACTGGCCGTAGCATCCGTGGATGAAGCTCACGTTCTCTGCCGCTGCTAGCGCGCTCGCCGCGGCCGACCATGTTCTCGTCATCGCGCCGAAGGCGACGTTTGCAGTGCGCACCCGCGGCGCATCCCCTTGGAAGAAGTGGTTGCCGCTGGAAGTGGCGGCCTTGGCGCAAGTGCTCGGCAACGAAGCGACGCCGGGGCTGCTGGGTGGTGCGGCGACCGCGCGCGCCGTGCACGGCTGCCGAGTGACCGTCGCCGCCTTGGCGGATTCGTTCTCGCGGCACAATGCGCCGTCGCGAGCGGAAGGCATTCGCCGGGTGGTCGCGGGCAGTGGCATCAGTGGCAGCAAGAACGGCGGCGTGCTGGTCGTGCTCGATGATGCTTCGCATGCGCTCGCGGCGGCGAACGCGATCGGCCGGGCCCTGCCTACCTACTCAGCGAAGAGCGGCAAGTCGGCGGTCGGCACCTTGCACATCGTGTTCGTGTTGGCGAACGGCACCGCCATCCCGGTCGACGCGGTGACCAAGGACTTGGTGGCGCGCGCGCGCGAAGCGGCGCACTTCGTCGACATGCCACCCACCGAGCTAGCGCCGGGCGCGTTCGCTGCCGCCGCGAAGAAGGCACTGAAGGGCATCCGCGGCCTGCGGCTGCGTGAGATCACTGGCGAGCAGCTGCTGCGCGCGAAGCTCGGCGGCATTCACGCTGTCGGTCGCTGCGCGTTGTCGGCCCCGCGACTCTTCATCGCCCAGACCGGCAAGGGCCGCGGCCCGCACATCGCTCTCGTCGGCAAAGGCGTCACCTACGACACCGGCGGTCTGCACCTCAAGGCGCGGGGCCAGATGGAAACGATGAAGAGCGACATGGGCGGTGCCGCCGCGATGCTCGGCGCCTTCGCGTCACTGGCAGCGCATCGTCCGCCTTGCCGACTATCGCTGCTGCTGTGCCTCGCCGAGAACGCCATTGGTCCCGCGGCCTACAAACCCGACGACGTGCTGACGCTGCATTCCGGCAAGACCGTCGAGATCAACAACACCGACGCCGAAGGCCGACTGTTGCTCGCCGATGGCTGCAGCTACGCCGCGCGCGAACTCGGCGCCGACATCGTGATCGATGCCGCGACGCTGACTGGAGCCCAAGGCGTGGCAACTGGCGACCTGCACGCGGCCGTCATCAGCAACGACGAATCGATCGAACACGAACTGCTCGTGGCTGGCCGCAACACCGGCGACTTGTGCTGGGCGTTGCCGTTCGCGCCGGAGTTCTACCGCTCCGAGTTTCACAGCCCGATTGCCGACATGCGCAACTCGGTGAAGAACCGGAACAACGCGCAGTCGAGCTGCGCGGCCGAGTTCGTGCATTGGCACCTCGATGGCACCAAGGTGCGCTGGGGGCACGTGGACTTGGCGTTCCCCGCGTTCCGGCACGACCGCGGCACCGGCTTTGGTGTCGCGCTGATTGCGGCCGCAGTGCGCGCCCTGGCGAAGTGACCGGCGAAGTGACCGGCGAAGTGAACTTCAGGGCGCTTGGTTGCGCGTGTACCAGGCGATGCCGTGCCACGGGGCGACTGGCTCGCCATCGCCGCCGCCGCCACGCACGCCCGCGCACTTCACTTCATAGACGCGGCATAGCTCAAGGCCCTCGATCGACAACTCGACCGTACGGCCGTCGTCACTGCGCGTCGTGGACGCAATCGTGTGAGCCTTCGTGTCGCGGGGTGGGCAGCCGTACGACTCGTGATGGTCATAGGTCCAACTGCGCACCGCGAAGCTGCCGACGGCCGCCGTCGCGGCGGTCACCGGCTGCGTGAAGCGCAACGAAAAGCCCGCCGCCGTCGCCTTCACTTCCTGTAGCTCGAACGGGTCCTTGCCCTGCCACCGCAAGCGCTGCAGCCCGTGCTCGGATTGCCCGAGGGAGCCCCAGCCACGATTCGTCAGGCCACACCACAGCGTGCCGAGACTGCCCCACACCACGCGCGTGATGCCACTCTTCAGGCCGCGACGGAACGGATAACACGCACCTTGCCAGCGGCCCGCGACCTGCTCGAGCGACATGCGGAACACTTCCGACGAGTACTGGTCGCCGCAGAACACTTGGCCGCGAAACGCGCCGAAGTGGCCTTGCGTGTCCCACACGAAACCGGCCGGCGAACGGCCGCACAGGTCGTACGGGATCCACACCGCGGGCAACGTGAACGTCGGGATGGTGCGCGCGGCTTCCGCCATGCGCAGACCACTCTTCACCTCGCCGGGATGCACAACCTTGCTCGCCGGCAACTTGCACGAATCGAGGCCCCACGGGTGGCCGTGAAAGTCACCGACCTGCAGCAACGAGAACTTGCTGGTGGCGCACCACTCGCCCTGGTTGTCGGTGTACCAAACACTGCCGTCTGGCGCCGTGCCGACACCCGCGGGGGAACGCAGACCCGCGCATACGGGCTCGAAGCTGCCGCCACCTGCAGGCACGCGAATCGCCCAACCGCGCCACGCCGCGCGCCCGAATGGCTCGTCGCCGAACGGCTTGTTCAGGGTGATCCAGAACGAACCGTCGCCGGCGATGGTCGGCCCGAACGCGTACTCGTGGTAGTTGCCGGACAGCGGCCAACCATCGGCGACATTCTCATGTTGGTCCATGCGGCCATCGCCGTCGGCGTCGCGCAGCCGCGACAGCGCACCGCGCTGCACGCAGTAGAGCCAGCCCGCATGATCGACCAGACCGAGCGGCTCGTGCAGGCCTTCGGCCCACAGCGAAGCGCGCGGTGCGGCACCGTCGACCTCTTCGATCCGCCAGATCTCGCCGCGCCGCGTCGTCGCAAACATCGTGCGGTCGCGCAGCACCAACCCGCCGACTTCGAGCACCACGTCCTTAGGCAACGGCACATCGACGATCTCGACCCACGTCGCGTCCGCATCACCCGCCGGCTTCTGCACGGGCGCCGGCGACGCCGGTTCTTGCGGCCACAACAAACACAGCAACAGGGCAGCGTTCACCATCGGTAGACAACCTCCAACGCGCGACCTTCTTCGATGACGTGACTCGCCGCGGGAACGCCGTCGACCAGCACGGTCAAATCGGCGACAGCGGGCGGAAACTGCACTTGCAGCGCGCCACGCAAGGCCCGCAGCGTGCGCACCACTTCACTGCCGGTCGCGACGAGCCGCGGCCGGACTTCGTCCTCGTACTCGGTGGCGCCAGCGGCGATTTGCAACACGGGGTAGCCATCCTTGGTGATGCGCTGACCGCGCAGGCGCAGCGGCGCCCCGCTCTGGTTGCCGCCGGCAGTGATGACGACCTCGCCCAGCACGCGCCAGTCGGCGCCAGCGGGCTTGACCAGTTTGCCGGCGCGCCCGTTCCAGGTGCCGCCCGCATCGAGGAAGTCGCCGCGCCACAACCACACCAACCGCGACGTCGCCAGATCGAAGGCGAAGTGCGTGCGTTCGGCGGTGCCAACGGCGAGGCATCGCGCCGACACGCCTTCGAGGAAGGCCCCGTGCAACCGCGGTCGATCACTGGCGATCAGCATGGTCGAACCGGGCGCTGGTTGAATGCCAACCGGCAACGGCGCCGCCGCACCGAGCGACAACCACGCGGCGATCGCACTCACTTCGCGCCGCGCCGCGTCGTCTTCCTGCAGCCAAGCGGTGGGCATGCGCGTGCCGGGACGCAAGGTCGACGGATGCAGCAACCACTGCGTGAACCACTCGGGGCGCAAGCGTTCGTGTTGGATCGCCAAGTCCATGCCTTGCGCACCGAGCGACGGATGGCCCTGGAACGAATGGCACGTGATGCAATTGCGGCCGCCGGTGCCCGCCAACTGCCGCCCAAGCTGCACGGCCTCGAGCGAGAACGCCGGCCCTGACGCTGGCGCCGGCGCCGCGGCCACCTTGTTGCCACCATCCACTTCGGCAAACCACGCGGCGTACTGGCGCGCTCGTTCGTCGCCAAGCTTCGGCATGCGCACACGCAGGTACGGACGCACCGACTGGCCCGTGCTCAGCACCTTCTCAAGGAAGGCCGGGCGCAACCGCCGCCCCACGGCCGTCAGGTCCGGGGGCAAGCGGCCTTCATCCCCGAGATCCTCGACCTCGGGCAATTGCGCCAACACGGCCGGCGCCAGGCCACCACTGCCGTCGCGACGATGGCACGCGGTGCAACCATCGCGCAGCATGGCGGTCGCCAAATGCACAGCCGCGGTGCGCGGCATCTGCTCGGCAGCCAGTGCTGCCGCTCGCAGCGTCTGCCCGGCCGACGACTGCGGACACGGCGCGTCGCGCAAGGATCGCCAGGACGGCGCCGACGGCGCGGGCAACGCCGCGAACAACGCCTCGTCGACCGCGTGGCAAGCATCGCAGCGGCGCGCCCGTGCTGCCAAGCGGCCCCGTTCGACCGCCGCCGCCAACGACGCCAACGGCAGCGCTGGCGGCAACGACGGCGGCACCAACTGCGGCCCGATCGCCGACGCGCGGTCCGCAGGCAACACCTGCTCACTGACGCCAGGCCCGCGCCACAACACTTCGAGCGAACTGCCGCCTCCCCCCTGCGTGAACATCACGCGCAGCGCGTGCGGCCCCGCCGTCAAGCGCACCGTGCCGTCGCGACGACGATGCGGCGCCAGACCTTCGTTGCGAACGACCATCTGCTCATCGATCCACAGCCACGAACTGTCATCACTGCCGGTGATAAACGTCCATTCGCCCTCGGTCGGCACGTCCAGCGTGGCGGTGAAGCGCAGCACGAAGTGGTTCGCGCGCGGGGCGGGTGCAGCGTCGATGCGGTCGGCGATGCCGGTCGCGATCGGTTCTTCGGCGGCCAGGTCGGGCAGGCCTGCTTCGGTGATGCGGCGTTGCCACGCGGCCCACTGAAAGCCCGGGCGCGGTGCCGTCGCCACCAACTGGCTGCGCAACAAGAAGGCGGCGACGTCGTCCGCTTCGTTGGCCGCTAGCGGCGGGTGCACGATCGCTGGCACCCGCGCGGTCGGATTGGCCAAGAACATCGCCAGACGCGCGTGGTCCGTGCGTTCGCCCAACTCAGCCAGGGCGCTCGGCGCATGGCAGGCACCACAAGCGAGTTGCTGCACGAGCCGTTCCCCACGCGCGATGGCGGCCGTCGACACCGGGACTGCCGTCGGAGTCGGCGCCGTCGCCCCGAGGGCGAGCAACCACGCGGCAATCGCGTCGGCATCTTGCCCGCCGTGGTGGGCCCGCAAGAACGCGGCGCCGCCATCCGCAGCTCGCCAACGCACCGCATCCACCAGACCCGCACCCGCGATCGGCGAGCGCGCATCCCGCGTCGGGCTGTCGTCGTTATGGCAACGCACGCAGCCAGCGCGCGCCACGGCAACTTCCGCAGCGATGAGTTCGGGCGAAGGCGTTAGAGCAGGAACGGGACCGGGAACGGTGCTGCCACCGCACGCGGCGACCAAAATGCACACCAGAGCGAGGTAGGGCAAACGCATGGCGAGGATGGCCAAGAACGTAGTCAGACGCGTGGTGCGGTGCTTCGCGAATTCTCGGGCTTTCCTCAACGAGCCAACGCTGCCGGTCACTGCAACGACACTCGGACCTCGGCAGTGCCTGACTCAACGACCACGACCTGCCCCGCCCCTTCTGCCGACAACAGCTGCACGGAGTACGTGCCCGCACTGCGATTGGCAAACCACGCGCGCCCAAGCTCATCGACGTCGGCATTCGCGAGCAGCCGACCGTCGCGGCGCAGCTGCACAACCGCACCCTCGCGCGCTTGCGACTTCGCTACATCCACGCGAATGGTCGAGCCCGCTTCGAGCGCCACGACCAGCGGGGTCGGCGACAGCACGTCCCGCGGCAGCTGCAAGTCGACCAGCCGCGGCGCGTAGCCTGGCGCCCGTACGACCAGGCGCGACGAACGACCGCTGACGCCCGTCAACTGGAAGCTGCCATCGGCCGCACTGCGGGTGCGCGCTTCGATCAGGTCGAGATCGGCTTCCTCCCCCAGCATCACACTCGCGTCGGCGACTGGCGCCCCGTCCTTGCCCTTGACGATGCCTGCGAACCGACAGCCGGGCTCCAACAGCACGTCACCCAACGAATGCACGTCCTTGGCGGTGAGTTCGCGTTCGACCACGAACGGCGCAAAGCCATCGCACCAGATCTCGATGCGCACGCGCCCGGTTGGGCACAGCGTCCATTGCAGTTCGCCATCGGGCATGTCGATCCAGCGACTGCGCGTTTCGTCGTTCGCTTGGTCGAGCTGCGTCAACCGCAACACCGCCGAAGTGAGCCGCTTTCTGCCGGGCAAGCCAGCGACGGTGGCGGTGACGCTGCAAGACGGCGGCGTATCCAACCGCACCTCGATGCGCTGCTCGCGCACCGGCACCGCAACCATCGTCGACCGGCTGCGATCCGCCAACGCCACTTGCAACTCGACGGCGCGTTCAGGCAGTTCGATCACGAAGTCGCCATTGCTGTCGGAGGCGGCGGTCGCCCCCATTGCTCCACGCACGCTGACGATGGCGCCTGCGAGCGGCTCGCCTTCACTGTCGCGGACCGTGCCACGCACCGCCCGCCCAGCCTCCAAGACGATCAGAATGCGCGGCGTTGGCCCATCGGCCAGCACCCGCTCGGTGCGCACGCGACTGCCAGCCGGCTGCGACGGTAAGCGCGCCCGCACTCGGTACTCGCCTGGCATCAAGTCCTCGACGCTCCAGGCCCCGGCGCCATCCGTCAGCACCATCGCTTGCGACTCGGAGCCGACGACCAACACGGTGGCGCCTGCGAACGGGCGATTGCCGCGAAACACGGTGCCCTGCATGCGACGCCCCTTCATCAGCGGGATCGTGCCAAGGTCCTTGCTGCCATCGCCAGTGACTTTCTCCAGCAGCAATCGACTGCCGTAGCCGCGCAACGCGGCGCGCACGAGCAGAGGGCCAGGCTTGACGCCACGAATCTCGAAGCGGCCATCCTTGTCGCTGGTCGCCAACACTTCGTCGCGATCGGACGTGACCAACTGCGCCACTTGGCTGCCAAACATGCTGAGGTCGAACTGCGCCGCCGCGTCGCTGATGGTCTTCGCGTTCTCGGCCAACTGCTTGGTGCGAGTCAACGTGGCCCCAGCCAGCGGCTGGCCTGCCGCGTCGACCAAGCGCCCCTTCAGCACCGACGGCGGCATCACCACCAGCTCCAGATGGTTCGTCAGCGCTTCGTCGAGCATGACGTCCGTCTCCGTCGTGTAGCTGCGTTGGAACGCAAACGCATCATCGAGCACACGGACGGTCGCCTTGCCCGGCGACATCGAAGCTGCGAGTTGGAAGGTGCCGTCTTTGGCCAGTGCAGCAAACGCCAATTGCCCAACGGAGTCGCGCACTTGCAGGATCTCATCGCCGCGCCATAGCGGCGGCCCGCTGTCGACCACCAACTGCCCCACCACCGCTGACCGTCGGGGCAGTTCGATCTGCAGGTCCGCAGCCGCGACACCCACGGTCTGGGTGGTGATCACAGCCCCATGCTCAGCGTGGCGAACGACGAGTCGCATGGTGCCGCGCGCCAAGCCGGTGACCAAAAAGCCGCCGTCCTTGTCCGTGCGCACGATCCCAGGATCGACCAGTCCGAGCTTGCTGTTGAGCGGCAGCAATTGCACCAGCGCCCCTTCGATCGGCGCCAACGTCGAAGCGCTCGTGACGCGGCCCCGCAGCGGCGCCATCGCTGGCCGTTCAAACTTCAGATCGACACGCCGCTGGTCGCCAACCACGATCGCGGGCAACGCGATCGGCTGCCAAGCTTCGTGGCGAGCAACCAACCGCACCGGACCGGCCGGCATGTTGGTGAAGGAGTAGCGACCATTGGCGGCGGTGGTGCGCACCTCGACACGTCGACTCTCACCTGGCACCGACTCCAGCGCGATGCGCGCATTCCCGATCGGCGCGCCCGCTTCGTTGGCAACGACGCCAAACAGTTCGAACCCAGGCAACAACTGCAGCTCCATCGGTTCGCCGTGCAGCGGCACCTCGACGAAGCCGCCACAGAAGTCTGGGTGCTCGAACCGCACCAGCAGGCCACGCACGTCCTCAATGCGAAACTGGAAGACGCCGTCGCGACCGGTGACTGCTTGCTCGAGTCCGAGCGGTTCAGCGCGCCACTCCGGCCACGCCGTCAAGGCCCGCTGCACGGACACGGTCGCCCCTTGCGCGGGCTCGCCACCGGGATCGCGCACGAGGCCACGCACCTGCGGGGCGTTGCGAGGCACCCCCGCTGACGCTGGCGCCGCATCGAAGGGCAGGGCCGGCACGTTCGGCGTGGTCGGCGCGAGCGGAACGGCCGCCTGGTTCTCGGTCAGCCGCGCCGCCAACCGGTCGGTGCTGCGCAACAACCAAACGCAGGTCCACGACACCGCGGCCAGGACCACACCGCCGATCACCCACGCCACCCGGCGAAACCGCCGCGACCTCGGCGCTGTGCTCAACCGAGCTGTGATCCACCGAGTTGCCATCAACGACCTCCTGCCGACTGTTCTGCCTCGACCTGCAACATCTGAAACTGCTGCGCCAACAGGCGGGCTGCTTCCACCGATTCGGGCACCATGTCACGCACCGCATCCCGGCAGATGCCCACGACTTCGGCCAAGGTGGCGGCAGGATCAATCGCCTCCTGCACGGCGACGATGCCATCATCGCGGGCTTCGTCCACCGCACCCTTGCGCAGCGACATCCGCATGCGCCCGAGCTGCGCTTCGGGATCCCCTTCCGCATCAAGTAGCCACGCCTGCGTCAACCGAGCCGCCTCCGGCGAATCCGCCAGGAAGTGCAACTGCGCGGCGATGCGCGAGATGCCCGGCAGACTCGGATGATTGGTGCGCAGGTCCTCAAAACGCGGCAGCCACAACACCACCATCGATCGCGGCGGCGACAAGCGCAGCAGGTCGTCCCACGCCGCCAACTGCATCTGCGGTGATAGCGGCCGCTGGTCGCGATCGACCAACACGCCACGCTGCGGCGGCTGCAGCAACATCTGCAAGACGAACCGCCACCCTTGCAGCGGCGATTCCGGCGACACCGCACTCTCGACCACGGCCGTGGTGCGCTGCGCTAGGTCGCGCACGTAGCCAGGTTCACCAAGCTTGTCGAGCGCTTCGCGGCAGGACGCCGCCAAGATCGCCGACAGGCCGGTCGGTTGCCCACAAGCACGACAGCCAGCTGGCTTCTCGCCAAGCCAGCGCAACGCCAACGCATGCAGAGCGCGCCGCTTTGGATAGCCAACGGCAAAGTCCATGCAGTTGGCGCGCTCGTGCGGTTGCAAGGCGGCAACGGCCCACAACAACAACCCGACGACGCGCAGGCGTTCGGGGGATGCAGCCTTCAGGTCGCTCTGCAAGCGTTCGATGGCCGTGTTCGCATCGGTGCTCTGCACGACGTTCAAGACGTCGAGCAGCGCGATCGGGAACGCCGCCCCCGGCCGCAAGTACGACGCCAACGCCAAATCGGTGCGAGCCTCGTTGGGCCGCGCCACGGCGGCGGTCAGGTTGGCGACGCCGCGCGCCAGATAGAGCCGGTACAGAATCAGCTCGCCGACGAGTTCGCCGACCGTGCGTTGTGCCACCGCCTTCTCGATCGCCGCGTCCAACAAACGCAACGCTTCGTAGCCCCGCCCTTCGCGCAAGAACAACGTCGCCTTCGGTTCGGGATCCTGCAGCCACGCCTTGCGCATCTGATCGACTTGTTCGTCCAGCGGCAGCTCGCGTTCGGCCCGCGCCAAATCGCGCAGCACCGCATCACTCGGCAAAGCCGACGGCAACTCGACTCCGGTCAGCGCATAGAGCAAGGCAGGTGGCCCGCTGATGTCGCCGCGCTCGGTGCTGATACTTTTCGCAATCGTCACGAGCTGCTCCTGATGCCGCAGCACCAGACTCTGGCCGCGCTCTCGTCGCCAGCCATTCAGCAACACGAGCGTCAACAACAGCAACACCACGGCGGCCGCGATCGCGCCGGACAGCACCGGGTTCTTGCGCATGCGGCGCCACACGCGGACGTGCATCGGCAACCGGCGAATGTGCACCGGTTCGCCGTCGGCGATGCGCTGCAGATCGCGCGCCAGGTCTTCGCCGTCCTGGTAGCGGTCGAGTGGCTCCCGGCACAGCAACTTGTCGAGCACCGCTTCGAGGTCGCGCGGCGGCTTGGTGATGCAATCGCGCAGCCGTTGCGGCGTGCCGTGCAGGATCGACTGGAGCAAGGCCTCGGTGGTCTTGCCAGCCACTGGCAGTTCGCCCGTGATCGCTTCGAAGATGGTCACGCCGAGCGAGTACAGATCGCTGGCCGGCGTCAAGTCGCGGCCGAGCGCCTGCTCGGCCGAGGCGTAGTGCAACGTGCCCAGGAAGCCGCCGCCCTTCGAAGTGAGCCGCATCGAGGCGTGGTCGAGTGCCTTGGCCAATCCGAAGTCGGTCAACGCCAAGGTGCCGTCCTGCGCGACCAGAATGTTGCCGGGCTTGACGTCGCGATGGAGCAATCGGCGACGGTGCGCCAACCCGAGGGCGTCCGCGACACCAGCAAAGCGGCGCGCGGCATCGAGCGGTTCGAGCGGCAGCTTCTGCACACGGCGCGCGGCGGCGATGTGCTTGTCGAGGCTCATGCCGTCGACACGTTCCATCGCGAAGAACAACACGCCCTGCGCCTCGCCGTAGTCGTAGATCGGCACGATGTGCCGATGGTGCAAGGCTGCCGTCGCCCGCGCCTCGGCGCGGAAACGCTTGCGCATCGTGACGTCAGATGAGTACGTCGGCGACAGCACCTTCAACGCCACTTCCCGTTCGAGATCCTCTTGCCAGCCGAGATACACCGTGCCCATGCCGCCGCGGCCGAGCACACCCTTGACGTGATAGGCGCCGATGCGAGTCGGTACGTCGGCGGTGTTGCCGACGACTTGCTGCACGAAATCGAGCGCGTTCAATCGACTGAGCAGATCACTCGCCTCGGCCGTCGTCTCTTCGCGCAGGGCCCGGCGCAAGTCCGCCCCCGAACTCGAACCGCGCAGCACGTCGGCCATGCGTTGGTCGGTTGCATCGGGGCGTTCCTCGAACAGCCCTTCTTCCGAAGGCTCAGGCAGGGGCGCCGTCACAGCTTGAGTTCTTCGGCCAGTCGCTTGAGGGAACGGCTCATCAGCAAGTGGACGGCGTTCTCGCTGCGATCCATGCGTTCACCCACTTCTTTCGCCGACAGACCCTCGATCTTCATCAGCAAGATCACTTCGCGGTGGTCTTCGGACAGGCGCTCCATCGCTTGCTCCAGCAACTCGAGGCGATCCTTGCGATCCGCATTGGTCACCGGGCCAGAACGGCGATCCGCCAGCGGCAAGTCGGTCTTGATCGGGTACTCACGGCGAGGATCGCGGGCGGCGACACCAAGTTGGTCGCGCAGAATGCGCGCGACCTTGCGGCGGGCCAGCGTGACCAGCCACGCGCCGGCATTGGCTTCCAGCGACAGCGTCTTCCACGAATTGACGGCCTCGATCGCCACTTCCTGCATCACGTCTTCCGGATCCATGCGCACACGCAGGTTTGGCCCCATGCGCAAATAGATCACCGATAGCAACCGCTCGCGGTGCTGCTCAAAGGCGACTTCCGGGGAGAGGGGCATCGGGCGCGGACTTACGGGCTGGGACGGCAAGGATTCTGGCCGGGGAGAGGTTACGCGAAGGCGAAGGCGACTGCGAGAAGTGAGGCGATCCTGGCAACCCCGGTGAAGGCGATGAGGGCGGCGGGCTCGGCCACGAAAAAGGGCGCCGCAGCGCCATCGGTCCGGTGCCGATGCGGTCTTGGCCACGTCCGCGCAAAAAACCCTACGCGTCGGCCAACTCCGGCGGCAGACGGCGCAGTTTGCCATCGCGCCCTACGCAGGCGAGCTTCGTGCTGCCGGTGGCGCACACCGCACCATCGGACTCCCGTCGACATTCGTAGTCGAGCACCACCGCCACCTTGCCGGGCTCGGCCACGCGCAGCGAGATCGCCACGACTTCGTCGTAGTCCACGGGTTTGTGGTAGCGACAGACGAACTCGACGACCTGCAGCAAGTTGCCTTCATCTTCCATCTGCCGGTAGGTCTTGCCGCGGGCGCGCATCCACTCCGTGCGAGCCTCTTCAAACCACGCCACATAACTGCCGTGGTGCGCGACCGCCATGCGATCTGTCTCGCAGTAGCGAACGCGAACGCGATGCACAGGGCCGGTGAAGTCGCTCATTCACCACCACGCTTAGCGAATCGTCGTGGCCACCGCAGCCGCCGACCGCATTTTCATTCGGTCTTGGGCGGCGCCGCCTCGAGCCAGAACGCCCGGCCTTCGGTCGCGAGCAGCTGGCAGCGCCCGAGCTTGATCACCGCCTGGGGGCTGAACGCGTGCCCGAACACGACGATGCCGCGGCCGGCGGCCGCCAACAATTGGGTGAGCCGCGTCTGCTCATCACGCCGAACACCGGGCAACGCCGGATTCTGGTGCAACAGCATGATGTGCGGTTCCGTCGCCATCGCACTAGCCACCGCGTCGACGAACGCATCGGGCTCCTTGCGCCACGGCCGGTTCGCATTGCCGACGATGCCAGAGACACCCGCGATGCGCAGACCGTGCCGTTCCACGTGCGTCTCGAGGCCCAGCGTGCCGACATCGAGCAACGTGGTCGCCGGATCCGCAGAGAACTCGACAACGTCGGCGGGGGTTCGGCCGAAAGCATCGTGGTTGCCGGCCACGCCAGCGACGAACGATGCATGCGCCGCGAACGCGCGCCACACTTCGCGCACATCACCGACGCCACCGCGCTGCGAAACGTCGTCGATCGCGAACAAGTCCCCCGCCAGCAGCACACCGACTCGCTCGGACGCGATGCCGTTGGCTTGGCAGTGCTTGCCCAACGCCGCGGCCAACGCCATGCCCAGCAGCACCGGCCCCTTCGCCGAGGACGACCAACCCTGCAAGTCCGACGTCACCAACATGCCGGTCAACGACGCGGGCAGGCCGCTGACGTAGACACGTTGCACATCAAGATTGACGTCGACCGTGCCGCGACCATGCGCAGCACTGCGATACGCGACCGAGAACAGCGGCACATCGGCCGTGCCGAGGACTTCCATCCGCACACCCTACGAACGAGGGCCCGGGCACTCAACCTTGCGGTTTTTCACTCGCTCGCGCGCCAGGGCGATCGCCAACAGCGATGGCGGTGCGTTTGCCGCAACGGCGCGATCGAGCAATTCGCCCGCGGTGGCAGCAATTGCCCCCAAGCTGCTCGCCGACAGCCGTTGCCCAGTCAGGTGCCAAGTCGCGCCCACCATCAGGGCGCCGGCATTGGCAACAAAGTCGGGAACAACGGGAATGCCGCCGTGCGCCGGGCCCAGCCGGGTGTCGTGCACCGCCACCAACACCGTCGCCGCCGCGTCCCGATCCCGCACCAGCACGAACTGTTCGCACTCGCCGATCGCCGCCAAGTCGCCTGCCGCCATGGAAGGATTGTGGCGAGCGAAGACCAAAGCGGGAAGGATTGACGCCGTTCCCCCTTCCAAGGTCGTCCCAATGCGCTCGTTCCTGTTGCTGCCGCTGTTGTTCGCCGCCTGCGCGTCCACCGAACCCAACCGCGAGCCAGCGGTCGAAGAAGTCGACCACGATCGCAAGATGGCCGCGGAAGACGCCAAGCGGCGCGACTTCCGGGCAGTGCTGGTGCGATTGGATCAGTCGATCGACAGCTATGTGCAAGCGCTCTCGAACCAAGGCGAGTACCGCGCCGACGAAACGGCCGAACGGCTCTACAAGATGATCCATGAGACGGTGACGGACACCCGGCCCATGTATGTGCGCGCTGGGCAAGCTGCACCGCCGCCAGGGGAAACGTTCAACCGGCTGCAAGCCGTCGCCACCGATGGCAGCAACCCCAACTGGCAAGGCATCGCGCTGGCCGCACTCGGGTTCTCCGATAGGCACGAAGTGATGCCGACGATCCTGCAAGGAGCGCAGCTGTCCGATCCGTTCGTCGCCGATCGCGCCGTGCTCGGGCTCGCGATGTTGCGCGCACCCGCCACGCCACCCGGCGTGCTGGCGGCGATCATCAGCAACCCGACGCATCCGGAAGACGGCCGCGGGCAAGCGGCTTGGGCGCTCTATCGCGTGCAAACCGTCAGCACCAACGGCGAGGCCATCGCGGCGATCTGGCGGCGCTTGCTGACCGATGACAAGGATCGGCTGCCGGCTGTCGTGCTGGTCTCCTGCGTGCGCGGCCTCGGCATTGCGCGCAACATCGCCGATGGGCCGCTGGTCGCGACCTTTCTCAAGCACCCGACCGCGCGGGTGCGCATGGCTGCCGCACTGGCCCTTGGCCGCATGAAGGCGGGCGACCAGTGGGAGGATCTGCTCGCGGTGCTCGGCCCGGAAGAGACCGTGCAGAACGTTCGCTTGCACGCCCGCAAGGCGTTGGCGGAGCTTGCCGGCGGCGCCTATGACGGCTACGACGTCACGGCGTGGCGCAAGGTGTTTCAGCGTGGCGGGCACTAGCTGCGGCGACCGTCTGTCTCACCGCTTGCGGTGACAATTCATCGCGTACGCCGCAGTCGCCGTCGCAGTCCCCGCCGAAGTCCCAGTCGCCGACGCCGCGCGCCGTCGACACAAGTGCGCTAGCCGACGACGCGATCGTTGCCGCCGTGCTCGACGAATGCCACCGCCCCTTGCGTGGGCAGATGCAGCGATTGACCGCGCGCGTGCGTTTGCCCGACGGCGCCGAAGTGCAACTGTTCGCCGAGCTGCCCGACAAGTTGCGCCTGCAGTCATCCGCCGGCAGTTATCTGCTGCTTGGCGATAAGGCGGTTTGCATTCCCGACGTCAGCGCACCGGTCCCGGCCGCGGCAGTCGAGCGATTGCAGCAGCTGCGCGCCCTGCTCGATGCCGCCGCGTTCGGGCCACTGCACCGGGCGACGGCCTGCAAACGAATCGCCGCCTCGACGTTCGAGCTGACCGTTGCCGGCGGCCCGCCGACCACGATGGAACTGCGCCCCGGCTCGCTGCTGCCCAGCACATTCCGTTCGCCGACGGCCACCGTGACGGTCGTCGACTACTTGCACACGAAGTCGACCTGGATCGCGCGCGAACTGACGCTCGATGGTCTCGGGCGCTGCAACGTGCTGCTCGAGCAAGGTGGGCTGGCGTGGGACGACGATTTCTTTGTACCGCCGAAATCCACCGCAACACCCGCCGTGCCAACCCAGCGCATCGCTAGCCCGGGGTCAGGTGGCGAGCCGCGTTCGCCGACGCCGATCCTGATCGACAGCAAGGCCATGCAATGGGCGATGGTGCTCGATCCAGGCGACTGGCCAGCCCGTGTGCGCGCCTTCCGGCCGCTGCACGCCGAACTCGAACGCCAGGACCAGGTGCTCGCCGGGTTCCCGGTGTTGTGGCAAGAGAACGGCCAAAACTGGCTCGCGGCGCCGTTCCGCCAACGGCCCGACGGCGAGGTGTTTCTGCAGCCCGCCACGTGGCAGGTGCGCAACGTCGCCGCGGGGCGCTGGCTCGTTGTGTATCCCGCCGCGGGCGATCTCACGGCGAAGCTGGCGGCTGGACCGCAGCTGTTGCAGGACGCTCTGCGCACGATGAAGTTGAAGGCGACCGGGCCGATCACGGCGCAGCCGTTCTTTCATCTTCAGGAAGGCGAGCCTTCGCCGCAGAAACTGGCCGCGCCGGTGGTGCGCATGGCCGTGCCGGTTGATTGACGGGCGCCGAATCGGCCCAGAATCGGTGCAGCGGAATCTCCAGTCACAGCATGGGCTTACACCATGGATGATTCCCGGGTAGGGTGCCGCGCCACGTCGTTTGGCCCGGTCGAATCCGAGCGCGACGCGACCTTTCTCACCTGACCCACATCCATGCACAAGATCACTTTGTCGGCGACGCTCGCCGCGCTTGCCCTCCCCTGCCTCGCGCAGGACTTCATCGGCTTCAGCTACAACACCGCCATCGGTGCGACGTCGCGTGGCGCCATCGGCGTCAACGCCGGTGAAGTCATGACCCGCATCGACGGTAGCGAGTTCGCCGGCTGGGGCACCAACACCCCCGGCACGCGCACGATCGGTGCGCTCTACTACGTCGCGCAGGACCAGAACGGCGCCACGCCAGAGACCTTCAACATCAAGCTGTATCCAGAGGACGCCGCGAATCCTGGCTACCCGAACCTCACCGCGGGCGTCGTCTACGCCACGGGTGTCACGGGCCCAACGGGAACGGGCATCGTCGCGGTCGTCAAGACGACGCCACCAGACGTTGTCGGTGTCGGTGACTCGGTGCCAATCGTGGGTGGTGGTGACGTGTTCGTCTCGTGGGAACTGCCAGCCAACGCCGGCTGGGCAGCCACCGATGGCTTGTCGCTGAACATCGTGCTCGGCTACGCGCCGACTGCCCAGTTCCTCGTCTATGACACGCCCGGCCTGGCCCAGGGCGGAAGCCCGCCAGGCGCTGGCAATCCGGGCAACAGCCACGGCCTGTCGCGCACCGGCGCCGCAGCCGCGATCTACAGCGGCCGCCGCCACATGTTCCTCGACGTGCTGCACAACGGGGCAGGCGGCATCGGCCTGTCGATCACCAACCAGACGTCGTTTGTCGCCAGCAACAACCCGCCGCCAGCCGGTTGGGGCCCCGCTCCTGGCACCGCGTCGATGATGTCGGGCACGAACCTGGACATCAACGGTGGCAACGTCGGCCGTGTCGACGACCTGACGATGGAGTACTACAAGTTCGGACTCGGCGCGACGGGTCTGGCGGTGTTCTTGATGGACCTCTCGCCGACGTTCGGCCCGGAGATCCCAGTGGCAGTCCTCGGCTTCACCGGCAGCGGTTCGCTCTGCGTCAACTTGGCGTCGTTCGCCATCATCGGCATCGGCATCACGGCCGCCGATGAAGCGTTCCTCGTCACGCCGATCCCCGCGGCCTCGCGCGCGGCACTCATTGGCCAACCGGTCATCCAGCAAGCGGCCGCGTTCGACGTGCTCGGCAACCTGCACGCCAGCCCCTGCCGCCTGCAGACGCTGTGATCGTGCTGTGCTGAATGCCTGACGGCATGAGGCGCAACCACGGCGGTGGCATCCACTCTTGGGTGCCACCGCCGTTTTGTTTGCGGTGCGCTTCGCGCCGCGGCGCTACTTACCCGTGCCGCCGGGAATCTCTTCGGGTATCTGCAGCTGCGGCGTCGTGTCCTTCTCGACTTCGTAGCTGGCAACGCCGGCGCCATTGATGAACGTCGTGCTGCGCACACCGTTCTCGTGCACGTACCAGACGCGCCCGCGCGCGTCGCGCCACTGCCCGACGACCTTGGTGAACGGCGACAGGCGCGGATGGAAGACGATCTTCGGCGCCACCTTCACGCCGTTCAGCGGTGGATAGAACGTGCCATCCGGATAGGCGATGTAGCCCTCAGCCTTGGCTGCGGTCAGCTCTGGAACCGGCAACGGCAACGAACCCGTGACCGGCAAGGCTGGCGATGGCGCCGAGGATGCAGCCGCAGGCGCGGCAACTGGCGCCGTCGGCGTCGGCGGCTCCGTCAGCGGCTTTTGCAGCAAGTAGTAGCCACCGCCGGCGGCGGCCAAGACGAGGACGATCGGGGCCAGGTAGCGACTGTTCATGCCAAGTGGGTGCTCAGGAGGAAGCGGAGCATTCTACCTGCGCACGACCACAGCGATCGCGCGAACGTCACGCCCTCGCCAAGTATCGTGCCGATCGCCCGTGCCATCGCTGCGCCATGCCGACCACACCTCTGCCATCGCCGTCCGAGTTCGCCCGTCACTGGGAGCTCGATCCGAACATCGTCTTCTTGAACCACGGCAGCTTCGGCGCCTGCCCGCGGGTCGTGATGGCGGCCCAGCACGAGCTGCGCACCCGCATGGAACGCGAGCCGGTGCTGTTCGTGCATCGCGAAGCCGAGGCGCGACTCGACCAAGCCCGCGCCACCCTCGCGCGCTTCGTTGGCTGCGATGCCGATGATCTCGCCTTCGTTCAGAACGCCACGACTGGCGTCAACACCGTACTGCGTTCACTGGCCTTCGCGCCAGGCGACGAACTGTTGACCACCGATCACGAGTACAACGCCTGCCGCAACGGGCTCGACTTCGTCGCCGCCAAGGCCGGGGCGACCGTCCGCGTCGCCGCGATCCCGTTTCCAATGCAGTCGCCGCAGCAAGTGCTCGACGCCGTCTTGGCAAACGTCACCGCCCGCACCAAGCTGATGTTGCTCGACCACGTCACGAGTGCAACGGGCTTGGTGATGCCCGCCACCGCGATTGTGCATGCGCTGCGGGAACGCGGCATCGACACGCTGGTCGATGGCGCCCACGCACCTGGCATGCTGCCGCTCGATCTCGACGCACTGGGTGCGGCCTACTACACCGGCAATTGCCACAAGTGGCTGTGCACACCCAAGGGCTCGGCTTTGCTGCATGTGCGGCGCGACCGGCAAGCCGGGATCCGGCCGCTCGTCATCAGCCACGGCGCCAACTCGCCGCGCCTGGATCGTTCGCGGTTCCGTCTCGAGTTCGACTTTACGGGGACGGCCGATCTGACGCCGTTCTTGTGCATCCCCGAGGCGTTGCGCTTTCTCGGCAGCCTGCTGCCAGGCGGCATCGCCGCGTTGCAGGCACACAACCACGCCATGGCCCTGCGCGGCCGCGACCAGCTTTGCCACGCGGCGGGCTCCAGCGTCGCCGCACCCGCCACGATGATCGGCGCCTTGGCGTCCGTGGTGCTGCCGCCGAGCGAGGCGCCACTGATGGGACCGCATGGGCTCGATCCGCTGCAGGTTCGCCTGTTCGATACCCACCACATCGAAGTGCCGGTGATGCGCTGGGCCAAGCCAGCGGCCCGCATCCTGCGAATCTCCCCGCAGATCTACAACAGTGCGGCACAGTACGACTACCTCGCCGCCGCGCTCGTCGCCGAGTTGGCCAACGAACGCCTCAGCTGAACGGCGCGCACCGCAAGTTCGGCGCTGTCGGTTTTCGCCACACTCGCCATGCGGGGCCTTCCTGGAAACGGAGGCAGGTCGTTCCCTCATCAAGAACGCGGCCGAAGCGCGTCGATGAAGCTGCCTGTCGATGCCCCAGGCCCCCCCGTTTCTTGTGCGCTTGCGCGACCACTGGTGTTGGCTCGCCTCGGCATTGCTACTGGCGACAGCCAGCGCGCAATCGGGCAGCACGCAACCAACACCGGAAGGCGATGCCGAGACGCGGGCGGCGATGTTGCGCGCGATGTTCGTGGTCAAGATCCCGGAGTACCTGACACTCGCCAAGAGCAGCGACAAGAAGGAGTACTGCATCGCGGTGGTCGGTGCGGACCACGTCGCGACGGTGGCGCAGAAGCACCTGCCTGGCAAGAAGGTCGTGGATGCCCTGGTCAAGGTGATCGCGATCGACGCCCAGGCCGCGGCCAAAGGGGCGCAGGCAGCCACTTACGATCTGGTCTACATCGCGGCCTCGGTCGACGCCGACACCGTCAAGAAGATCATCGAGAGCCACGCCACCAAGCCGGTGCCACTCGTTTGTGAACGCAGTGGCTTCGCAACTCTTGGCGGTGGCGTGCAGTTGTTCGTCAAGGACAACGGCGTGCGCTTCGAAGTCAACGCGGAGGCCCTGAAGAAGCAGGGCATTCAGGCCAACGCACAGCTGATGAAGTTGTCGCGCAAGGGGCCGAACTGATGCACGCGCCCCGCAAGTCGCTGCGCTCCCGCCTGACAGCCCTCTGTTCGCTGTTGACCGTCGTGGCGTTGGCGGTCACCGGGGCCGACTCGTACCGGCGCGAACGCGCCAATCTCGCCAAGAACTCCCACGCCCAACTAGAGACCTTGGCGCGCATGATCGCGGTCAACGCGCGCAGCGGCGTCGAGTTCGACGACGTGCAAGACGTCGTGCGGTTTCTCGCATCGGTGACCACGACGGTCGATCTGCAAGCCACCGCTGTCTACCTGCACAGCGGGGTGCGCTTCGCGATCGCTGGCGAAGCCTCGTTGTTGCCCGCCAATGTGGTCGCCGACATCGGCACCACGACCGACCACTTGGCTCGGGCCGACCTCCCCTACAAAGACACCGCCGGCGAACAACGCCTCGGCGAGGTCCTGGTGCGCGCCTCTGGTGCACCCGATCGCGCCCGCCTGCAGGACTATCTGGTTGGACTGGTCGTCACCGCGATGCTGGCCCTGCTCGTGCTCGGCCTCGCGGCGCATTGGCTGCTCACGCGGCTGTTGCGCCCCGTCGGGGCCCTGGTGGAGACGACCCATCGTGTGCGTCAGACCGAGGACTACTCACTGCGCGCCACCGCCACAGCGGACGACGAAGTCGGCGCCCTGGTGCGCGCCTTCAACGCGATGCTGCAGACGATTCAAGAGCGCGACCGCAACTTGGCTGGCAACGCCGAGCGCTTGGAGCATCAGGTTCGTGAACGCACGGGGGAACTCAGCAAGGCGCTCGAAGCAGCGGAGTCGGCGACGCGCGCGAAGTCGACGTTCGTGGCCAACATGAGCCACGAGATCCGCACGCCTCTGAATGCAATCCTCGGCATGACCGAGCTGGCGATGGAGACCGAGGATGCCCGTGAATTGCGCGAGTATCTCGGCGTCATTCGCAGTGCTGGCTCCAACCTGCTCGGCATTCTGTGCGACATCCTCGACCTCTCGAAGATCGAGTCCGAGAAGCTCGAATTGTCGGCGGTGCCGACTGAGATCGAATCCCTGGTGCTCGATGCGCTGCGGCCGCTGACCTCGCGCATTCAGAGCAAGGAACTCGATCTCTCGCTGGAACTGGGCGCCGACCTAGCACCGGCCTACCTCGTCGACGATGTCAGGCTTCGCCAGATCCTCACCAACTTGGTGGGCAACGCGATCAAGTTCACCGCCACCGGGTTCGTTCGGGTCGAACTGCAGCGCCGCGGCGAGCTGGGGGCTGAGCATCAGCTCGAACTCGCGGTGCATGACTCTGGAGTCGGCATTCCGCAGGATCGTCTGCAAGCGATCTTCACTCCGTTCACGCAAGCGGACAGCACCATCACGCGACGATTCGCGGGCACTGGGCTTGGCCTGTCGATCACCGATCGACTCGTGCGGCTGATGGGCGGCAGCATCCGCGTCGAAAGCAAGGTTGGCGTCGGTACGACGTTCTTCGTGACCTTGCCATTGGCGCCGTGCGCCAGCCCACTGCCGGCACCACCAACTCTTCCCAACGACACGCGCATCCTGCTGGTCAGTCAGTCCGCATCCTTGCGTTGCTCGCTCGCCGCAATTGCCCGACGCCTCCGCATCGAAGTCGTCGTCCTCGCCGACCACGCGCAGATTCCTACGGGAACCGCACTTGGCGAACACGACTTCGTCTTGCTGGACGAACGCGACCCGGATCGTGATGGCGCCGTGTGCAACGCCGTCGGCATTGGCCCGCGCGGCGTGCGGTCGCTGTTCGTCGTCACTTCATTCCAAGACCTGCCGACGGCATCCACACGTTGCCGCGTGAACCAGTTCGCCGGCTACGTGACGAAACCGGTCTCCGGGCGCGAACTGACCGTGCGCTTGGCCAACCTCTTGCGCGGGGTTACCGCGCCGGAAACGCGCGTCGCAGCCCCGACCGATGCCGCCAACACTGTGACGTAACTGCGCATCCTGGTTGCCGAGGACAACGCCGTAAACCAGAAGCTGATCGAACGCATCCTCGCGCGCGATGGCCACGCCGTCACGATCGCCGAGAACGGCCGCGTCTGCTGCGAGCTGTGGGCGCGCGAAAGTTACGACCTCGTGTTGATGGACATGCAGATGCCGGAGATGAGCGGCCTCGAAGCAGCCGCCCAGATCCGGCGCGAGGAGAGCAATACCGGCGCCCGCATTCCGATCGTCGCGTTGACCGCCAACACGACCCCAGAAGATCGTCGTTCTTGCCTGCACGCGGGCATGGACGAGGTGCTGCCGAAGCCCGTCTCGATCCCGCGGCTGCGCGCCATGCTCGCGCAGTTCGCGGCCAACAAAGAACTATCGATTGGGCGCATTGAGCCAAAGGTGAGTCCGCCATGAACCATCTGTCCTTGCTTGGATCGACGTTGGCCCTGGCCGTCCAGGTTGCCGCGCAGGTTGCCGCGCAGGCCGAAGCGACCGCGCAAGACCCGCAGACGCGCGCCGCGGGCGCCGACTTCAACCTGAGCGAGCTCTCGCTCGAACAGTTGATGGACGTGCCCGTGGAAGTCGGCGCTCGCCAAAGCGAGTCCTTGGCCGCGACCGCAGCGTCGGTGTTCGTGCTGAATGAACCGGAGATCCGCCGCTCGGGAATGCGATCGGTGGCCGAACTGCTGCGCCTCGTTCCTGGTCTCGTGATTGCGCAAGACGTGCCAGGCGCCTACGGCTTCAGCAGTCGCCTCGGTGAGTACGAGTTCGCGGGCATGCTGGTGCTGATCGACGGTCAGCGCCTCTACACGACCTTGCTGCGCCGCGAGTACTTCCAAGCCATCGATCTACCGATCGAGACCATCGCCCGTATCGAAGTCGTGCGTGGCCCGGGCGGTGCACGCTGGGGCGACAAGGCCAGCCAAGGCGTCATCAACATCGTCACCAAGAAGGCCGCCGACGCGAAGGGACTGCGCGCCACGGGCGTCTTTGGGACTGAAGAGCACCTCGCTGGATCGTTCCGGTTTGGCGCGGCGGCGAGTGAAAGCACGGACTTCTATCTGTTCGGCAAGTTGGCGCAGCGCGACGGTGGCTATCCGACGACGGCAGGCGATCGCTGGGACAACAACTGCATCGGCGTGCGCGTCGACACCAAGGTCGGCGCCAATGCCACCCTCACGGTCGATGGGCTCTACCACGACAGCTTCCTGGGTGATTCGTACGAGATCGCGCCTGGGTTCTCGTCGCTCAACATGATCAAGGGCGGACACCTCAAGTCGCGTCTGCACGTCGATCATGGCGAGAACTCGTGGACCGAGCTGCGGGTCGCGGCCGATGCCTATGACCAGGACATCCGCGATTACCAGGACGACGTTCCCGACTGGTTCCTGCGCTTCCGCGAGGAGCTATTCGACGGCACCTTGCAGCATTCGTGGCAGGCAGCCCCCGGTCACACCCTGACCGCGGGTGTCGCACTGCGCAGTCTGACCGTCGAGAACTTCTTGGTCTTTGCCGGCACCGGCAGCGAATACAACGAAACGCGCGGCGACCTGTTCGCCTCGTGGGATTGGGACCTGTGTGACTCGGTGCGGCTGACGATCGGTGGCAACCTCGGTTACCAAGACGGCCTGCGCGGCAGCGGCGTCGACACGCAACCTGACCTTCGCCTCGCCTGGACGCCCTCGCCCGAGTTCACCGTCTGGACGGCACTCAGTGCCAACAGCGAACCCGACCGCAAGATCAACGACTCCGGCCTGCTCGTTCGCCGCAAGTCGAGCAAGCTGCTCGCCTATGAACTCGGCCTGCGCCGACGCTTTGGTGAGCAGTTGCTGCTGCAACTCGACAGCTTCGTGTACTTGGTCGACGACCAGTTGAATGGTTTCGACACGGAACCGGTCAGCGGGGCGACGCTCTACCTCGCCGGCGGCAAGACCAACGCGTTCGGTGGCGAACTCACTGCCGCCTGGAACCCGCTGCGGAGCGTGCGCGTGACGACCTTCTTGGCGACGACCGAAGCCAACTCGCGCCACTTCGACCCGGCGGTGTTTTCCGACCAGGACACGATCGAAGGGCAAGTGCCGCGCCTGCGCGGCGGCATGACCGCCGGTTACGAGCCGGTCCCGGGCCTCGAAGTCGATGCGCTCTTGCTCTACACGCAACGACGGGCCGGTATCCCAACGTGGTGGCGACTTGACCTGCGCATGGGTTGGCACGCCACCGAGAACACGTCCCTCGAAATCGTCGGGCAGAACCTGACCGACCCGCATCACCCGGAGTACTACTACTCCGAAGAAATCCAACGCGGCTACTACTTCATGGTCACGCACCGCTTCTAGGCGGCTGCACGCGACCGCGTCACTATGCTGCGAGCATGAGTTGCCGCGCCGCCATCGCGTTCGCTTTCCTCGCCACATCGCTCATAGCACAGGGGCCACCCCACAACGGCCCGCGCCCGGCTGATGCCACGTGGTTCGCTCTGGAGAACGCGCGCATCGTCACGGCCCCGGGCACCGTGATCGAACGCGCCACCCTCGTCGTGCGCGATGGCCGCATCACCGCCCTCGGTGAAGCGGCTGCACCAGTGGGCGCCACCGTCATCGACTGCGCGGGTCTCACCATCTACCCCGGCTTGATCGAGCCGTTCTTCGCCAGCGACGTTCCCGCGCTCGATGCGACGACGACCAACCAACACTGGAACGCGATGGTGCAAGCGCAGCGATCGGCCCTCGATGGGGCCTTGGTGCCAAGCGCCGATCGTGAAGCGCTGCGCAAGCTCGGCTTCACCACCGTTGCCGTCGCTCCCTCTGGTGGCATCTTGAAGGGCAGCAGCGCCGTGATCCTGCTCGACGAGCCGACGCTGACCGCCAAAGCCCGCATCGTGCGCCAAGCGGCCTATGCGGTCGCGAGTTTGCAGACCAGCCGCGACGGCTATCCCGACAGTGAGATGGGTGCGATCGCGCTGCTGCGCCAGTCGCTGCTGGACGGACAATGGTATGAACGCTGCCAACGCAGTCTTGCCGCCGATGCCGCGCTGGCGGCCAAGGCCCCGCAGCCGACCAGCGCGCTGCAGGCCATTGCCGACCAACAGAACCTGCCGCTGTGGTTCGACACGCAAGACGAACTGCAAGCTCTGCGCCTCTTGAAGGTGGCCGCCGAGTTTGGCCGCAAGCCCGTCGTCATCGGCAGCGGCATGGAGTTTCGTCGGCTGCATGCACTGGCGGCGAGCAAGGCGCCGATCGTGGTGCCGTTGCACTTCCCGGACGCGCCCGATGTCGCGACCGAAAGCGCTGCGCAGCGGGTCTCGCTGCGCCAACTGCAATCGTGGGAACAAGCGCCGACCAACAGCAAGCGCCTGCTCGATGCCGGCGTCACGGTGGCCTGGACGACGGCGCGGCTGCGCGACCGCAAGGACTTCACGGCGAAGGCTCGCGAAGCGATCGCCTGCGGCGTCACCGCCGACCAAGCCCTCGCCGCGCTCACGACCGTGCCTGCGCAGTTGCTCGGCATCGAAGCCCACACCGGCACCCTCGCCGTCGGCAAGCTGGCCAACCTGACGGTCGTCAGTGGCGACCTCTTCGCCGAGAAGAGTGAAGTGCGCGATGTCTGGGTCGGCGGCGTTCGCCATGTCATCGCGATAGCGAAAGACCAGGGACTCGATGGCGCGTGGACTTGGACCGAAGGCTGGCCCAGCACCGCGCCCGCGCATCCACCCATACTGGCTGTGGCCGGCGACAAGGTGACCTGCAAGCTCGGCGAACTCGAAGTGAAGGTCGCCGCCGTGCAACGCGAACCCGCGACGATGACCTGCAGACTGACGGCCAAAGAGCTCGGCCAAGACGGCGCCTTCTGGCTGCGACTGCACCGCGAAGGCGATCAACTCGCCGGCACCTGCACGGCGCCCGACGGCCGCGCGTTCGCTGTCCGTGCGCAGCGCGGCGAGGCCAAGCCGCCCGACGACAAGACAACCGACGATAAGAAACCCGACCAGAAGGAACCGCCCGCACCGCCGTCGCTCGAGCCGTTGCCGACCCCACTTGGCGGCTACGGCTTCGTGGTGCCACCGACAGCGAGCGAATTCGCGATCACGGGCGCCTCGCTGTGGACGTGCGATGGCCGCGGCGTGCTGCGCGACGGCGCCGTGCTCGTGCGCGATGGCAAGGTTGTGTTCGCCGGTCCACGCAACGACATGCCGACGCCACGAGATGGCAGCGAAGTGATCGACGCCAAGGGCAAGCACGTGACCCCCGGCATCATCGATTGCCATTCGCACACCGGCATCTCGCGCGGCGTCAACGAAGGTGGCCAAGCCGTGACGGCGGAGGTTCGCATCGAAGACGTCATCGATCCAGACGACGTCAACTGGTACCGCCAACTCGCGGGCGGCGTCACGCTCGTCAACCAACTGCATGGCTCGGCCAACGCGATCGGCGGCCAGAGCAGCACAACGAAGAACCGCTACGGCGCCTTGCACCCCGACGACATGCGTCTACAGGGCGCCCCGGCGGGCATGAAGTGGGCGCTCGGTGAGAACCCGCGCCGAGTCAACGGCACCGCGCCGAACCCGCGCTACCCCAATACGCGCATGGGCGTCGAAGCGCTGCTGCGCGATCGCTTCACGGTGGCGACGAGCTATCGCCTAGAGCACGACGCGTATGCCGCGTTGGCGCCCGCAGCGCGAGCCAAGGTGTTGCCACCGCGCGTCGACCTCGAACTCGCCGCCATCGGCGAGATCCTCGCAGGCACGCGGCACATCCACTGCCACAGCTATCGCCAGGACGAGATCTTCATGCTGTGCAGCCTCGCCAAGGACCACGGCATCAAGGTCGGCACGTTCCAGCACGTGTTAGAGGGCTACAAGGTCGCCGACGCGATTGCGCAGAACGCCATCGGCGCATCCTCCTTCAGTGATTGGTGGGCGTTCAAGTTTGAGGTCTACGACGCGATCCCCGACAACGGCGCGATCATGCACGAGGCGGGCGTCGTGGTGTCGTTCAACAGCGACAGCAGTGAACATGCGCGTCGACTCAACACCGAGGCCGGCAAGGCGGTGAAGTACGGCGGCGTCGCACCGCACGAAGCGCTGTGCTTCGTCACGCGCAATCCAGCGATGCAGCTCGGCATCTTCGATCGCACGGGCTCGCTCACTGCTGGCAAAGACGCGGACCTCGCGTTGTGGTCTGCCGATCCACTCAGCTACGCCGCTCGTTGCGAAGCGACCTGGGTCGATGGACGGCGCCTGTTCTCCCTGGCGCAAGACGCGGCCGCGCGCGCCACCATCGCCACGGAACGCCAACGTCTCGTGCAGAAGGCGCTCGCTGCCGGCAAGGGCAAGACGGCGCGCGAGGGCGACCCCAAGGACGCCTATTGGCGAGCCGAGGACCTGATGGACGACTATTGCTGCCGCACATGGGAAGGAGGCCGCTGATGCACCCGCTACTCCTTGTTCTCTCGCTCGCACTTGCAGCCCCGACCTTCGCCCAAGACTTGGTGCCGAAGAGCAGCCCACAGCCGATCCCCGTGGTGCTGCAGAACGCGGTGCTGCACACGGTCAGCGGCGGCATCGTGCTCGGCGGCACCCTGTGGTTTCACGACGGCACGATTCGCGGCGTGTTGCCTGCGGGTGAAACCCCGACGTTGCCCAACAACGCGCCAGCACTCGTGCTCGATCTGCAG
>CANEYR010000046.1 GCA_947444055.1 Planctomycetota bacterium
ATACCTGGCTGGAAATACCCGTTCCCTTTCCGAACACGGCAGTCAAGCAGCCAGGGCCGATGATAGTGCGTAGCGCGAAAGTAGGTTAGTGCCGGGTCAATCTTACGCGACCCTCCCCCTTAGACGGGAAGGGTCGCGTTTTTATGTACATCTAGGTTGCTGCGCGTTGGCAGTGTTCGTCGGGCGCCATCGGTTGGCGATCGCTGCGTCGGGGGGCGGGGGATGCGAGATCACCCTTGCGAGAGCAAGGTGATTGCGCAACGCTTCGCCGGTCAGTGTCCTCTCGTTCAACAGCCACGGTCCCCGACGCCGAGTGTGACCCTATTCTTCGTCGGTATGCGCTTCGTAGGCTGCGCCTGCCGCTGGGACGGTCCTCGCTCTCCTTGGTGGTGCCGGATGCACGCGATTGGGTGCGTCGGGGTGAGTGGGCGGATGCAACGCTGCGCGGCGCCGAACCACCCTACTGGGTTCAGATTTGGCCCGCCTCGGTTGCGGTTGCGAGGCTGCTATGGCGCGTGGGGAATCTAAGCGGCAGTCGCGTTTTGGATCTCGGCTGTGGCCTAGGTGTGCCTGGGGTGGCGGCCGCAAGTGTTGGAGCCGTCGTGACGTTGGCCGACCGGGAAGTCGACGCTCTTGCGTTCGCAAAATGGAACGCGACCAAGGTAGCTGCGGCACACGATGTGACGGTCTGCCAGCTGGATTGGGGCGCGGACACGGTGCCCGGCGCCTTCGACATTGTGGTTCTCGCAGATGTGAGCTACCGCCCGGTTCATCACCTCGCGCTGGAGCGGCATCTCAAGGCCTGCTTGGCTACGGACGGTGTGGTCGTGCATGCCGATCCAGAACGACGCGAGGCCACCCCGTTCGTTAAGTGGTTGCAGTCGCATTACTGCACGGTCACCAAAACCAAGGACACGTCGTTCATGGACAAACGGGTGGGCGTGCGGTTGTGCATTGCCAGTCGGAGTGAGGCGGTTCTACAGCGATGGCACGCGGCGTTACGCTCGGGGCCGCAATCCCTGTCACCAAGTGCAAGTGATCGAGTGGAATGAGTGTTTCGATCAAGAATCTGAGTGTGCGGTACGGCACGCGCACGGTGGTCGATGACGTATCCGTCAGCTTTGCGCGCGGAGCCGTGGGACTCTTAGGGAGGAATGGGGCTGGCAAGAGTTCTGTCTTGAAGGCGCTGTTGGGACTCCTGATTCCCGCGCATGGATCGATTTCGTTTGTGGATCTGCCCCCAGACGCGTCGCCGGAAACCGTTCGGGCGCACATTGGCTACATGCCGGAACGGGAAGCCTATTTGCCCCAGTGTTCTGGATTCGAGATGGTCGCGATGCTCGGCATGTTGAGTGCCATGCCTCGGAAGGACGCCTATCGAAGGGCACATGAAGTGCTCTACTTGGTTGGTCTGGAGGAACAGCGCTATCGTTCGGTGGCTAGCTACAGCGCCGGCATGCGTCAGAAGGCCAAGCTCGCTGCCGCCTTGGTGCATGACCCACAATTGCTGTTGCTTGACGAGCCGACCAACGGGCTCGATCCCGATGGTCGCTCCGACATGCTGGCCTTGGTCCGTCAGCTCAGTAAGGACCTCGGCAAGTCGGTCGTGTTTTCCACTCACATTCTGCAGGACGTGGAAGCGGTCTGTGACTCTGCTGTCGTGATGGAACAGGGGCGGGTTGTGGCTCACGGCACGCTGCGTGAACTGACGGGAGGTGTTGCCCATCAGTATGGGGTTCTCGTTGATCCAGCGAATGACGCGATCACGCAGGGCTTGATGGAAGTGGGGCGCGTCGAGAACCTCGGCAATGGGCGCTACACGGTGTGGCTTGCAGACAAAGTGGACGTGCGAGCGATCTTCGCCGCCGCGCTGCGTGCAGGTTCTGTCGTACGCAGTTTGGTGCAGCAGCGTCGGTCCCTCGAGGCCGTGTTCTTACAAGTGGTGGGCCAGGCCAGCGAAGCCAGGACAGGGCCCGCTTCATGACCCAGCGGCTCGATTATCGTTCATCGCCGTTTGAGCCGGTTCCCAGGTGGCGCCGCGCTTGGCCCTTGGCGTGGCAGGAGGCCACTTCGTTGTTTCGAACGAAGTGGGGTGTGGCTTTGTTCTTCGTCTGTTTGCTACCAGCACTCGTCCGGCTGGCGATGCTGTTGATCCTCTTTGGCGTCGTCAACTTCGGTCCGCTATCGCTGCGTAACCGGGTGCCTAGTCGTGGTCGCGGTGAGCTCGCAGCCTTGGACCCGGCGCAGGCCGAATTCTACGTGGATCACGTACTGCAAGTGATGCCTGGGATGGTGTTCGTCCTTCTGCTGTCGTCGTTGGTCGTGGCGCGTTCGATCGCTCGCGACCGGACGACCAATGCATTGGAATTGTACTGGACGCGCGGCATCTCCCCGCGTGCCTATCTGCTTGCAAAGTGGCTTGGTTGCACCCTGGTCGTCGGCACGGTGACTGTTGCTGCACCGTTCGCCTTGTGGGTGACCGCCGTGTTCTTGGCCGATGACTGGTCTCTGCTTGCCGACTCTTGGCTCCCGCTAGTCCTTTCCCTGGGTGGACTCGCGATCACCACCATGGTCTGGGTTGGCATCGGAGTCTTCATCTCGGCCGCGTGTGCGACTCCCAATGCAGCAATGGTGCTATGGACCATGCTGCTGGTAGGTAGCAAGGCCATCGGTGTGGTTGCTGCGATCGCTTTGGAAGAACGCTGGCTGCGGTCCTGCTTGTCGGTGTGGGATGCCGGCGGGGTCGTGGTGCGCGCGATTGGCGGGTTGTCGCAACGGCAGGTGTCGGTTCCTGGCGCCGTGGCGGCGCTGGCTGCCTGGTTCTTCCTGTTGCTTTGGCGGGCGCGTCGGCATTTGAGAGTGGTCGAGGCCGTTCAATGAGCATGGCCCGATCGCTACCCGCGACTGGCATGCTCGCGTTCGAGCACGTGACCAAGTGGTATGGCCCCGTTGCCGCCCTGACTGATGTGACTTTCTCTGTCGGATGCGAAGTCGTGGGCTTGGTCGGCAAGAACGGGGTTGGCAAGTCGACGTTGATGAAGCTGGCGGTCGGCTTGCTGCAGCCGAGCCAGGGCAAGGTGCAGGTTGCCGGCCACGCCGCCCACACTAGGCAGGCCCGTACCTTGGTTGGTTTCTGTCCAGACTTCGAGACGTTGTATGAAGACCTGACCGGCGCCACGTTCGTCAGTTGGATGCTGCGGTTTCATGGGTTCTCGCCGAGTGCCGCCCGTGCTCGTGCCCAAGCGGTGCTGGATCAGCTTGGCCTTGGCCCGCACATGCACCGGGCGATCCGCGAGTACAGCAAGGGCATGCGACAGCGGGTCAGACTGGCGCAGGCTTTGGCGCACGAGCCGCAGTTCGTTCTGCTCGACGAGCCGATGACTGGCCTCGACCCAGTAGCACGCAGTCAGCTCAGTGAGATCATTCGCAACCTGCCATCTCTTGGAGTCGGCGTTTTGGTGTCAAGCCATGTCCTGCACGAGTTAGCGGCCGTTGTCGACCGAGTAGTGTTGGTGCATCAGGGCAGGTTGCTCGCAGATGGCAAGGTTGCCGAACTGCGAGCGTCCATGCCGACTCAGCCGCATCGCCTGCGCATCGTTGTCGCCGATGCGCGCAATCTCGCCACCGTGCTGGTGGGCTGGCCGGAAGTGCACAGCGTCGTGGTCCAGACCGACGGCCTCGAAGTGGCGATTGGCGGCGAAGGGAGCTTCTACGCCCAATTGACTCGCTTGGCGGCGACCTGGCCACAGCCAATCGAAGCCGTGGCGCCGCTGGACGATGACTTGGCTTCGGTGTTTGGATACCTAGTCGGATGACCGCGAGGCCTCGACTTCGCTTCCTTGGCACCGTGGTCGAGTCGGCACGACAGACCACCCTGCGCCTGTGCCGACAACGACTTTGGTGGATTGTGCTCGGCAGCATCTTCGCGCTGGTCGCGGTTGGGTGGTTGCTAGGCATGCGCCTTGGCGAACGCACGAACGGTCAGTCGCTGTTCTGCATTCTTGCTTGGTGGCTGCACGGCACGGTCTTGGTGCCGTGGTTCGCTTTGTATGTCGGGGTCCAGGCCGTGCATGGCAGTTTGGAGGATCGCACCGCTCTCTACTTGTTCTTGCGTCCCGTCGGACGCGTGCCGTTGTTGCTTGGCAATTGGCTGGCGGTCTCCATCCTGTCGGCGTCAGTGGCGGTCCTCGGCACGCTGGCTCTGTTCGTCGGGCTCGCGGCCAATCCCGAGGTGTGGACTGACGGCGTGCATGGGCACGTGGCTTGGGTCTTTGCGGGCTCCTTGGCACTTGGAGCCGTTGCCTATGCGGCCGCCGCGGTGTTCTTCAGCGCTGCCGTGCGGCGCCCGCTGGTGTGGGCGGCGTTCTTCGTTGTTGGGCTGCAGCAACTCACCGCGAATCTGCCGGTGTCGGCTGGTCTGCGCCAGTTCACCATCACCGATCCACTGCGCCGCTTAGTGCTCGACGGCATCGAGCCTGATGCGCGACTGGCGGACCTGTTGTGGCCGGCCGAGACCTTCCAGCCGGAAAAGATTGGCACGCCCATCGTTGATCTCGCCTGGTTGGTTGGCGTGACGCTGGTGTTGGCGTGCTGGTTCTACCGACGAACGGAATACGACGCTCGGCCGCGCGACTGAGGCATCGCTGCTTGGCGGTGTTGACGTCAGCCGCCTACGCTGCGGGCGTGACCACACCGATGCCGTCGAGCGAGCCAACCAGCTTGCCGCTCCCGGACGAGCGGCGAGAACTCTCCTCGCTGATCTCGCAGATTGCGTGGTTCAACCGGCTGCGCTTGCTGGTCGCCGCCGGTGTCATCTGGCTGTGCGCGCTCGCGACCCACGCCCTCGGTGTGGTCGGGGACCCGTGGCCGTTCTATTCGCTTGGCGGCGTGCTGATCGCAGTGAATGGTCTGTACATCCTGTGTTTCCCGCGACTGCAGCGGCAGAGCCTCCGTCGCATCCGTCGCCACGTCTACCTGCAAATCGCGGTCGATCTGCTGATCTTGACGGCGATGCTGCACTACTCGGGCGGCATCACCAATCCGCTCGCGCTCTTCTATCTGTTCCATGCCTTCATCGCGGCACTCGTGCTGTCGATCGCTGCCGCGGTGGCTGTTGCCGTTTCGAGTTTCGCGCTGTTGGTCTTGCTCGGATTTGCGGAACGTCTCGGGTGGTTGCCGCACCACCCCCTCGGCTTGGGTCTGATCGATCTGCATCGCATCGAACCGCTGGGCTTTTGGTTGCTGGTGTTCGCGTATGCGGCGACATTGCTGTTCTCGATCTACTTCGTGGCGACGGTGCTCGGGCGCCTGTTGCGCAACGAACAGCAGTTGGTTCGCTTGGGCCGCCACTTGGCGCTGAGTGAGAAACTCGCATCGGTTGGCACGTTGGCTGCGGGAGTGAGTCATGAGATCAACAACCCGATCGGCGTCATCACCAACAAGGTGCAGATTCTGCGGTATCGCGTGCAGGATCGGGACGCGCCGGACAAGTTGCTCCTCGAACTTGACGTGATCGAAAAGCACGCGCGCCGCATTGCGCAGATCACCGCTGGCTTGCTGCAGTTTTCGCGCGAGGCTCCGTTCGAACTGCGGCCCGTCGATGTAGTGCAGTTGCTGCGTGAGGCCGCCGACCTCGTGCGGGTGCCGTATCGGGCGGCCGACGTCGAACTCGACCTGCAGCCGCGGCCGTTGCCGCCGGGTGTGGTTCTGTTCGGCTCCGCAAACCACTTGCTGCAAGTCTTGATCAACATCCTGCTGAACGCGAAGGATGCGTCGATGCCGAAGACCGTCGTCAACCTGGACAACGAGGTCGTTGGTCTCGAGTTGGCGTTGCGAATTCGCGATCACGGCACCGGCATCCCGCAGGAGCATCTGGCGAAGGTCTTCGATCCGTTCTTCACGACCAAGGATGTAGACAAGGGCACTGGCCTCGGGCTCGCGATCAGCCACGGCATTGTTGAACGCCACGCGGGCCGGATCGAAGTCGAGACTGAGCTCGGTCGAGGCACCTTGTTCCGGATCGTGCTACCTCTGAAGGATGTGTCCGCCCCCTGAGGCATCGACGAGCCCTTGTGGTCGTCGTCAAAAAGTCCTTGGCACTGCGCAAATGGCTCCGTAGCGTGTCGGTCGTGTTGGGTGGTCGCCAAGGGAGGGACCGACGGCACGGTTCGCTCGGCCTAGGCAGCCGGGCGGTCTGACTCTGGTCGCCTGGTGATTCGCGGTGGCTTTACCGCCATCGCGGCGCGCGGTTGGTTGGCTGAACGACTGACAAAGGCTGCTCCTCGAGCCGCGCAGGTTTCCATGCTCTAGAGATTCGTGGTGTCGCCGGGACTCAACCTCCGGCGACACCACTTTTTTTGTGGCGAGTCGTTCCCGATGCGAGTGCCGAGTACCTGCCAAGAACTCGTTCTGGTACGGAAGTCGTGCTGGGTACGCACCGCGCGCCGACCCTGGTAGGAGACCAAGATCGGCGCGCGGCGGTTGGGGGGAAGGATTCTTCTACAGCTTGACGTCGAGGACCTGGTCCACGTTGAAGTCGTAGCTGAACTCTTCGTCAACGTTGATCAAGCGGCCGGTGCCCTTGAACTCGTTGAAGATGATCGCGCCAGACAGCGCGCGACCGTCTTCAAGGGATAGCTCGACCCACTCGGCTTGCCGAGCGTTCATCAAGAGGTCGTAAACTTCGTCGCGGGTGAGACGGGTGGAATTGCGTTCGGACATATGTGGGTCTCCTGCGCAGCGCATTGCTGGGGCGATGGCTGGCGTCTGATTCAGGGGGCCGTGGGAAGCTGCTGGGAACAGTTCGAGGTTGGATGACGGCGCTGACCACGCCGTAGGGATCATCCAGCCTGACTGCCGACCTTGGTGTCTCGACAATCGCCGATAGGACCGGCGATTCCCGCGCGCACCAAGATCTGCGACCAGGATTCGAACTGCGGTCGATTCTGCCACAGTTTTGAAAACTCGACAAGGTGGGTAAACCCCCCCTCCATCTTCGAGATTTCACGAATCCCAACGAGATCCGCAGCCGCCTGCACCGGAACGGCGAGATCGACGACATAGACCAAGCCGGCGTGAACGCGGCCAACCTCGGTGCCATCGTCGTTCAGCAAACCCAGGAACTGAGCAGGCGGCAACGCCACCCGGCGCAGGTCCAACTCTTCGTCGAGTTCGCGGCCCAGGGCGCGGGAGAAAAAATCACCGCCGCGAGCGCCAATTACTTGCTGGTCCTCGGGTTCGACGTGGCCCCCGATGCCAATCGACCACGCCCCGTGCAGCCGCGTCTCGCCCTGCTGTTTGGTGCGGCGCACGGCGAAAACACCGCGGTCGCCGGGGTCTGTGCCGTCCTCCCGGGAGGGTGACCCGCACCGCAGCACGCAGTAGGGGATCCACTGCTTCCAAGTTGGGGTCGCTTCGGCTGCCGCGCGTTCCTCAAAGCGGCCAAGGTCGTGCGCTCGGTTCAGCAGATCGGTGGCCGCATCTCCGGAAAACGGCACGAAGCCCTGAGGCCAATCGCCGCCGAAGAACGCGGCGCGATCGACGACGTGCACTCGGGTCATTGCGGCGTCGACGAATCGTCTGGGCGAGGCTCTTCGGTTGGCTTCTTGGCCGGTGCCGAGGCTTTGCCGCCAAGCAGGGCGCGCAGGTTGGCCAGCGACGTGAACTCACCCTTGTGCGTGCGGGTCTCGGCCGCTTCGCGGGCTGGTTCGATGGTGAAGACTCGCTGTTCTTGCGGGCCACGACCACGGCCGCCGCGATCGCCGCGATCGTCAGGACCTCGACCGCCAAAGCGGGGGCGATCACCGCTTTCGCGACCAGGTTCATTCGGCGGTCGGCGTTCGCCAATGCGGCCGGCGCCGGCGAAGCGACCGGGCGCTGGGCGGGCTTCGCGCTCGCGTCCGCCACTGTGTTGGCGGCCGCGATCTGGGCCGCCTTCACGCGGACCACTTCGTGGTTCGGCTCGCGGTTCGGCTCGATCGCGCGGTTCGCCGCGCGGCGGCCGCCGATTCTGCTGTTGGTCCAGGCGCTCGCCAATCGTGGCCAAGCGAGCCTCCTGCAGGTGCCGTGGCTTGTGCATCGACAGCGAGATCTTTTGGTTCTGCTGGTCGACGCCGAGCACCCACACGGTGACGACTTCGCCGACGCGCAGCATCTGTTCTGGATCGCGCAAGCGCGGGCCGGGGATCTGCGAGATGTGGACGAGGCCGTCCTGGCCGATGCCAAGGTCGATGAACGCGCCGAACTCAGTGAGGCTGGCGATGCGGCCGCGCAGCTCGCGGTCGCTGTGCAGGTCCGCGATGGTGGTGACACCGACGTTGTTGGTGGCAACCAGTTCGCCGCGGCTGTCTTCCTTGCCGCGTTGCACCTGTTGCAGCACGGTGATCAAGTGTTGGCGCGACAGCTCGGGCGTCGTCATCTCATCGACGGGCACGTCGCGCAGGCCGATGCCGAGCAGATCCATCGGCCCGACGCCCCGCTTTTGGGCCACGGCGACGACGATGGCGTAGTCCTCCGGGTGAATTGGCGTCGCATCGAGCGGCTCGCTGCCGCCGACGACACGCAGGAACCCAGCGATGTTGCGGACCGTGGCAGGCGTCAACCCTTCCACGTCGGCGAGCGCCGCACGGCTCTGGAAGCCGCCGATCTTGCGCCGGTGATCCACGATGGCCTTGGCCTTGTCGCTGTTGAGGCCTGGCAGTTGTTCGAGCAGGTCGAGGCTGACCGTGTTGAGGTCGCACCCAGCTTGCGCCATGCACGAGGCGGCGACTTCTGTGAGCTCGCGTTGCAGCATGCCCTGGTGCACGTCGTCGAGCGTTTGGCCAAGGCCCAGCGTGCGCATGTCCATGCGGGCCAGTTCGAGCAGCGGATCCTGCAGCCGGCGACCCAGTGAGATCGCGGTGCGGGCGCCAACTTCGACGCCGGGGATCGCCTTCTTGCCCGCCGTGCTGGTGGCGAAGATCGTCGACGCCGCTTCGTCAACGGGCACCACCATTGGCAGCGGCGTTTCGCCGAGCGCCGTTCGCAGACCGGCGACCAAGCGCTCACTGCCGGCTTGGCGACGGCCATGAGGAAGGGCAATGGCGCCAGGTTGCTCCGTGCGGATCACTTCACATAGCCACGCCAAAGCACCCTGCTTCTGCTCGTCGTTCTCGGTCGGCAGCGTCTTGTGCTGCGCTACCGAGCCGTCTTCGCCAAGGAGCACGGCCCACACGACCTTACTGCTCGTGCGCAGCGCCAACACCTTCTTGTGGCCAAGTGGCGGCGCCAGCAACTGCGAACGCAAGTTGCGCCCGTAGCTGCGCACCGCTTCGCGATCGGCTTTCTCCTTCAAGCGCCGGCGCACGTCCTTGCCGCACCACTCCTGCAACTGGGCTGCCGCATGGTCGAACACGAGGTTGTAGAACTCGTACAGCGGCGCGTCCGGCGCGAGGTCCTTGCCGTGCAGTTCGCGCAGCAGTTCGCGATGGCGGCCTTCGGCCAGCGTCAGCTCCAGCGTCAACATACCTTCGCGCTCGGCGCGCCGCAGCGCCAGCATGCGACCGGCGGGAATGCGCCCAATCGGCTCGGCAAAGTCGAACAGATCTTTGTAGCGGCCCGGATCCTTGCCAGCTTGGTCTGGGTTTACCGCTCGCGCTCGCAGCACGCCGCCCTTCAGTTCGCTGCGGAAGCGGGCGCGTGTCATGGGGTCGTGCACGATGCGATCGACCAGGATGATCAAGGCCCCTTCGAGTACGGACTCCGGTGTCGGCAGGCCCTTGTCGGCGGCGACGTAGGCATTGGCGAGGTCGTGCAGCGATTGCTCGCCGAGTTGGCGGTGCTGCAGCGCCATCGCGAGCGGCATCAGCCCCTTCTCTTCCATTTGCATGGCGATGCCGCGGCGGCGCGGTCGCATCGACTGGTAGAGGTCGTCGATCATGTCTTGGTCGACGGAGGTGGCCAGGGTTGCCTCGAGTTCTGGCGTGCGACGACCGCGCTCTTCGGCCTGCTGCAGGATCGCTTGCTTGCGTTGCTCAAGCTCGGTCAGCGTGTGCAGCCGATCGGCGATCGCGTGCAGGCGCTCTTCGGATAGGTTGCCGACGGCGTAGCGGCGGTAGCGGGCAAGGAAGGCGGGAGTCGCGGCGTCTTCAAACAGGAGAACCGCGGCCCGAATGTGTTCGGGTGGGCTATCGAATTCGGCGCAGAGACGTTCGAGGGTGGCTTCAGATGCCATGTTGGTGGTGCAATCGGGCGCAAGGTGCGCGAGGTGGGCGGCGCACCATAGCACAGGCTCACGGCCTCGCCAGCTTTGCCGTACTCCGAAGATGGTCTTTGCCTTGCCCTGCCTGATGAGCACGCCGCGGTTGCTCAAGACCTTGGTTGCTTTCAAGATCCGCAACCCCTTGTTTGCCAACATGACCCGCGTTGACCTCGCCGCCATTCGCAGCATTTGGGTGCGTACGCCCAACTGGCTCGGGGACTTCGTGATGGCGACCGCGACGTTTGCGCGCATTCGCCGGGCCTTTCCCGCGGCCCATATCACGGCTGGCATGCGGCCCTACCTGCGTCCGCTGGCTGCGGGCAGCAACTGGTTTGACAGCATCGTCGACACCCCGCGCGGTGGTGGACTTGGTGCGTTCTGGCAACAAGTGAAGGCCATGCGGCAGGCGCGCCATGACTTGGCGATCGTGTTGCCGAACTCCTTGGCCACTGGCCTCGTGCCGTTCGTGGCGGGCGTGCCGCTGCGGCTGGGCTACCGGCAGGGGCGCCCGTTCTTGATGAACCTTGGCAAAACCGCTGCCGTGCGGCGGCGGTGGTTCCAGCGACGCGAAGGGCCGCGGCGATGGCCGACCCCGATGCCGACCTACTATCACGAACTGCTCGATGTTCTCGGCGTGCCGGCGGGCGGTGCCCATCCGGAGTTGGCGATTGCCGATAGCGACGTGGCCTGGGTTGATGCCCACCTGCGTTCGCTCGGCATCGCCGCTGGCACACCCTTGCTGCTGCTGGTCGTCGGCGCCAACTTCGGCGCCAGCAAGTTGTGGATGCCGGAGCGGTTCGCCGCCGTCGCCCGCAGCCTGCAAGAACGCCGTGGCATGCGCGCCTTGGTGTTGGTGGGGCCGGCCGAGGTCGAACTCGGCGAACGCATCGCCGCCGCCGGCCATGCCATCGCGTTGAGCCAGCCCGTGTTGCCACTCGACAAGTTGAAGGCCCTGGTGGCGCGCGGGACGTTGATGGTGACCGGTGACACCGGACCGCGGCATCTGGCGGTGGCCTTCGATCGGCCTGTGGTCTGCTTGATCGGGCCAAACGACCCCAACTACACCAACTACTGCCTTGAGCACACGATCGTGCTGCGCAAGGACCTGCCGTGTTCGCCGTGCCAACGCAAGGTCTGCCCGCTGGGGCATCATCGGTGTATGCGCGACATCACCGTCGACGAAGTGGTCGCCGCGGCCGAACAGTTGTTGGACCGCGCGCCGCCGCTCTCGCAGTAGCATTTGCGCACCTCAGGTGCCGTCGCCGGTTACAGGGACCGATCGACGCGCTATCCGCTTCTAATCGTCGATGTCCAACGGCCCCTTCCTGCTGATCGTCAATCGCGACGGCAAAACCGAGACGCACGCGTTCCACCAAGCGGTCGTCACGGTTGGTCGGTCGCGTGAGTGCGACCTCTTCCTGCCCGATCGCCTGATCTCGCGCATCCACTGTCGCGTCGAACGGCAGGAGGGCGGCCTGTTCGTGCTCGCCGATGCGGGCGCGCAGAACCCTGCCAAGCTGCGTGGGCGACCGGTGTTGCGGGCGGAATTGAAGGTCGGCGAGTCCTTTGCGGTCGGCAACTACGAAATATCCCTCGGCATCCCGGCGACCGAGAACGGTTCGGTCGAGGAGACCCGGCCTGGCGATCACCCGCGCGGCAGCCAGGACTTGGTGGCGTTCCTCCAGATCGCCCGCGCCCTCAACGAAGAGCAGGACCTGACGCGGTTGCTGACGCAGATTGTCGACGCTGCGATTGCGTTGTGCGGGGCGGAGCGCGGGTTCCTGATCCTCGGCAAGACCGGCGACCACTCGGTCGAGGTGGCGCGCAATTTTGCGCAGGAAGAAGTGCTGTCGCCGGAGTTCAAGATCTCGCGCACGATCGCCAATCGCGTGATGGCGACCGGCGTGCCGGAGCTGACGACGAATGCGCAGGAAGACGATCGCTTCCGCGACCTGCAATCGGTGGCTGACTTGCGGTTGCGTTCCGTGCTCTGCATTCCGATCCGCGTTCAGAACGACATCAGCGGCGTGCTCTATGCCGACAATCGGCTGCAGCAGCAGGTGTTTCAAGAACGCGAGAAGGCACTGCTGTTGTCGTTGGCGGACCACGCCGGCACCGCGATTAACACCGCGCGCAACCTTGAGCAGTTGCGCGGCAAGCAGGTCGAACTGCAGGCAGCCCTCGATCGCGTCGACCAGCTCAATGCGGCGCTGAAGGGGCAGCTGCAGGAGAAGACGACCGAGCTGACGCAGATCCGCGAGGAGATCAGCGCGCAGACGCTCGCCCAGCGCAGCAAGTACGACTACAAGCAAATCGTCGGCAACGGCCGCGCCATGCGCACGACCCTCGCCTTGCTCGACAAGTACATCGAAGCCGACGATCCGGTCTTGATCACCGGCGACTCCGGCACCGGCAAAGAACTGGTGGCGCGCGCCATTCACGCGCACAGTCGGCGATCGGGTCGCCCGTTTGTCAGCGAAAACTGCGCGGCGCTGCCGGAGTCGTTGCTCGAGAGTGAACTGTTCGGCTACGTGCGCGGCGCCTTCACCGGGGCCACCGCTAACAAGAAGGGGCTGCTCGAATCCGCCGAAGGCGGCATGTTGTTCCTTGACGAGATCGGCGACATGCCGACCGATCTGCAGAAGAAGCTGCTGCGCGTGTTGCAGGAAGGCGAGGTGCGACCGCTCGGCAGTCGCGAGACGGTCAAGATCGATGTGCGGCTGATCTGTGCCACCAACCGCAACCTCGAGACGATGGTGCGCGAGGGCGAGTTCCGCGAGGATCTCTACTACCGGCTGGCGGTGTTGCCGGTGCACTTGCCGCCGCTGCGCGATCGCAAAGAGGACATCCCGTTGTTGGTGAAGCGCTTCCTCGGCGACTTGCAGCGAGAAACGCACGCGCGGGTGCGCATCAGTCCGGACGCCATGGAGCGCATCGTTGCCTACGGCTGGCCAGGCAACGTGCGCGAGCTGCAAAACGAGATCCGCCGTGCCGCGATCTTGTGCGACGGCATCATCCTGGAGACCCACCTCAGCCAGCACGTGCGCGAAGGTCGGCGAGGGCCGGGCAACGCGGTGGCGGATGATGGCATGGTGCCGAGTGAGCGCGGTACCACCTTGCCTGACATGGTGCGCGACCTCGAAGTGCGCGAGATCCAGAAGGCGTTCGATCGCGCCCAATCGAACAAGAGTCGCGCCGCCGACCTGCTCGGCTTGTCGCGCTTCGCCTTGCAGCGCAAGCTGGAGAAGTACGCGCTCGACGCCGACGGCAAGCCGACCGGGGCGGCCCCGGCGAACGACGACACCGCCTGACTTGCCCGATGACGTTCGCCCAGCCCTTCTTGGAGTACGAGATCCTCGACCGCGTCGGGGCCGGAGCCATGGGCACGGTGTTCAAGGCGCGGCACAAGCGGCTCAATCGCATCGTCGCGCTCAAGGTGCTGAAGCCGTCGTTGGCGCGCGACAGTCGCTACGTCGATCGGCTGCGGCGCGAGGCGCGCATCGTCGCTTCGCTGAGCCATCCATTCATCGTCACTGGCTTCGATCTCGGCGAAGAGTCGGGCTACCACTACTTCGTGATGGAGTTCGTCGAAGGCAAGTCGCTGCGCGGCCTGCTGGTGGAGTGGGGCATCTTCGCCGAGGAATACGTGGTGCGCATCGCTCGCCAGGTCGCGCAAGCGCTCGACCACGCCTACCAACGCGGGGTCATCCATCGCGACATCAAGCCCGGCAACATTTTGATCGACGAAGCCGGCAACGTGAAGTTGACCGACATGGGCCTCGCCAAGGGGCCCACCGATTTGACTCTGACTCGCGACGGCGCCACCGTCGGCACCCCGCAGTACATCTCGCCGGAACAAGCGCGCAACCCACACGACGTCGACGTTCGCACCGACCTCTATTCGCTCGGCGCCACGCTCTACCACATGGCCACCGGGGTGCCGCCCTTCCGCGGCGACACCATCGGCGAGCTGATCACGAACGTGCTGCACGAGTTGCCGGTGTCGCCCAAGGCCATCAACTCGGCACTGACGGAGGGCATGTCGCTGGTCATTCGCAAGCTGCTCGCGAAGGACCTGACTGTTCGCTACCAGACGCCGCGCGACTTGCTCGATGATCTCGATCGCATCGAGAAGGCGCTGCCGCCGCAGATCGATCCGAGTCGTCTGTCGGCCGAAGCTGGACAGCGCAATCCCTGGTTGGTGCGCACGTTGCTGGCGGTCGGCGGCGTCGTATTGCTCGGCGGGGCTTGGTGGCTTGGCATGCAGACGCAGGAACCGACGCTCGCAACGCCGTCGTCCACCGAGTTCCTTGCCGCCCTCGATGCGCGCTTGCGCGAATTGCCGACGCCCGGCGCCAAGCTCGCACACGTTCGCACCATCACCGCGGCCCCGGTTGGCTGCGAGAGTGAGTTGCAGCTGCGACACATCCAGATCGATGGCGAGTTGCAGCGCGCCGTCGATGCTGTGGTCGGCGAGCTTGCTGACAGCGGTTGGGCGACGTTGCAGGCTTGGTTGCGCGATGCCGCCGTGTGGCCCAATCGGGATCGGGTGTTGCGTGAACGGCTGCAGCCGCGGCTGTTGAAGGAAGCGGGTCTTGAGCTGCACCAACTGCCGTCGACGGTGCGCATGACGCGTCTCGAAGACTTGCAGAAGACGATCGACCGCACTCTGCACGAGCGCGATGCCGAGTTGCTCGTCCGCTTCGACACCTTCCTCAAGGTGAAGCTGCCGGCCCTGGTGGAGGAAGAACTGCACGCGCGCAACTTCGCGGTCGCCGGACGCATTTGGAGCGAGGGCATGATGACGTTCTGTGATGGGGTGCGCATGCCGTTGCCGGAGCGCTTGCCTGAGGCCGTGCGGAACCTGCTCAAAGAACGTCACTTGTTGGCACAGCAGGAAGCGCAGTCCGTGCTGGAGGCCGCCGAAGGCGATGTCGACCAAGCGCTGCGTGCGGAGGTGGCGACCGCGTGCGGCGAGTTCGAGCAACAGCTCGAAGGCGACGTCGAGCCGGAGGCGGTGGCCGCGCACTTGCTGCGATTTCGGCGCGACCTTGGTGAAGTGTGGCCATCGGACCGTTGCTTCCGGCCCGCGCGCAGTCCGTGGCCAGACATCGAGCGGCAGTTCGGCGGGCTGCAGTTGAAGCTGCAAGCGGCGCTGCTGCGGCGCGAGGAAGAACAGTTCACGCGTCGCTGCGATCTGGCCTGGCGCACGTTCTGCCATGGCAGTGCCAACGACGCGCTGCTGCTGCTGCCCGTGGACGCCCCCGCGGGCACGACGCGCGCCCAGCGACTGCAACAGCATCGCACTGCCCTCAGCGCCGCGCACACCGTCGAACAGGCGGTTGTGCAAGCCATCGCCCGCGGCAACCAACCGGTCGTCGCCTTCTTGCGTGCTGACGCGTCGAGCCCGCTGGAACTGCGCGCCGAGCCGGATGGAACCTCCTGGCGTCTGCTTGGCAACGCGATCCATCAGTTGCCGCGACCGGTGCAGTTGACCGAGTTGCGGTTCAGTGCGTTGCTGACGCGACTCGAGCAGAACGGCGATCCATTGGCGACGGTCGCCGCCGAGCAGCGTGGGCTTGGGGTCGCGGTGTCGCGGCTGGTTGGTGATGATCTCGCCGGGCTCGGGGCGTTGTTGCAGTCACTGGCCGGGGACGAGCAGCACTTCTTGATTGATGAGATCTGGCCGCGGGTGCTGCGCGTGCGCGAGGAACGACCCGAGACGCCGATGGATCGCAAGGATCTGTTTGCGCAGTTGCAAGCCACGCACGAAGCCGCGACCAAGTCGGGGGCGCTCGAAGAGCTCGAGACCAAACTGCATGCGTGCGAGAGCCACGTGCCTGCGGCGGTGCGCACCTACGCCGAGGACAACTTGCTGCGCGATGTGACCCGTTGGTTGCGATTGGCGCGGCGCCAACGCGACTTGTTGCGGGATCTCGGCGCCGCGGTGCCGCAGGGAGCGGGCGTCGAGGTGCGCATCGTTGACGGCGAGCTGGTTGCCGAGGTGTCGCTATCGGCCGCGGTGCTGCCGGTGCCCGATGGCTGGCAACGTCGCGGGGAGACGTTGGAGTTTGCGGGTGGCGGTACTCCGTGGAGTGCTGGGGAACTGCAGATGTTGACCGGCAACACGGGCATTGCGCCGACGGCGCAACATACGTCGCTGGTGATCGACTTCGTGCTGCCGCCAACGACGGTGGGGCGGCGGTTCTACGTGATCGAGTTCCGCGGCATTGCGTGCGTGCTGGTGCTCGGCGCCAACGACACCGTGCATGCGGCGTTGGTGGAAGGTGACGCGCGGCGCGAAGATCCGGTGCAGCAAGCGTTCTTGCGCGCCTTCAGTGGGGTGATGGCGCCGAGCAAGGTGGTGGCGGTGCCGGGTGCCGTGCATCGCTTGACGTTCGATTTGCAGACGACGTCGGTGCGCACGGCGGCGTTGGTCAAGGTGATGTTTGAAGGGGTCGAGCTGTTTCCGCCGACGCGGCGGTCGCTGGATCCGCAGCGACCGCCGACGTTCACGTTGATCCCACAGCAAGACATCGTGGTGCGCCGCATCATGGTGCGTGCGGAAGGGCTGTAGCCACTCAGCGAGCCGGTGCCGCGGCCGTCGCTGCGGTCGGCGTGCGCAGTGTCATCGCCGGTCGCACGGCGGCTGGTAGGCTCCACAGTTCGGCCGCAAACGTCACCAGGTCGAGGTGCAGGCCGGCATGCTCGCGCGCCAACAAGGCATTCGCGTGGGCGGCATGATCGTCATGTTGCAGCCGATGCGCTTGGCTGAGCAGCCGATAGTCGAGGGTCGGCTCGGCCAGCAGTCGCTGCGCGGTATGCAGCAGTGCCGCCGACGACTCGGCGTGGCCTGCCTGCAGCTGCGTGCGAGCTGCGGTTCGCCACGCCAGCGCGTCGACGCCGACGGCGGCGAGGCCAGTCAGATGCTGGCTGAGGGTGCTGCGCAGTTGCACATCGCGCGTGGCGAGCAGCGCGTGCCAACCGTGATCGGCCGCCTGCTGGGCATCGCCCGTGCGCAGCGCATGGCTGGCCAGTGCGGCGTGCAGTGCGGCGGTCGCCCCAGACAACCGGGCCCCGCGTTGTCGCAGGCTGTGCGCGAGCACCACGTCACCGTCGTGGTCTGCGAGCTGCGCCATAGCCAGCAGGCGATGCAGCGCGAAAGCGGCCAACATGGGTTCGTCGAGCCCGGGCACGGCGGTGCAGGGATCCTGCGCCAACGCCATGGCCCGGCTCACCGAGGGTGCCAACAAGGCCGGCAGCGAGCCGCGCAGCGTGCAGCCATTCGCGGTCGCATGCACTTCGAGCCGGAACTCCGGATCGCTTGGGCGCGCACTGGTTTCTTCCGGCGACAACGCCGTTGCTTGCGTGTGCAAGTCGCCGGTTTCGCTGCACGCGACGACGAGGCGATGCGAGGCGATGGCGTGCCATTCACCGCCGCGGCGGCAATAACCAACTCGCCAATGGCCGCTGCCGACCGCTTGCGCCAACACACCGCCAGCCGCACGAACCGGATCGCAGAACGGCAGTTCGCGCCGCAGCGCCCCGCTGACGATCGCCGCCACCACCTCCGCTGGCATGGCAACATGCTGCTCAAGGACCACGCAGTTGGCGGGCGGCGGCGCGTTGGCGCAACCAGCGAGCCAGACCAAGGCGAGCGGCAGCAGGGATGACGAGCGAGAGAGCATGCGGACCGGAGGCACTTCGGTCCGTTCCCGCACGGCCTGCATTCGGCGGTCTCAGTCTGAGACGTCGCGACCGTGCAGGTGCGGTGGCAGCAGCGTTGTCGTTCGCCGCTCTCTTGCGCGTCAGGCTTCGGCGACGACGAACGCGGTGGCGGTGGTGTCGGTGTGGGTGAGGCTCAGGTGCCAGCGCCGGATCCCGAGTGTCGACGCGCGTGCGGCGGCGGCACCGGTCAGAGCCAGGCGGACCGCGCCGGCGGCATCGCGCAGCACTTCAATCTGCTGAAACCCCAGCCCCTCTGCCCAACCGGTGCCAAGGCATTTCAAGGTCGCTTCCTTCGCGGCGAAGCGCGCCGCCAGCGATTGCGCCGGTTGCACCTTGGTCGCGCAGTAGGCCACTTCGCGTTCGGTGAAGACCTTGGCGAGGAAGCGCTCGCCGCTCTTCTGCCAGAGTCGCGCGATGCGTTCGATGGCGATGGCATCGACACCGACGGCGACGATCACGTGCGCACCTCGTTCGCCACGCTGGCGATCGGCAACGTCGCGTAGTGCGAGGCGAAGAACCAGAAGGCGCGAACGTCGATGCCGCGGCCGTTGGGGCCACCGCTGCCAACAATCAGCTGCAGGCAATCGCGCCAGAGTTGCGTGCGATCGCGCGCGGAGGGCTGCGCGCTGCCATGCGCATGGCTATGCACGAAACCGAGCCAAGTGCAGCCGCGGTGTCGCAAGGTCGCTTCGCCTGCTGCGAAGTGCACCGCGTCCACGGTGAACGAATCGGTGTCGATGGCGGCGTTGGGCAGTGGCTCGAAGTGGGTGACGCCGAGCGAATCTGTAGTGCGCACCCCTCCGAGCAGGCCGACGAACTCCCGTGGGGTCGCGGTCAGAAACGCCCGCCGCAGCGTGGTGTGCACGGCGGCAGCGATCGACACGTAGCGCGGCATGTCGCCGAGGCTAGCGCGGCCCGGCCCGTCGCAGCAAGGTGTGATCTCGCGTCGGTGCGCCGCAGTCGCCATGATCGCGGCATGCAGGAACCGCTCTATGGCACGCCGCACGCGCATTCGTCGTTGCTCGGCCCGCTCTCGCCACCGCTGATTCGCAGCACCACGGCTGGGCAGCCGGATGCGGAGACGCTGCGCGCGATGGGCGCTGGCGAGCGCCCAGGCGAGTTCTACCAGCGCCTTGGTCACACCAATGGGCGAGCGTGGGAGAGTCTGGTCGCCGGGTGGGAAGGGGCGGACGGGGCGGTGGCGTTCAGCAGCGGCATGGCCGCGATCAGTGCCGCGCTGGCGGCGCACTTGCGCACTGGCGACCGCGTGCTGCTGGCGGAAGAGATCTACGGTGGCACCTCGGGCTTTGCGTTGACCGACTTAGTGCGCTTTGGCGTCACCGTCGATCGCTTTTCGGCCCTCGACGTCGAGGGCCTGGTTAGGGCGTTGGCGCGACCGGCGAAGTTCGTGGTGTTCGAATCACCGATCAATCCAACCTTGCGGCTCGCGGACATCGGCGCCATTGCGCGCATCGCTCGGGCCGCGGGGGCGATCACGTTGTTCGACGGCACCTTCGCGCCGCCGCCAGTGCAGCGAGCGCTTGCCCTCGGCGTCGATCTGGTGGCGCATTCGGCGACCAAGTTCTTTGGCGGCCACAGCGATGTGCTCGCCGGCGTCATCGCTGGCAGTCATGCCTTGCTCGGGCCGATCGAAGGGTGGCGCCGGCGAACGGGTGCGATCCTGGCGCCCGATCCAGCGTGGCTGTTGCTGCGGTCGTGGCCAACTCTGCCGCTGCGGTTAGCAGCGCAACAAGCTGCGGCGCACGCGTTGGCGATGGGGCTCTTAGAGGATGTTGGCGCCGGGCGATTGGTAGCGGTCAGCTACCCGACGCTGCCCAATCATCCGGATCTGGCGTTGGCGAAGGTGCAAATGCACGGCGGTGGTTGCGTCGTCGCCGTTGAGTTGCCCGGAGGGTTGCCGGGCGCCAAGCGCGTCTTCGATCGCCTGCAACGCATCGCGCGAGCACCGAGCCTCGGCGGTGTCGAGTCCCTCGCGACGTTGCCCGCCTACACGACGCATGCGGCGCTGACGACCGAGCAGCGGCGGCGCGCTGGCATTCCCGATGGCTTGCTGCGCATCGCGGTCGGGCTGGAAGGGGCGGACGTGTTGTTGGCCGACGTTCGGCAGGCGTTGGCTGGGGCATGACGCAGACGCGCGCGATGGTCTTTCGCGCGTCTGCCTGCTACCCTGCCGCGCTGCGGCCCAGGGGGTCGCACCCTTTCCACATGACGACCTTGCGCACCCTTGCCGCGGCCGTGCTGGCCACCACGTTCTTTCTGTCCGCCCAGGAAAAACCGGCTCCGAGCGCGGTGCCCGCCGAGGCCTCGAGCAAGAGCGGCCAGACCGGCGCCAGTCCGCTGGTGGGGGTCGTCGATTTGGCGAAGGCGTTCGATCAGTATCCCAAGAGCATCAAGATGAAGTCCGAGCTCGACGGCATGGCCAAGACCTTCGAGGATCGCATCAAGAGCATGTCGAAGGCGATCGACGAGATGAAGGGCACGATCGCGGTGCTCGGCGCAGAATCCGACGAGCGGCGCCAGAAGGAGTTCGAGTACGAACTGGCGATCCAGCAGCGGCAGGGGCTGGTGAAGATCATGCGCGAGCGCCTTGACCTCGAAGAGATGCGCCTGTCGCTGATGGTCTACGAAGACCTTGAGCAAGCGATCACCACGGTGGCAAAGGCACGCGGGGTGGCGCTCGTTCTGCGCGTGCAGGACATGGGGCCGCCTTCGACGGATCTCGCCAAGATGCCGGCCAAGGCCGTGCAAGGGCGATTCAACGCGTTTGAGCGTCGCCAAGTGTGGTTTGCGTCCGAGCAAGTCGACCTCACCGGCGACCTCATCAAGCTGCTGATGGTGCCACTGGCAGAAAAGACAGGTGACAAGGCTGGCAAGCCAGATGACAAGGCTGGCAGCAAGACGGACGGTGCGGGCGCCACGCCAAAGGGCGGGGGGCAATAAGCGAGTGGCTGTCAACGCTCCGATCACGCCGGTCGCGCGCATGCAGCGCACCTTGAAGTCCCCGGTCGAGTACCGCGGCATCGGCCTGCATTCTGGCAAGGAGATCCGCATCATCGTGCGGCCAGCCGAGGCCGGCACCGGCGTCAGCTTTGTGCGCACCGACATCGAGGAGCATCCGGTGGTGCGCGCGCAGGGTGCCAACATGAAGGCGCGCCAGCGCCGAACCTGCATCCAAGACGGCCGGGCCGAGGTCTACACCTGTGAGCACTTGCTGGCAGCGATGTATGCGCTCGGCATCGACAACGCGCTGGTCGAAATCGACGGCGAAGAAGTGCCAGGCCTCGACGGCTCCTCGCTCGAATTCTTTCGCGCGCTGCGCGACAGCGGCATCGTGGAGACGCGTTCGCCTCGCCAGGTGTATTCGGTCAAACACCCGATCTACGTGCGCGAAGGGGCGGCGAGCATCGTGGCGTTGCCCGGCACCGGCAAGTTGACCATCGAGTACCACCTCGATTACTCGCCCAAAAGCGGCTCGTCGCCAGGCGCCAAGCAGTTGGTTGCCTTCGAGTTGTCGGCCGAAAACTTCGAACGCGACATCGCGCCGGCACGCACGTTCGTGTTCGAGCATGAAGTGGAAGCGCTGCGCGCGGCTGGGCTCGGCAAGGGTGCGACGGCGCAGAACACGCTGGTGGTCGGGCCCGATGGCCCGCAGGCCAACACGCTGCGCTGGGACGATGAGCTGGCGCGCCACAAGATCCTCGACTTGATCGGCGACCTCGCCAACGCCGGTGTCGACCTGGATGCACACATCATCGCCACGCGCTCGGGCCACGGCCTCAACATGGCGCTGGTGCAGCGCATCCAAGAGGAGCGCGAGCGCGAACAAGAACAGGGCGAAGCGCCGACCCATACTGGCCTCGACATCCGGCAGATTCTCAAGCTGCTGCCGCATCGCTACCCGTTCTTGCTGATTGATCGTGTGCTTGAGCTCGATGGCTTCCAGCGGGCGATCGCGATCAAGAACGTCACCATCAACGAGCCGTTCTTCCAAGGGCACTGGCCCGAGCAACCGATCATGCCAGGCGTGCTGCAGCTCGAAGCGATGGCGCAGCTCGCGGGCGTGTTGCTGCTGCGCAAGCTTGAGAACACTGGCAAGCTCGCGGTGTTGTGGAGCATCGACAAGGTCAAGCTGCGCGGGGCCGTCGTGCCCGGTGACCAGTTGCGCATCGAGGTCGAGACCATTCGCGCCAAACCCCAGGTCGGCCACGTGCGCGCGCGCTGCAAGGTCGGCGGCCGACTGGTGGCGGAAGCCGAGCTGAAGTTCACTCTCGTCGACGCGTGATGACCGGGTCACCAAGAGCTGGCCCCATTCGCATGGGCGTGGTCGGGGTTGGCCATCTTGGCAAGCATCACGCGCGCCTGCTGAAGGGCCTTGATTGTGACTTGGTCGCCGTCGCCGATCCCAACGAGGCGGCACGTGCCCACGCCGAGTTGACGCTTGGGGTGAAGGCCTACGCCGACCATCGCGAGTTGCTGGGCAAGGTCGATGCCGTCTCCGTTGTGGTGCCGACCAAGCTGCACCGCGACGTCGCCAGCGTGTTCCTGGAAAACGGCGTCGACGTCCTGGTCGAGAAGCCGATCGCGCGCACCGCTGCCGATGGCCAGGCCCTCGTCGACTTGGCGCGCACGCACGGGCGCGTGCTGCAGGTCGGCCACGTCGAGCGCTTCAATCCGGCCCTGCGCGGCATCGCGACGATCGCCGAGAGTGCGCGCTACATCGAATCGCATCGGTTGGCGCCGTTCAGTTTCCGCAGCACGGACATCGGCGTCGTGCTCGACCTGATGATCCACGACCTCGACTTGGTCTTGGCGCTGGTGCGCAGCGAGATCGTGTCAGTCGACGCGTTTGGTGGGGCGGTGTTCACGCCGGCCGAGGACATGGCGTCGGCGATCATCAAGTTCGCGAACGGCGCCGTCGCCCACTTGACCGCTAACCGCGTGGCGTTGAAGCCGATGCGCAAGATGCGCGTGTTCAGCAAGCAGGGCTACGCGAGCCTCGATTTTCAGACCGGCCAGGGAATGCTGGTGAAGAAGGCGCCGGGGTGGGACTTCGAGAAGTTGGACCTCGAACAGCTCGACCGCGCGCAGATGGGCGACTTGTGGAAGTTCGTGTTCGATGGCTTGCTGCAGGTCGAGAACTTTGCCCTCGACAGCGGCAATCCCCTGCAGGAGGAGCTGGTGGACTTCTTGCGTTGTGTGCGCGAGCGGGCGCGACCACTCGTCAGTGGCGAAGACGGTGTCGCGGCGGTCGCCGCCGCCGAACGTGTGCTCGCTGCGATCGACAAGAATCGTTGGCAGTGAGGCCTTCCCGCCATCCGGCGCGACGGGCTAGACTGCGCCGCTTCGGGAAGCTCCGTTCTGCAGTGTTCGAGCTGCACGCGGGCTAAAAAGTTGAACCGATGACCATTCCCCGGGCTCCGACCCTTGGAACCAGGCGGGAGCGGACGGCAGCGTCGTTCTGGCGTTGTCGGCCCGCACCCAAATGATCCAGGGGGAGCCCACCTGAACCTATGGGTTCAACCGGCCTCCGTCGACGGCACAGGTGGAGCGGAGCCTCTCGATTTCTGTATGGTCTGTGCTACGGTGCGGACTCGACCCGCTGCGCAAGTTGCCAGTGGGGCCGATGCAGTCTCGGTCAGGAGATTGCGCTGGCGGATCGCCCCGAATCGGGGTGTGTACTGGAGGTGGTGAATGCGCGCGTTCTTCTTTGGGCTTTTGGTGGCGGCGGTGGTCGGTTGGTGGGCGGGTGTGTTTGGCGGCGCGAAGGGCGCTGCGGACACCGCCAATGCTGCCAGCGCGAATGCTGCCAGCGGTGCACCACTCACTCCGACCGGCGCTCCACTCGATCGGGTCTTGGGAATCGAAGCCACTGAGTCGGTGCCGCCGCCGCCCGCCGTGCCTGCAAGCGGCAGAGTGGAAGAGCCGCCGCCGCCGGTTTTGGCAGAGCTGCTGCCGCGCTTGTTGCAACGCGACGCGACGGCGTTCGCCGCTGGTTGGGGTGTCTTGGCAAAGGCGTCTTTGGCGGTCGCCGACCGGCAGCAAGTGACGAACGCGCTAGCGCCGACCGGCGATGACTTCCCGACGTTGCTGACCGCGCTCGGCGCGAACAACATGTTCTTGCACAGCGCCGAGGGGCGCGGGTTAGCGACGAAGGTTGCAACTGCCGCGTTTTCCCTGGCTGATGCCGAAGCGGTGCCCGCTGGCACCAAGCTGCTCGAGCTGATGGCGCGTGGCCGCATCCTGAAGGCCGATGCCGCCCCTTACGGACTCGTCAGCGAGGTCTACAAGCAGCACCTCGTGCGCGTCGACCGGTGGCTCTGCGATCCGGCGAACGTCACTGGCGCCCGCAGCCACACGATTGGCAAAGGCGAGACCCTGAGCGGCATCGCCACCAAGTTCCGCAAGGAGAAGATCCTGGTGGAGGAAGGGTCGCTGGCGATCTTGAATCGCATCCACAACGCCAACCTCGTCAAGGAAGGCCAGAAGATCAGGGTGCCGGTGGCGCCGATTCACGCGGTGGTCGAGAAGCGCAGCTTCACCATGGCGGTCTACGTTGGCGAGAACTTGCTGCGCCTGTACTGGATTGGCCACGGCGAGAACGACCGCACTCCGAACGCGACGTTCACGATCGGTGTCAAACAGCCCCGGCCGCAGTGGACGAGCCCAGATGGGCAGGTCTACGGCTACGGTGATGCCAAGAACATCCTCGGCGAGTACTTCATCAAGTTCTTGAACGACACCTACATTGGCTTTGGTGCGCACGGCACGACGATGCCTGACACGATTCGCACCATGTCGTCGATGGGTTGCATCCGCATGCTCGACCCGGACATCGCCGAACTGTTCCGGTTGCTGCCGATGGGGGCCAAGGTCGAGGTGCGAGCCACGGAATCGTTGCGCTGATTCGTCCGGCGCATTTGGCGAAGTAGCGTCGCCTGCCGATAGCCTTCGCGCGGCGCGGTTCGGCGCCCCATCTCATGCCTGTCCTGACCACCGCTTGCGTTGTTGCGATCGCTGGTGCCGCGCATTGGGTGTGGCCGTGGCTGTGGCTGCAAGCGCAGCGGCGCCGGTTGGCGACGATTTGCCGGGTGCACCGTCTGATCGCGATCACCTTTGACGACGGTCCAGGTCGGTTGTTGACGCCGCTCGTCAGCGAACGACTGTCGCAGGCGCGAGTGCCTGGCACGTTCTTTCTGTTGGCGCAGAGCGTGCGCGGCAACGAAGACGTCGTCGAAGATCTTGTGCGCGGTGGCCATGAGATCGGGTCGCACGGCGACCGCCACGTTCACCACATGTGGTCGTGGCCGTGGTCAGGACTGCTGGACACGCGCGACGGGTGGCGACGATTGCGCGATGTCACTGGCAAGGAAGCGCGCGGCATTCCGTTCCGACCGCCGTTTGGCAAGTTGAACGTGCTGTCGATGTTCTACGTGTGGCGCCAGCGCACGCCGGTCGTGATGTGGACGCACGATGGTTACGACACCAGGCTCGGCGTCGACAAGTCGCCGGCCGAACTCGCCGAAGGGCTGCGGGCGACGGGCGGTGGCGTCGTCCTGCTGCACGATTTTGATCGCTCGTTGGTGAATGCCAGCCAGCAAGTGTTGGCCAAGCTCGATGCCGTGTTGGGGCTGCGCGGCGAAGGCTATCGGTTCGTTTGTGCGAGCGAGTTGATGGCCCTGGCTGGTATGGCTCCGACTGTGACTCGCTGAAGTTGTGACTCGCTGAAGCCGGCTCGTCGTTGGCTCGCGGAAGGGTTCGCGGCAAGCGGTCTACGGGGCCGCGGCTAGGCGCAAGCGATCGATCTTCCACTGCTGCTCGATGCCGACGAACTCGATGGCGGCGAGCGGCACGCTGTCGAGCCCGTCGTGGCGGAAGGTCCAGGGCACGAGCCGCACCGTCGAGACCTCATCCGTATCGTCAGCCGCGACTTCTGCGATGCCGACCAGCGTGGTCAATCGTTGCCCAGGTTCGGCGGGGGTGCCATTCGGGCGGCGGAAGCGAACCTCGCGTTTGAGTTGGCGGACCACATCGACGGTCAGCGCGCGGCCTTCGATCGACAACTCGATCGTCGCGTGGTCGGCGTCATGGTGGGTCGCTGCCGGCACTTCGGCGTAGCCCGCTACGTGCAGACCGGGGTTCTGCTCGCGCAGTTTGGTCCACGCCAAGGACACCACGGCCGCGTCGAGCCCCAGGCGATTGCGGTAGTCGTCGGACAAGCTCAGGTAGACGATTTCCGGCTCGTCGCGGCGCAGGGCCTCCAGCAGGGTCTTGACCGCCAATTCTGGGGTGGCGTAGTCGACCGAGACCCAGGGTGTGCGATCGGCGCCGCAAAAGAAGCGAGCGACCGAACAGCAGCCACCAGCCGACAACGACAGGGCGAACAGCAGGAGGATCACCGAGGGACGCATGGCGGCATGGTGCGGTGCGATGGGCGCGTTGCAACAGCCAGCAGTGGTTGGCTGCGGGGCGGCCAATTCTCTGCGTTGGGAGTTTTTGTCCATGCCGATGGATATGCTCTTCGCCCCGCCATTCCCGCGTGGCGCCATTCGTCGCGAGTTACCAATGCAAATCCATCAGATCGTCGGTGTCCTGGTTAGTGCCCTGTGTTTGTCGCCGATCTTTGCGCAGGACACCCTGGCACCACTGGCGCCACTGCCACCTAAGGCAGCGCCGGTGATCCCGAAGACGGGGGCTCCCTCCGGTGGCAACTCCTGGTTTCCGGTGACGAGCCAAGACCTCGGCACCTACTTTGGCCAGGGCGAGGCAGTCGGCCTTTACAAGTTCAAGAACCCGAACAACACGACGATCGAATGGCGTTCGCTCACTGGCAGCTGCCAATGCGCGAAAGCGACCGTGCGGATCGGCGGTCGCACCTATGAGTTGTCGAGCAAGCCGACGCCCAATGTGCTGACGCGCGTGACCAAGGTGGCGGGGCAGGCCGACCAAGTCGAAAAGGTCCAGCAGATCGCGATCGAACCAGGCGCCGAGGGTGAGGTCGAAGTGCACCTCGACATGAATGGCATCACCGGGCCCAAGCTGGCGAGCTTGGACATCCACACCACGGACCCGACCCAGGCGCACATGAAGTTGAACTTCAACGCCAATGGCGCCCAGTTGTTTGCGGTGTCGCCGGCCGAGGTCAACCTCAACAAGATGACGTGGAGCGAGAGCCGCGATTTCACGGTCACGGTCAGTTCGCCGCTGCAGAAGGACTGGTCGATCACGCGCATGGATGACGCTGGCAAGGCGTTCACCGCGGCTTGGGAAAAGGTCGAAGCCAACGGCGTCACGTCGTGGGTCATCAAGGGCAAGTACGGCCCTGTCGACGGCGACACGGCCGGCGGCGGCGTGCTGAAGTTCCACACCGACGTGCAGGGTGGGGCGACGTTCAACGTGCGCATCCTGGCGTTCGTGCAAGGGCCGCTGGAGGTCAAGCCGGGGGCGTTCATGACGCTCGGGCTGATCCGCAAGGGCACCGCGTTCAAGCGCGAAGTTGCATTCGAGCCCAACGACGGCTTCCAGCTCAATACGACGGAGATGAAGTTCGAGAAGATGACGATGTCGTCGGAGTTCGTCACCGCCTCCTCGCGGCAGGACGGCAACAAGGTGATCGTCGAGTTGTCGATTTCGGATAAGGCGCCGGCCGGTCTGCTGAAGGGCGACATCGTGGTCGGCCTCAATCACCCGCTCGTCAAAGAGAAGCGCATCATGTTCAACGGCTTCGTTCGGTAAGGGATCGGGCGGATGCTCGAATCGAGTGGCTTCGAGTTTGCGGCCGTCGTTGACGGCCGCGGTCGTTTCTGGCCGACCCTTGCTCGGCGGGCCGTCGCGCGAACGCGCGGATGGGTGCGGGCGCGACGTCACGGCCCCTGGTATGTTCCGCGCCCACCCCCTCGACCGTCTCCTCAGCATGGGCCGACACGACCTGCCTAGCGGCTTCAACGACGAAAACCTCCGCGCGTTCATGAAGGCCATTTTGGCCGACGTGCACGCCCTCGAACGCATGCTCGACGAGGACCGGTTCGAAACCGGCATCCGTCGCATCGGTGCCGAACAAGAGATGTTCTTGCTCGATCGCGCCGGCCGCGCCTGGTGCGGCGCCGACGCGATGATGAAGCGGCTGGCCCACCCGCAGTTCACGTATGAGCTCGCGCAGTTCAACCTTGAGTGCAATCTCAAGCCTCAGGTGTTTGGCGGCAAGTGCTTGTCGACGATGGAAGCCGAACTGCAAGGGTTGATGGAAATGGCGCGCGCCGCGGCGCGCGAGATGGGCGGTGGGGTGGTGTTGACTGGCATTCTGCCGACCCTGCGTCGCTCCGACTTGACGTTGGCATCGATGGTGCAGAACCCGCGGTTCTTGGCGCTCAACCGCGCCATCACCGACCTGCGCGGCGGCGAGTTCCAGTTCCGCATCAAGGGTGTCGACGAGTTCGAGATGACGCACGACAACGTCATGCTGGAGTCGTGCAACACGAGCTTCCAGGTGCACTTTCAAGTCGGGCCGCGCGAGTTCGCCAAGCTCTACAACTGCGCGCAGGCGATCTCGGCACCGGTGCTGTCGGCGGCGACGAATTCGCCGGTGTTGCTCGGTCGGCGCCTGTGGCGCGAGACGCGCGTGGCCTTGTTTCAGCAATCGGTCGACGCGCGGTCGGCGGCGCACCAGCTGCGCGGTCGGCGTCCGCGTGTGAACTTCGGGGATGGCTGGGTGCGCGACTCGGTGCTTGAGATCTTCCGCGAAGACATCGCCCGCTTCCGCACGGTGCTGGCAACCGACATCGACGAAGATCCCGAAGCAGTGCTCGATCGGGGTGGGGTGCCGGCGATGACGGCTTTGCGACTGCACAACGGCACGGTCTACCGGTGGAACCGCGCTTGCTACGGCATCAGCGATGGCAAGCCGCACCTCCGCATCGAGGCGCGCGCCTTCCCGGCTGGTCCGACGGTCGTCGACGAGATGGCTACCGCCGCCTTCTTCTTTGGCTTGATGGCGGCGGTGTCGCACGAGTTCGACGACGTCAGCAAGGTGATGCCGTTTGATGATGCCAAGGGCAACTTCGTTGCTGCCGCGCGGCTTGGTCTGCAAGCGAACCTGACGTGGTTCCACGGTCGCGAGTACTCAGCCCAACAGCTGATTTCAGAACAACTGCTGCCGATGGCGCGCGCCGGCCTGGAGAACGCCAAACTCGATACTGGCGACATTGATCGGTACCTCGGCATCATCGCCGAGCGCTGCAAGCGCGGCCGGACCGGGGCGCGCTGGATGCTCGATTCGCTGGCGGCGATGGGCGAGAAGGGCACCAAAGACCAGCGCATGGGGGCGCTCGTGCGGGCGATGCAATCGCGGCAAGAGAGCGGCGAGCCGGTGCATACGTGGGAGCTCGCGGATACCGGCGAGTTCGAAGGCTGGAAGGAGAGCTATGTGCAGGTCGGTCAGTTCATGACCACCGACCTGTTTACTGTGCACCCAGAGGATGTCGTCGATCTGGCGGCGAGCCTGATGGATTGGCGCCACATTCGCCACGTGCCGGTCGAAGACAACGAAGGCAAGTTGGTGGGGCTCGTCTCACACCGCACCCTGCTGCGCCTGGTCGGCCAAGGCATGCGCGGGGCCGAGCGGACGCCGGTTGCCGTCAAGGACATCATGATCGACGTGCCGGTGACGGTGACGCCAGCAACGCCGACGCTGGAGGCGATCGAACTGATGCGCCGCCACAAGATCGGCAGCCTGCCGGTCGTCGAGGAAGGCAACCGGTTGGTCGGCATCATCACCGAGCGCGACTTGATCCGCGTCGCCGCGATGCTGTTCGAGAAGCATCTGCGCGAGACCAATCAGGAGTGAGGCCCAGTGCCTGTGGCGTGAACACCGTGCCGTCAGGCGCGCGCGAGCCCGTAGTAGTCGGAATCGGCAATCGGCGGGCAGAGATCCTTCGGCAGCAGCAGCGTGCGCGCCGCCCAGATTTCGGTGAAGACGCGGTACTTCAGGCCGGTCTGGTCGAGGTATGCGACCCCGTCGCTGCCACCCGTGCCGACGCGACGGCCGATGACGCGTTCGACCATGCGTGCGTGTCGCTGGCGGAAGATCAGCATCGACTGCTCGCATTCGATCAGCCCATCGATGACCTGGCCTGGCCAGCTGAGCAGTGGCAACGTGCGGTTGCTGTCGATGAACAGGATCGCCGCGCGCAGCCGTGCCGTGAACGGCCTCGTCGCCGCGGGCACATCTTCGGCCTCCAAGTGGCGGCGTGCGCCTTGCAACTGGCCCTTGTAGCGAGCCCGCAGTCGGTCCTCGTCGGCGGGGGTGAGCGCTTGCACCGTCACGGCATGTTCGATGGCCCGTTGGTAGAGCGTTTCGTGGCCCACCAAGTACTGCTGCACCCACGCGGCCACCACCTTCTCGTCCCCGGCATCGCCAGGTGAGCTGCCCTGGATAGGGGTGCGGTGCAGCCAAGAATCGACCGCGCTCTTCAAGGTCGGCATGTCAGCGAGTCGGCGTTCGACACGCGCGCGCGCTGGCGAAGGGGACCCATCGTGGCTCTTCAAGGCTTCGAGATAACTGCCTTCGTTGCCGAACGGGATGCGATCCTGGTCCGGCAACCCGAGCACGATCTCGATCTCGCGCATCTGCGCCGATTGAAAGCCGCTCGCTGGGTTCAGCTTGTCGCGGAACTCCAGGTAGTCCTGCGTGCGCATCGTCTCCATCAGACGGAAGTGCTGCGCCGCCATCTCGAAGCAGATGGTGATGCGTTTGCAGCTGTTGACGGCAAACGCCAGCGCGTCCTCGGGCACAGGCGCGCGCGCGAACAAGTCGCGCGCCGTCACCAGTTCGCGCAGCACCAGCTTGAACCACAGCTCGTCGATCTGGTGGATGACGATGAAGCGAACCTCATCGTCCGTCAGCTCTTGTTCCTTCTCGGCGATTCCCCTCTGCAGCTGCAGCAGTTCTTCGACGCGGATGTACTCCCAGTAGTTCGCCGGACGCGGACGTGCCATGCGCGCGACTCTACTGTCCGAGTGCACGCGAGCGATGGGGAAGAGGGCCAGCCGTCCTGGGTGGGCCTAGCGCTTGCTCAAGTTGAAGGTCAACGACAGGGTCTCTTGGCCGGGGCCGATCACGACTTGCTGCTCGGTCTCACGCATGTCCATCAAGGCGCCAAACGGGTCGCCGCCATTGCCCGGTCGGCTGGCGTGTGCCTTGTAGGTGCCAGGCGGCACGCGTTTGAGCAGTTTGAAGCGGCCATCGCCGTCACTCTGC
>CANEYR010000047.1 GCA_947444055.1 Planctomycetota bacterium
CGCTGCCAGAGGGCCAGATCGAACGGCTGGTCGACGCGGCGCGGTATGCCTCGACGTCGAGTTTCATCCAAGCGTATGCCGTGGTTGCCGTTCTCGATCCCGTGGTGAAAGGCGACTGCGCGCGGCTGTGTGGTGGGCAGGCGCACATCGTGCAGGCACCGGTGTTTTTCGCGATCTGTGCTGACTTGCACAAGATCGCGGCGGCGTGTGGGCGCCATGGCACGCCGCTGCAGGCGCAGAGCTTTGAGCTGTTCTTGCAGGCGACGGTGGACGCGGCGTTGCTTGGCCAGAACCTGCAGCTGGCGGCGGAAGCGGAGGGTCTTGGTGCGTGCATGATCGGTGCCGCGCGCAACCATCCCATCGAGTTGGCGCAGCGCCTTGGTTTGCCCGCGCACGCCTACGTGGTCTTTGGCATGACCGTGGGGGTGCCGAGCGATGATCCGGTGCCGCGTGGCCGCATGCCGCTCGCGGGATTGCTGCATTGGAACCGTTACGACGGCAATCGCACCGCGGCCGTCTTGGATGGCGCCGATGCGGGAATGCGGGCGTGGGCGAAGAAGACCAATGCCGAACGCGGTGGCTACCTGGGGCGCGCGGTCAACGAGACGAAGGGCTGGACCGAGCGCATGGCGTCGTTGTGGGGTGCGAAGAGCGACTACGTGCAGGCGCGGGCGACTCTGCGTGACGAGCTGAATCGCCTTGGCTTTGGCCTCGAATAGCCCAACGGCGCACTGGAGCACCTTGCGATCGCGGCGGTCTTCGCCGGAAATGCACGGCGACGAGAGGACCCCATGAATGACACGGCTCGGTGTTCGCTCAGTGTTGCGTGCGTGGCATCACCCGCTGGTCGCGAGGGCGTGTGCAGCGGGTTCTGCGTGTTGAGGCGACCACGCAGTGCGGACCGCTCTTGTTGCCTTCGAACCTAGTCGACGAGAAGAGCCGCAACGCGCGACGGTTTGTCATCGACGACTTGCGATGGAACCCGGATCTGCCTGCCGAGATCGCGTCTTCGACCGAACAATTGTCGCAGCGTCGCGAACGCTGAGTTCAGCGCGAGGTGACTTGGCCGCGGCGCAACTGGGCCAGCGGGTAGAACGTGCCGCGCCATCGCACACCGCCTTGGCGCAGCGTCACCCACAGCGAATTGGCGAGAGCGATCGGTAGCAGCACGCGTCCGAGTGGCACCATCAGGCCCGCGAGCAACGACCAGTTCATTCGCCGAGCGAGGTGCATGCCTGGCACCGCGCACATGCCGTACGCAGCGAGCGGCAGCCAGCCGAGTGAGTGCAAGCACGGGGCCACGAACGTGAAGGCGAGCAGCGCGACGACGGCGACGATCGCGACGACGGTCAGCAGCGTGTGGAACCGCAGGATCGCGAACATGTTCTTCGTGGTCACGCGCACGAGGTCGCGTGGCGTGCGACCCCAATCGATGGCGAGGTCGTTGGCGGCGAACCACACGCGCGAACGGTAGCCCGCGCGGAAGAGCAAGCCGCCGAGCCAGACGTCGTCGAGCACTTCGAGCCGCAGCGGCAGATGACCACCGATGGCGCGGTAGGCGTCGGTGCGCACGAGGTTGAAGGCGCCAGTGCCGACGTAGGTGCGCTGCTTCGTGGCGTTCACCGCGGCGATGCGCCGTTGGATCACCAATTGGAACGCCAGCAAGCAGGCTCGCCCGAGCAAGGTGGTATCGCGATGTGTTGGCAAGAGCGAGACGTGTTGCGCGTTCGCCAGTTCGGCCGCATCGATCGCTCGCGCCAGGGCGTCGGGCGCCAAGCGCGCATCCCCATCCGTGAACAGCAACCAAGGCGTGGTCGCGTCGTGCGCGCCGACCTGCAAGGCATGCGTCTTGCCGAGCCAGTCAGGCGGCAGCTCGTCAATCGTCAGCACCTTCACGCGTGGGTCGTGCTCGGCGACGCGCGCGAGTGCCGCGTTGGTGCCATCGCTGCTGCGATCGTCGACGACGACCAATTGCAGGCGAACGTGCTGCTGGCGAAGCAGCAGGGCGATCGACGCTTCGATGTGGGCCGCATCATCACGCACCGCCATCACCACCGTGACCTCGGCAGCCGGCGCCAGAGGACGGCGTGCTGGCAACGTGGCGAGCTGAGCCACCGCCAAAGTGTCGTGCACGGCAGCGGCGACCCACAACGCGGCGACGATGCACAGCAGCCAGACCATCGTCTAGTGGGCAGGGTTCGGGCCGGGCGTGGCACCGGTGTCGTCGGGCGGCGAGAAGACGCCTTCCCAACGCGCGATCACCGCGCTCGCCAAGCAGTTGCCGATCACGTTCGTCGCCGTGCGGGCCATGTCCATCAGCACGTCGACGCCGAGGATCAGCGCGATGCCTTGCAGCGGCAGGCCGAACGCCGACAGCGTGCCGGCCAACACGACGAGTGAGGCGCGTGGCACCGCGGCGATGCCCTTCGAAGACAGCATCAGGGTCGCCACCATCAGCAGTTGCTGACCGAAGCTGAGTTCGTGCCCGGCGGCTTGCGCGACGAACACGGCCGCCAGCGACAGGTAGAGCGTGCTGCCGTCGAGGTTGAACGAGTAACCCAGTGGCATCACGAAGCTGACGATGCGCCGAGGCACGCCGTAGCGCTCCATGTTCTCCAGGGCCTTCGGCAACGCCGACTCACTCGATGTGGTAGTGAAAGCGAGCAGGGCGGGTTCGCGCACCAGCCGCAGGAAGCTGCGAATCGGCAGACGCGCCCACAGTGCGATGGGCAGCAGGACGAACAGCAAGAACGCCGCGAGCGCGCCGTAGAGAGTCAGCACCAGCGCCGCCAGATTGCTCAACACGCCGGCCCCGCTGCGGCCGACGGTCTCTGCGATCGCCGCCGCGACGCCAATTGGCGCCAGCTTCATGACGAAGCCGGTGAACACGAACATCGCATCGGCGACCGATTCGCACAGCACGACGATGGGGCGACCGCGTTGGCCGATCAGCAGCACGGCGATTGCGAACATCAGACTGAACACGACCAGCGGCAGCACTTCATTGTCGGCGGCGGCCTTGATGACACTGGTCGGGACGACGTTGATCAGATGTTGCTGTGGCGTCAGCTTGGCGGCGTTGGCGGCAATCTCGAGCGATGCCTTGTCAGTTTCGGCGGGCAGGTGCACGCCAACGCCAGGCTGCACGAGGTTGACGGCGGCGAGGCCGACGAACAGCGCGATCGTCGTGACGACGAGGAAGTAGCCGAAGGTGCGCAGCCCCATGCGGCCGAGCTGCTGCAGGTCGCTGGTGCCCGCAACGCCGACGACCAGCATGGTGAAAATCAGCGGTGCGACGATGCACTTGATGAGGCTGAGGAAGATCTTGCTCGGCACGTTCAGCCAGGCGAGCACCGTGGCGTTCGAGCCCTCGGCATGCACCCACAGGCCGATGACGATGCCGAGCGCGAGGCCGACGAAGATCCGCACCGTCTGCGAGTTCATCATTCGCCGACAAAGCTCGGCGATGCGGTCGGCCATTGCAACCGTCGGCCGCGATCGCTCAGCGATGCACGCCCGGCGCTTCCATGCCGGTCTTCTCGACCCACTCGATGTAGCTGCCTGGGTAGGCGTTGGCGGCCTTGCCGGCGGCGCAGTCGCTGACGTCGAGCACGCGATTGGCGAGGCCGCGCAAGAACTGGCGGTCGTGGGAGACGAACAGCATCGTGCCTTCGAACGTCGCCAGCGTTTGCACCAGCATCTCCTTCGTCAGCATGTCGAGGTGGTTGGTCGGTTCGTCGAGCACGAGGAAGTTGGGCGGGTCGAACAGCATCAGGGCGAGCACGAGCCGCGACTTCTCGCCACCACTCAAGAACTTGATGAGCTTCTCTTGCTCGTCGCCGGAGAACTGGAACGCGCCGAGCAGGTTGCGCTTCTGCCCCGTCGACTCGAGCGGGAAGTTCTGGTCGAGCTGCTCATAGACGGTCAATTCTGGATCGAGCAGGTCGAGCGCTTGCTGCGCGAAGTAGCCCATCTTGACGCTGCCGAGGCGCACTTCGCCGCCGTCAGGCGCCAACTGGCCCGCGACCATCTTGAGCAGCGTGGTCTTGCCGGAGCCGTTCTGGCCCATCACGCACCAGCGTTCGCCGCGTTTGATCTCGAAGTCGAGACTCTTGTAGACCGAGCGCGCGCCGTAGGCCTTCTTGACACCGAACAGCTTGACCACGTCGTCGCCCGACCTGCCCGGCGGCTTGAACGCGAACGGCACCACCTCGCGCTTCTTCGGCAGTTCGATCTTCTCGATCTTCTCGATCTTCTTCGCCTTGCTCTGCGCCTGCGCCGCCTTCGCCACGTGCGTGCCGAAGCGATCGATGAAGCGCTGCATCTTGGCGATCATCGCCTGCTGTCGTTCGTAGGCCGCTTCCTTCTGGGTGGAGCGCACCTTCTGCTCGCGCTCCATGTAGTCGTAGTTGCCGGTGTACGAATTGAAGGCGCCATCGTCGATGTCGATGATGCGATCGACGACGCGGTTCATGAAGTCGCGGTCGTGGCACGTCATCAGCACCGCGGCCTTGGTGCCTTGCAGGAACTGCTCAAGCCAGAGAATCGACTCGATGTCGAGGTGGTTGGTCGGTTCGTCGAGCAGCAGCACGTCGGAGTTGCCGAGCAGCACCTTCGCCATGCCGACGCGCATCTTCCAACCGCCCGACAGCGCGCCGACGTCGCCGTCGATCTGCTCGTCGTTGAAGCCGAGCCCGTGCATCACTTCCTTGGCGCGTGCCTCAAGCTCGTAGCCGCCGAGGTCCTGGTATTGCGCCTGCACTTCGCCGTAACGAAGCAGGATGCGATCCAGGTCGTCGGCCTTGTCGGGGTCGGCCATGTCGTGCTGCAACTTCTCAAGCTCGTGATGCAGCTCGCCGACCTTGCCGCTGCCGGCGATCGCTTCGTCGATCACCGAACGGCCCGACATCTCGCCCATGTCCTGGCGGAAGTAGCCGACCGCTAGGCGTCGCGGCAGCGCCACTTCGCCATCGTCAGGCTTCTCTTCACCGACGATCAGACGGAACACAGTCGACTTGCCGGCGCCATTGGGGCCGGTCAGACCGACCTTTTCGCCAGGATTGAGCTGCAGCGAGGCATCGACGAACAGGATCTGGTTGCCGTGCTGCTTGTTGATGCCGGTCAGGGTGATCATCGGGGGCGAACACCATAGCGAATGGTGCGCGCTTCGCCGACTGCCTGGCCCAACAACGCCAACAACGGCCGCGCCCGCCCCGCCGCGATCAGCGGAGAACGACGTTGCCGTTGTGGGTGTCGACGACCAAACGGCCCTTGCCGTCGCCGATGCGGCACTTCACGTTGCGTTTGGTGACGGACGCGTCCATCACCTTCGTGGGTGGCGTAATCCGACCATTGTGGGTCGAGGCTTCGAGGCTGGTGCCGAGGCCTTCGGCCAGGATGAGCTCGATGTCGCCGTTGTGTGAGGTGACTTCGCCATCCAACGAGCCTTCCCCGGTCAGCTTCAACGTGACATCGCCGTTGTGCGTGGTGGCGAGCACGTTGTTGGTGCACAGCTCGCCGCCGATGTCGCCGTTGTGGGTTTCGATCTTCGAAGTGCCTTCCATCGCCATCGCCTTGATGTCGCCGTTGTGCGACAGCAACACGATCGCCAATTGCTGCGGCACCTTGAGGGTGAAGCGGAAGCTCGGCGAACGGTTGTTGAGCGAGCCCTGCGGGTATTTGCCCCAGAGGCGCAGCGTGCCGAGCGTCTCTTCGCGGCCGATTTCGAGCAGGTGCAGGTTGGCGTCGGCTTCCGCCTGGGAGTAGCCGCGTACGGACAGCTCGGCGTGCAGGGCGATCTCGGTGGCCGCGGGGTCGCCGGTGATGGTGATGTCGCCGTTATGGCTTTGGCAGTCGAGTTTGGTCAGGTTCGTCGCTGGCATCGAGAACTCGACCACTTTGCTCGCCTTGTAGTTGGGGTAGACACAGCCGGCGGTGATCGCGGACAGCAACAAAAGAGAGGTGCGCATGGGGGCGTTTGGTGGTCGCGATACGGAACGTCCGGTCGGAGATTCTGACTATGGCAGTGGGCGCGTGTAGTTGAGGGACAGCGTCGGCTGATTCGTGCCTTCTCGCGTCTCGAACCTCTTGACCGTGCCCGCACTGCCTTCTGGGGCGATGAGTATCCAACCGAGGTTGCTGAAGGTGCTGCTCACCCAGCCCTGCACGTCGGTCACCAACGACGTCGAGGTATGCGTGCCGGGGGTGTTGACAGTCATGGTGCCGGTCGAGCCAACGACAAAGTCGCCGCCAACCGCTCCCCACGAGGTCGAGAAGCTGCGGTTGTTCCAGGTGGCACCGCCGTCGGCGGTGCCAGCGCCAACTCCCCAGCTGACAGTCGATGCCGAGCCTTCGGTGAAGGCGCTCGTCAAGCGGTGAATCCCGATGACCCGACTACCCGTCGCGACCGGCGTGTCCGAGGTCATTTGTAGCGTGGCTGTGTTGATGGTTGAACCAGCCGGGATCGATGCAACGCTGAAGCGCACGAGTCCGCGCCGGGCGAACGCCGCCGTCCCCGCGGAGAAGGTGCCGATCGGGCGTCCGACAACCATTCTGGTAGCAGCCCCGTTGCTGTTGCTCGTGCCGCTTTCATAAATCGTGCTGTCGCCGTTCGGCGTCAGTGCGGCAGTCTCCGTGTCGGACACGATCGTCAGATTCGACTGCGCGAACGAAGAGCCGCCAGGACCGCTGACGGTCAGTCGCACTGCGAACACCCGCGTCGACGTTGTGGTGCTGGCGAAGTTGCGCGTCAGCGACGAGGACGACGACGTCAGCGTGCCTGGGTTGGCGACGAAGTCGAAGTCCCACGCGTGCGTCGAGATCGTTCCTGTCGACGTGCTGGTGAACAGGATGTTGGTTGCCTCATAGGCCGACGTCACCGGATTGCTGCTCACGGTGATGGTGAAGTTGGCGGTCACCGCACCATTGACCGTCACGCAGTTGGCGAACGTGAACGCGTTGGTGCCGCCCGGCCCGGTCGCCGTCAGGGTCACGTCGAAGGTGCCAGCGACGGTGTAATTGAAGGTCGGGTTGGCCGCCGTCGAGTCGATGACCGCATCCTCGTCGAAGTCCCAGGCGAAGCTAGTGGCGCCCGTCGAGAGGTTGGTGAACGTCACGACGAACGGGGCGATGCCACTCGTTGGCGTGCGCGAGAAACTCGCCACCACCGGCGTGAACGCCTCGATGAAGTTCGTCTTGGTCTCGGTCACCGAGCCGACTTCATTGGTCGCGATCAAACGCACCGAGTACGTGCCTGGCGTCGTGTAGCTGTGCGTCGGATTCTGGACCGTGGAGTCGATCGAGCCGTCGTTCTCAAAGTCCCACTGCCAACTCGTTGGCGATTGCGTCGAGGTGTCGGTGAACGTCACCGACAGCGGCGCCACGCCGCTCGCCACCGACGCCGTGAAGTCCGCGTCGATCGTGCCGACCACCAGAATGAGGTTGGTCTCGGTTGTCGTGCCATCACTGTTGGCATTGCTGGCCACGAGGCGCACCGAGTAACTGCCGGCCGTGGTGTAGGTGTTCGTCGGATTCTGGACCGTCGAGTCGACGTTGCCGTCGTTGTCAAAGTCCCATTGCCAGGCCGTCGGCGTGCCCGTTGACGTATCGGTGAACTGCACCTGCAGCGGCCCAGCCCCGCGCGTCGGCGTCGCCGTAAAGCTCGCGAACACACCAGATGTCTCCGCCAGGAACGACACCATGAGGTTGCTGCCGTCGGAGGTGCCGAGGTTGGTGGCAGCCGTGGTGTAGGCGACGAAGCCGACTGGGTAGGTGGCACTGCCGGTGAAACTGCCGACCACCGGGCCAGTGGACGCCCCGTCGCTGTCGGCACCTTCCGTGGCCGTCATGCTGATGCGAAACGGCAGGATGTTGCCAGCTGCGAGTTGGGCGACTTCGACCAGGAAGATGTCGCTGGCGCGATTGCCGTCGGTGCGCAGCACATCGATGTTGCTCGCGTCGGACTCGAAGGCAACGGCGCTGCCATCACCCGTGATCGCAGGAGCCCGTGCCGAGCCGTCGCCGATGGCGTTGCCGGCCGTGGCGATGCGTTGGTTGAGCAGCGTCGTGAATCCCGTCGTGCTGTCGAACAAGAACACATTGGTCGCCGCCGTCAGCGCTGGCGCGAGGTTGGTCTTCGCCGATTGGAACGCGACCAGAATGCGGCCCGCCCCACTCATGAAGATGCTGGCGGCGTTGCACGCACCGCCGGTGCCCTCGGCGCCGGCAGCGGTGACACTGCTGCGCACTTTGATGAACGGCGCGCTGCTGTCGATGCGTGTGTGATAGATGTCGCGCGCGCCATTGGTGTCGCTTGCCACCATGTCGGTCGCATCCGTCTCGAAGGCGACGGCGAACCCGGTCGGGGTCAGCGCCGGGCGTTCACTGCTGCCATTGCCGCTGGTCGCGGTGTTGCCCACCTCGTGGCTGACCAGCTGGGTGGCGTTGGTCAGCACTCGGCGCACATACACATCGGCACCGCCACCGCCGTTGCCGTCGGTGAAGCCGGTGATGAGGTTGGTGGCGACCGATTGGAACACTACAAATTGACCGCTGGCGCCGCCGATCACCGGCTTGGTCGAAGCGCCATTGCCCGCAATCGTTAGCGCATCGCGGGCGCTGACGAGCACGGTGCTGTTCTGATAGACCAGGTTGATGCCGCCTGCCGTGGCCGCACCTGTCGCGTTCTCTTCGACGCGCAAATCGACGAGCGCGCGATAGATATCGGTGGCGCCGTTGCTGTCGCCGGCGGCCAGGTTGCTGGCGTCGGATTCAAACACGATATACACAGTGCCAACCGGGTTGGTGTTGGCGGCCGTCGTCGCATTGGTTGGATCGAACAGCGCATTGGCAACCCACAGCAGTCGCGGCCCGCGCGAGGCGCCGTTGCCCGCGTTCGTTGTGCTGGTCGCGCGGCTCACCAACGTGACGTCCCTCACTGCTGCCGCCGTCGTGATCACGCGTCCGCTGGCGATCCACTCTGTGATCTCGCGCAGGAAGTTCACCGAGCCACCTGGCACCGTGCGCGGTACGCCGTCCGAGTCCTCTGGCTCGAGCACCCCATCGTGGTCGTCATCGGCGATGCCGTTGCGGCCACCAAACGTCGGCAGGATGCCGCTGTCGAGCGCCCACAGCACTCGGCGGTCATTGACGAAGTGCTCGAGGTCGCCCGCTGGCACGTTCTGCGCCTGTTGTGCCAGTTCGGCCACGGTCTTGGTGCGGAAGTCGAATGACGCGGCGGGCGCTTGCCACCCAGCGACCGGGAACGTCGTGGCGCTGCTGTGGCAGGCAATGCACGTCGACGGATCGTTGTTTGGGAACGTGGCGCCAGGTGGCGGGCCGGCGTGCGGCTGCGCGGACGAAGCAAAGGCTTGGCTCGTGCTCGCCTGCATGCTGTGGCACGTGGCGCAGCGCGGATGGCGAAATTTGCCCGCCAGCGATTGGCTGAAGGCGCGCGTCTCGATGTCCTGCGCACTCACCGCGGCGACAAACACGTCGGTCGCCGCATTGCTGTCCGTCGTGGTGTCGCGGCTCAGCAAGGTGCCGCTGCCGTCCCCGTTGTTGGCCGCGGCCGCCGTCGAGAAGCCGAGCAGCACGATGTCGCGCGCCGGCGTGCTGCCGATCGCCGGAATCACCAAGCCGGCGACGGCAGGTTCCCCCACGGCAGCCGTTGGCACGAAACCGAGATCGATGCCCAGTGGCAAGTTGCTACTGGCGGTGGTCGCTGGCGGCGTGGTGGGCGGCAAATTGTCGCCCAGCCCCGACGAGCAAGCGCTGAACCAAATCACGAAGAGGAGGAAGGACGCGACGACGTAGCGTGCCGGCATGAGAGTGACCTGACGAGTTCCTGCGGCGCAGCCTACCGGATCGAAGCCGCGGATGAACCTCATGACCTAGGTCGAACTGTCGATGCGTAGGGTGGTTCGCGCGGGCCGAGCATGGTTTCTGCCGCGGCCTCCCCCGATACTCGCGCCCTCGCTAAGTCGGCGATCCTCCGCAATGAAAACGAAGACGTTGATGGTCTGCGTGGTGCTCGGCCTATTGGCCGGTGCCTGCAAGAGCTTGGTTCGCGCGCTGGTCAATTACTCCGAGGCTTGGTCGAGTGGCCTGCCGAAGAGTCGCGGTTCGCTCGCGGGCGGACTGCAGAGCGGCGATTGGGTCTTCTACTACGAGTCCGGCAAGCCACGAGCGAAGGGCCAATACGCCAACGACCGTCAGATCGGCCTGTGGACCTACTACTACGAGAACCAAGTCGTCGAACGGTCGGGAGCCTTTGACGAGACCGGCAAGCGCACCGGTGAGTGGACGCTGCAGTACCAAGACCAGACGCCGCAAGCGCGCGGCAGCTATGTCGGCGACTTCGAAGACGGCCCGTGGCAGTTCTTCGCCCAGAACGGCTCGCTCGAGCGCCAAGGCCAGTACGACGCCGGCCAGCTCTCGGGTCCGTGGAGCTACGCCTACGCCGGCGGCAAGCCGCGGGCGGATGGCATGTACTGCCGCGGCCAACGCATCGGCGCCTGGCGTGTCTTCGACGAGAGCGGCAAGGAACGCACGCAGGACTTTGGCAGCAAGGCTGGCGTGCAGATCGTGCGGGAGATGTGGCCGAACGGCACGCTGCGCCGCGCGGGTGTGTTGCAGAACGGCGCCCCCGTTGGCCGCTGGACGAGTTGGCACGAGAATGGCCAGATGCGCTTCTGCTGCACGTTGAATGGCACCGTGGCGAGTGGCGTGTTTGAGGCGCGCGACGCGGCCGGCAACGTTCTGGCGCAGGGTCTGCTGGCGAGCAATGCGTTCGGTGCAGGTTGTGTCGCGGTCACCAACGGTGCCACGCGCCCGATCGCACCAGGTCCGTTGCCCGCGGCGGCGGCAGGCGTGGCGTGGTCCAACCAAGAAGCGCTCGCCGCACTGACCCCGGAAGCTGCGGTCGGTCTGTTCGTCGCCGAGGCGTGCTCAGGCGTCGAGCCCGCGGCGCTCGTCGCGAAGACGGCCGAGACGACGACCCCGACTGCACCGGCGCCCGAAGCGGCCGCCATCGTGCAGCAGATCGATCAGGAACCAACGCGCGCCGCGGCCCCGATGCAGCCCGATCTCTCGGTCAAGCAACGCGAAGAGATGGTCAACTACGTGGCGGAGTACGCCGAAGGCACGAAGCCTGCCACTGGCGGCAGCCTGCTCGACAAGTACCGACCCAACCCGACCGCCCCGCGCACTAGCGGCACCGGCGAGCTGACGGAGTGGTACGGCAAGCCGATGCCGTTCCAGATCATGAAGGGCGTCGACGGCAAGGACCTCGACCTCACGCAGTACCACGGCAAGAAGAAGGTGATGATCGTCGTGCTGCGTGGCTTCCTCGGCGAAGTCTGCTGCTACTGCGTCGCGCAGACGAAGGCGCTGGCGCAATCGCGCGAGCGACTCGAACAGCTCGGCGTCGAAGTGCTCGTCATCTATCCGGGCGCCAAGGAAAACGAGCAGTCGTTCGAACAGGCCTACAAGATGACGTTCAACGAAGGGGGGCCGCCCTACCGCGTCTTCTATGACCCGGACCTGGCGTTGGTGACGCAGCTCGGCATCGATGGCGATCTGGCTTCGCCATCGACGCTGATTCTCGACATCGACGGCAAGATCACGTTCTTCTACAAAGGCGAACACCGCGCCGACCGGCCGGCCGCCAACAAGTTGCTCAAGATCATCGAGGGCATGAAGTGAGCGGCACCGATCCAGATTCGCCGAAGCACCGGCCTGATCGCACGCGCACGTATCGACCGGACGACGCGGCGTCACCGCCGCCGCCGGTGCCGGACAACCTGCCCAAGGTGCCCGGCATCACGCTGCATTTCGAGATTGCGCGCGGCGGCATGGGTGTGGTCTACAGCGGTCGTCAGGACTTTCTCGACCGCAAGGTCGCGGTGAAGTTGCTGTCGGTCGAGCTCGGCGGGGAGTCGTTCGTGCAGCGCTTCCAACGCGAAGCGAAGATCTTGGCCGGCATCAAGCACCCCAACATCGTCGCCTGCCATATGGCGGGCCAAACCGACGACGGCCAGTCGTACCTGGTGATGGAGTTCGTCGACGGGCCGAGTCTCAAGAAGTGGATCGGCGACAACGGGCCGGTGCCGATTCGCGCGGCGCTGCGCACGGCGCGCGGCGTGGCGCAGGCGCTCGGTCACGCCCACACGCTCGGCATCATTCATCGCGACGTCAAACCTGAGAACATCCTGCTGGAGATGGTGACGTCGACTGCGCTCGACATCACGTTCCCGTTCACGCCAAAGGTGGTGGATCTCGGGCTCGCGCGCGCGTCGAGCGGCAACGCCAGCATGGGGCTGACGTCGCCGGGCTCGGTGATGGGAACGCCCGCGACGATGTCGCCGGAGCAGTACGACGATCCGGACGAGGTCGATTTTCGCAGCGATATCTACGGACTCGGGTGCGCGCTCTTCGAGATGCTGGTGGGGTTGCCAGCGTTCCGCGGCAAGAAGCTGTCGGACATCGTCACCCAGAAACGCGAACTGATCGCGCCCGATCCGTGCCAGCTGAACGCCGACGTGCCAGCGGCGGTCGGCGCGCTCGTGCAGAGCATGTTGGCGAGGAACCGCGACGATCGGCCGCGCAGCTACAAAGAACTCGACGAGCAGTTCGAGGCCTTGGTCAACGCGCTGACGGAGCCGAAGAAGAAGAGGCCGATCGTTGGCGAAGAAACCGGTGCCACCATCATTTCGCAGCCGGGGCGGCCGTCGAAGGCGCCGCCGAAGTCACAGCCGCCAAAATCACCGCCATCGAAAACCCCGCCACCGAAGGAGCACTCCGGGCCCGGTCTGTTGCACACGGGGGAGATCAACTTCCTCGCCGAAGGTCTTGGCGAACCGGGGGGCGCGCAAGCGGAGCCAGCCTTCCATACCAAGCCGCCAGTGGGTGGCGTGCCGGCAGCGCCGGTGTGGGCGACGGTGCCGCCAGCGGCACCAACGCCAGCGCCTACACCCACAGCAACCCTCACCGCAGCGCCGCCGCCAACGAAGGCGCGCGGTGGCCTCATCGCCGCCGTCGCCATCGGCGTGATCGCGATTGCTGGAGGTGGTTACGCGCTGTTCAAGCCCGACAACAGCAACCCCGGCCCGGGCGCCGGCCCCGACAAGCCTTCGCCAGTGGTCGTCGACCCCAAAACGACGACACCAACTTCTGCGAACAAGGCTCCGGTCGTCAGTGACATCAAAGGACCGACCAAGGCGGGGATGCGGGAGAAGTTCTCGGTCGAGGTCGAGGCCAGCGATGCGGAGAACGACAAGCTGACTTACGAGTGGAGCACGTCGACAGAGTTGCTCGAGCTGCGCGGACGCAGCGATCGCAACAAGACCGAGTTCGCGTTCGAAGAGGGCCTTCCCGGTGTTGAGTGTGTGATTTACCTCGACGTGACTGATGGCAACACCTCCACGCGCCGATCGCACACGATCCAAGTTGGACAGTTCGACGCGGTCCGATCGCTGCTCGACAAGAGGGAATGGCGAGCCGACAAGTCTCTGGCTTGGACCGAAAACCCGGAAGACCGCTCGATCGTCGGTGCGGCAGGCATATCGCGGCGTGAGCTGCGCAGGGACCTCGGGGCTGAGTCGTACTGGGAGTGGGTTGGAACCGTCGAGTCGAACAACGACCAGGTCGGCGGCAAAGAGACTGCCTACGCGAAGGTCGGGCTGCAGTTCGAGTTTGGCGACCGAGGCTGGATGGTGATCTGCCATCGCACGGGTGCCAATGGCGCGCAGTGGACGATGGAGGCGATGGAGATTGTGCGTTCCGACGACAAGTGGGAGTCGCGCAAGATCGTCGGGGCTGTCCCAGCCACCTGGAACGAGCCGTCGGAGACCGAGGACTCGTATCGCGCGATGTTCTCAGTGCAGCGGCGCGGCAAGCAGCTGATCCTCAAGGTCGGTGAAGCGCGGCTGCCGCCGAATGCGGGCGCGGTGCTGATTGAGACCCCGGGTCTACCCATCACCGTCGACTTGCCAGCCAACGCCGACAACGGTCAGTTGGTGCTGTTCGTCGACCAGGGCCGCGGCCGCTTCTGGCTCAGCCACCGCTGAGTTCGGTCTCAGCTGGTCGCTGCGAGATCAGAAGCTCCAGGACATGCCGGCAGTGAACCAGATCGGGTCGTCGTCGATGCCGTTGGCGCCCAGTTCGTTGAACCACGCGTCGATCGTGCCATCGACGATCATCGAGCCGTGCACCCCAACCCGCACCTGGGTGCGCGCGTCGTACTGCCACTTCAAGACCAGCTCGCCGCGCAGGTCCGCGAACCCACTCTCCGCGAGTGCATACATCCACAGTCCCTGCGCCGACGACACGTAGCCCAGCGAGCCGTCGAGGCCGACGGACAGTTTCTCACCAAGCGGAATGTCTTCCGACAGGCCCGCGCGGTAGTAACCGCCACGCACTTCGTCGAAGTCGTAGTGCACGAGCACGTAGGGGGTCGCTTCGAGCACTTCGGTGCTCGCCTGCAAGAACACCTCGCTGGTGCCGCCGCGTTCGCGACTGGCGGCGCTGTTGATGAACTCCGTCCCGTTCGGCAGGTTGTAGCTGTGCAGGCCGCCGCGCAGGTCGAAGTCGCCGACCTTCTTGCTGTAGCTGGCGACCATCTCGATCTGGGTGAAGCGCCCCGCGTGGCCGTCCGGAAACCAGGCGTCGCCGGTGTCATTGTGCAGGTCCATGTTGGCTTCGACTTCGACGCCGATGCGGTCCCCGCTGGTCGTCGGCAGGCCGATCGCGAGCTTGGGCTGCAGCACGGCGTCATCGACCAAGGTCATGCCGCGATGAACGAACCGCGTGGCGAAGGTGGCGCCGAAACCGACATCGGGCTTCGCGTTGTCTGGGACGAAGCAGCCGGCGGCGGCGAAAGACACGAGAGCGAGGGAGCCGACGACACGACGTTGCATGAAACCTCCGACAGAGAACACGGCAGAGACCGCCGGGAGTGTCGAGGGCATGCCTGGGCTTTTCAATCGCGCACTCGCCGCCACCGACGCGCCGGGCACGTATGCTCCGCAGCCACTCGCCCATCCCGCACCTTGGTCCGCTCACGCTCTCCCCGTCGGTTCCTGCTGCTTTTGGTGCTCGGCCTGCTCAGCACGGCGTGCGCGCCCTTCGCGGTTACGACCCAGGTTGGCTACATGCGGGTGGCGGTCGATGGGGACTTGGCTTTGGCGTCGGGCTCGGGCAACGACGCGCCCCAAGACGTCGGCGCCGCCTTTGGGCTTGGCAGCGAACGCGATTCGCCGTACGTGCGCGTGGTCGCCGAGGGCGAATGGATCGATCTCAGCGCCTCGGGGTTTTGGCTGCGTGAGTCCGGTGCGGGCGTGCTGGGTGCGGCGTTCGGTGGCCTGCCGGCCGCGACCCCGGTGAGTGCCGAACTTGAGCTGGGCAACTTCAAGATGGCCGCGGTAGTGCCGTTGCGCTGCGGACCGCTCACGATCGCGCCAGGGTGCTTGTTGGATGTGTTCGCGATCGACTTCCGCGTCAGTGAATCACCTGGCAACCGCGAGGAAGTGGATGACGTGGTCGCCGTGCCGATGCCGTTCGTTCGCGTCAGCGCGCCGTTCTTGGGGCTGCGCGCCACGGCGGAGATCGGCTACCTGGACGCGCCGCGTTTCACCGGCGTCGACGCGCGCTTTGCCGACATCGAGGCGATGCTCGCCTGGCAACCGGGGCAGCAGCTGCAGCTGTTCGCGGGCTACCGCGTGCTCGTTGCCGATGCCAACGGTGCTTCGTCGACGGACTCGGTCGCGATCGATCTGCAGGTCAGCGGCTGGTTCCTCGGCGGCGGTTTACGTTTTTAGAACGCCGCCCTCCCTGGCGAGGAGCGGGCCGAAAGCCCATGCTGCCGCCTTCCCATGAACAAGCTGTTGTCGTTGCTGCTCGTCTCCGTCCCGTGCTTCGTCGCGTGCGCCGGCCAGACCTACCGAGTCGACGTGGGGCCGCTGTTCGCTCACGCCACCGGCGATCTCGCCTTGCAGAATGCCAACGGCACGCTGCAACTCGGTCAGAACCAGAACGACATCGATGACAACCTGGGGCTCGGCGCCACCGAGCCGTCGCCCTATGTCCGTGTGCAGATGGACAAAGAACGCCATCGCGTTCGCCTGCACGGCTTTGGCCTGATGGGAGATGGCAACGGCACGCTGGCTGGTGATTACGGCGGCATCGTCGCGGGTGCGCAAGTCAGCACGTCGATGGAGCTCTTCGCCATCGCCGCGAACTACGGCTACCAGATTGCGCGGGGTGAGAACTACCGCATCGCGATCGGTGGCCAAGCCGGGTTCTACTCACTCGACGTCGCGGCTCGTTCGGCCGTCGGCCGCGAGGAAGTGACGACGAGCGTGGTGGTGCCAATGCCGTTCGCGGAGATCGAAGGCTTGTTCGGCAGCGTGACCATCGGCGCCAACGGCGCGGTGATGTCCGCCGACCTTGGCGATGCGAGTGGTCGGTATCTCGACCTCGAAGGCTACGTGCGTTGGCAGGCGACGAAGGAATTCGACTTCATGGCGGGCTATCGCTACCTCGTGCTCGACGGCTACGGCACTGCCTCGTCGCGTGATTTCGATGCCGACGTCGACATCCAAGGTGTGTTCGTCACCGCCGGCATCAAGTTCTGATCGCGTTCACCGCGGTGCGCCGGCCGCACCGCGTCGTGCATAGACCACGCCGCGCGCGGCCTTCAGTAGTCGCTGCTCCCAATCGGCGGCGGCGTCCTTGGCGCCGAGCCGTTCGAGATCTTCGAGTGTGAGGCGAACGGCAATGTCGGGCACGACCCCTTCTTGCTGCAGGCCGACGCCGGTGCGATCGACCACACGCGTGGAGCCAAATCGCAGCGTGCTGCCATCGGGACCGACTTCCGTTTGAATCGCCGCCTCCGCACCAGCGGTCCGTTCCCCAATGACCGAGGCACCGGCATAGCGTTGCAGGATGCGCGCGGCGTGTTCGGCCGAACTGCCAGTGAGCGCACTGGTCAGAACGACCAGCGGCTTGTTGAACGTTGGTGGTCGCGGTTGCCAAGCGGTGCGCACAAACAGCTCGTACTGGATCAGGCCAAGCCAGCTCGACGTCGGGTGGGCCGGCACCAGCACCAGCTCGACTGGTTCGCGCAGGAACCGTTCGACCAGATACTGAGCAATCAGCCAACGGCCGCCGAGATTGCGGCGCAGGTCGAGCACGAGGCCGTCGCTGGTGTTTGCCGCGGTGACGGCGGTATCGACCTGCTTGATCACGGCGTCGTCATCAAAGGTGGCGACTTCAATCCACGCGAACGGTTCGGTGGCGCGCGTTTGCCAACGCATGGTCTCGTCATGCAAGTGCGCAAACGCATGCCTGCGCCGAGGCGTGCCAGCCGCGGGCAAGCGCATCATGTGGCGCGTGACGCTGCCGTTCCGCCAACGCAGTTGCAGTTCGATCGGGGTGCTCGGCGGTCCTTGCAACAGATTGCCGACCAGGGACAGCACGACGGGAAAGCCCTGCACGCGCCACACCTCGGGATAGCTGGCATCGACCGGCACACCCTCTGGCACGTGCGGCGCTTCTTGCGTCGGCCAACTGACCACGTGCAACCGACCTTCGATCGGCATCAAGGCAAAGCCATCGACGTCGAGCAGGGACGTGGTGGCGACGCCGTCGGCGGCGAAGCGATCGGTTGGTATTGATAGCGAGACGTGCAAGTCGCCGAGTTCGCTCAGCATGCCGGTGAGTAAGTGATAGAACTCGTGCGGCTGCTGCGCGAACGGCACCGCGGCGCGATAGCTACGGCGCAGTTCGTTCCAATCGAGTTGCTGGTCGCCAAACAGCGGGTAGTCGTCGGCGAGGCGCTGCCAGTAGAAATCGAAGGTGTCGAGCCGTTCGGATGCGGCGTGCGTCAGGGGGTCGAACGAGAAGCATCCCGTCGTCAGGCACGCCACCGCGACGAGGCTGGGCACGATCTGCGCATGGCGGCGACCGGTGGGCACCGCGGCACGTTGCGGCAGCGGCGGGGGTTGGTCAAACAGATCGTGGCGATCCGGTTGGGACTTGGAAGTCGAGACGATCCGTAGAGTGCAAGGCTGGTAAGGGCGGTGCCCGCAAGTGGCGGCGGGGCGGGTTGCTGTTTCTTGACGAGGCGTAGTGCCAGCAGCATTCGATGACGTGGCCGACGGATTCCGGAAACCGGATGGTACCCGCGATCAGACTCGAGCTATTGGCTGTGCGATGCGCGGACGACGTGTGCCTAGCGCGAAGGCAAAGTTGCAAGGAGAACGATGAACGATGAACGGGAAGTACAGACGATGCGTCGGAGACTCGGAGACTCGGAGACTCGGAGACTCGGAGAAAGTGGTTGCACGGAAGAGCAGGTCTTCAACCAAGATCGGATCGCTGCAGCTGGCCGAGATGCTCACCCTGGTGACGAGGCGCGTGCGTTCACGGCGACTTGGCATGCGTTGTTGAGGGTCGTGCGTAAATGGGTTCGATGCTCCCAAACGGCGGAGGACATCGCGGCCACGGCTATCGAGAAGGCCTGGAAGCTTGAGGAGGGACGAAGGCTGAGTGAACGCATGGCAAGGCGTGAGAAATGGGGCTGGCTTCTTCGAACCGCGCGGAATCTTTGCATCGACCATGGCCAGGCGCAGTTGGCGCGCCGAGCAGATGTCGCCGACGCCGACGAAGTCTGTGAAGATCGACGCGAGCCGTCTTGGGTGGACTGTCAGCGCGTCCAAGAACTGGTCAGCTTGGTCCGTGATCGTCTTGAGGACGGTGATCGCGACACACTTTGCCGGTTGGTGTTGGGTGAGAGTGCGGCGGAGATCGCGGCCTTGCGTGGAGTCACTGTTCGCGCGGCGTATCTGGCCGTTGGTCGCATCCGCAAGGCCTTCTCGGTCGCGGTTGACGAGGATCGCTCCGCATGACGGGGCGAGACGGGGATCCGGGATTGATTGCCGACCCGTTCGTTCTTTGGCCCTTCCGCAGTTCTACCAGTGAAGCGCAGAGAGCAAGGCACACCTGACATTCCAACCCATGAGCACCTCGCCCCCAGTCAATTCGCAGTTGGAATCTGTGTCAGGTGCCGCGGCCGTCACGGGAAGGTCTCGCTTGGTCGGTTCGGCGAACAAAGTGCAGGTGAGCTTGTTGCTGAACGAGTACTCGAACAAGAGCACCGGTTCGGTCGAAGCGACTTTGCAAGCGAGCAACGACGGTCAAAACTGGACGTCGGCTGGGTCGATCAGCGCCGCGTTCGACAAGGCTGGCACGGTGCAGGTCGGCATCTTTCCTATCACTTCGCGTTACTACCGGGTAGTGCTGCAGGCCACGCCTGCAGACAACACGGTTTCGTACGCTTTGGACACAACCCTTTCTGATCAATAGCCGACCAAACCAAGGACAAGACATGTACCAGCAACTATTCACACGCCTGGCTCTCACCGGGGCCAACGCTTCCGAAGTCTCGCAACCAGTGCCGTTGCAAGGGGCCAATGGCTCGCAGTTCGACGTAGTGGTGTTCAGCCTCTCAGGCACCAGTCCTCAGGTGGCTTGCCAGCTGCAGGAGAGCAACGACCTCGAAAACTGGTCGAACAAGGGTTCAGCAACGAACCTGACGGCTGTGGGCTTCACGCTGCAGGCGGCGGCGCAGACGGGGATTGCAGCCGGCTACGTCCGACTCAAAGTGACGCTGACGGGCACGAGCCCTATCTGCGTGGTCTCGGCCGGCTTGAACACAGCGGCTCTTTAGGTAACTTGTCCACTCAGATGTCATAGGCGACCTGATCCGTGATCACGCAACCGTACAAGCAGCTTGTGCTCGATGGCTCCCTAGAGGTGTCGCCTGCGACCTTCATGGAAAATGCCAACGCTGTGCAGTTGACAGTCGTCGCGACGGAAGCGGTCGGTTCAGCGGACGTCTATGTCCAGCAAAGCAACGACGCCGAGAATTGGACCCTGTTCGGGGCCCGAACCGAGGTGGCGAGTCCAGGGTTCTATGTTCTGCCTGCGCAAGTAGGCATTTGCACTAGGTACGTTCGTGTTGCTTGCGAGCCGACCAACGTCGACGGGATCGTCATGTTGGCCGTCACGCAGCACACGATGAAGCTGTAGGTGGAGGTTGTCATGGGATGTGGATGCAAGGCTGGTGGTGATTGTGGGTGCGGTGGCTCGCGACGCGCCGCTGGCGAGTCCGCTCTTGGCTTCGGCGCCCTCTCGAACTCTGGATCAGGGGTCACAGGCCCAGTAATTCTCCGTCGGGGACCGTCGATCTTGTTGCGCGAGCATTTCGGGCTTCCGCGCGCTACTCGGGTAATTGCCACCAGCCGGAACGAAGCTCTTCCTGGGTCGAGCGTATGGAGCAACATGCGACTCCCTATGGGCGAAGGCCGCTGGTCATCGGAATCGTGGCTTCATAAGTCTGATGGCGTGTTACACGACAAGTGCGCAGACGTTGAGTGTGGTGGTTGTCGCAACCGGGCATTAGGACCAGTTGGATTCTTCACTACCATTCCCGGACGGAATGGGGTCCCAGTAGTGGCGATTGAATTTGAAATTTATACAGCGGCTCATCGGCAATGGCTGGGGAAGCCGGCAAATGACCCGGTGGCGAGCGGTGGTGACTGTGACTGGGGAGAGTCCTGCTGGGCATGCAAGGAAGTATCTCCATGTCTTGTTAAGGGTTGGATTAGGGTAAAGAATTACATGGGAGCACCAGCGGTGGGTGCCGGTAAAAACTCCAACGATGTCACCGTGACTGTTGGGAGCGGATCTCACAATGTAGTGAAGCAGAATGTGAGTCCGACTGGTAAGGGTGAGCGAGCCAAGATTCCCTTCAATGCCCAATTGCACTGCGGCGAGAGGTTGCTGGCTAGAGTGAAGCTGCCTCCGCCTCTGGCTCTTGCTGAGGTTCACTCGATCCTCGAATGCACTAACTGCGAATCAGACGAGATGGTGTGATACGGTAATGCAATTCAATGGACAGTAAATCGATCAGGCCATCTGGATCGCAACCCCTGCGCTGGATCGAGCGCCAGCGGATCATTATTGCACTCGTGTTCATCGGTGCGCCAGCGTTTGTTGTGATGTCCTTCCAGGACAATCTGGTTGTACCTGGTGCTCCTGGGGGAATGCTGACCGGCACCGATTCGACCGAGGTTGGCGCGGTCCCCGGGAAGCAGGCGACCGTGGACGGCAGCCCCGTTCGCAGCGCATCGGACGATGAAGTCGCCGGCAGGATGGCGATCCTGAGTGGGATGGACGAACAGGAATGGGATTTATTAATGGCTGGAGTTGCGGAGCCAACACCCGGCCCCCTGGGTGTGCTTGATCCCGCCGCATTGAGTGACATGCCAGCTGCATTCCAGGCGCTGTCTGATTGGAAGTGGAAACAGGTGCGGAATGAAGAGCGAGTAAGCATAAGTGGCGAAGCCAGTCATGCAACCAAGTGGCTGGCAATGGCACTTCCAAGGATTGGCCAGCTGGTTGTGGCTGGTGGCATCGAGGCAAGTTCAGCGCCCGTCGATCCAAGAGAGCCTAGCTATCGTTGTCGCATGCGCCGCGTGAGGGATGTGCTATTGCTTGAAGTGCTGGCCAGTTCTTGGCGCATCACCATGCGCATAAGGGATGGTAACGATGTGCCCGAGCGCGACCTGTTTGCCAAGGTGTTGCATGGCGCGCCAAGGTAGCCCCAACGTAGTGCTGGTGGATGAATTGGGAAATACTATCATGCTGAACTTCTCAAGCGTCTCGCTAGTCTAGGCGGCGACTCAAGCACCGCCCTGGCCCTTCCTGTCCACGAAGATCGTGCAAGTCAGGTCTACGATGGAAATGGGAAGGGCAGGGGGTTGTCCATGAGGTTGGCCGAATTATGAAAGACTACCGACGACCTCACTGGATGGTGTTGATCTGCACGGCCATCGCAATGATCCTGGTGCAAGATTGGCTGACTGCGCAGGGAGTTAGCTTCCTATTAAGGTTGGGTGTAGTGACGTTACTCATCGTGGCTGCCATGTGGGTTGATCGAATCGCGTGGCGACTCGGAGATGGCGCGAAGGAGACGCGCAAGAACCGCGGCTCCGACCAAGCGAAATCGTGAAGCGCACAGGATCAGCCCGGCGGGAAGACACCGACGCCTCGCGAACCGAGACCGTCGAGCCGCCCGCCGGGACACACTTCCTCACTACAGCCTAACTGCCCTACGGCATCACCAACACCGAGCGACCCATCAAGGCTCGCCCCTCGCCGGAACGGGCGAAGGCGAGAAAGTCCTTCGCGATCCCGCTCGGCTGCCCCGAAGTCACGAGCGTCATCGGCACCCCAAATGGGTAGGTGCCGTAGCCAAAGGCTTCGACGGTCGGTGGGCTCCAATCAATCTGCAGCAGCTTCTGGCCGCTTTCGCACGGCTGCCCGGTCACGCGCACGATGCCAATGGCGCCGGGGTTCTGCAGAATCTGGTCGGCCACGTGCTTCTCACTGGCGACCCCAACACAGCTGGCGGCGAAGCGATCGCCGGCGATCAGTGTCTTCGCGGCGCGGGCCGCGAGCGCGCGTTCACTCGGAACGACCGCGACGATCGAACCACCGGCGATGCCGAGCTGGCTCCACGACGTGACCTGGCCCGTGAAGATCTGCCGCACTTGCTGGTGCGTCAGCGAACGCACCGGCGAGTCGGGCGCCACCGAGAGCGCAAACAGTTCGACCCCGAGCGGTTGCTGCCGCAGACCCGCTTGCAGATCGCGCGCTGACAGGCGACCGCCGATCACGCCAAAGTCAGCCCGGCCCAGCATCATCAACTCCACCGCGTCCCGATCGGTGCAGGCGGTGGGCGAGCCATCGACGTCGTCGCACACGGCCGTGAAGGCGCGGCTCATGCGGGTATCGAAGGTGTGCTGCGCGTCGTGGCCGACCACGATCGCGGCCTGGCGCCGTTCGGGTTGCTGCACGCGCAACGTCTCGCCAATGGGCGCCGAGCCAGGCATGCTCGGGAACAACGACGCCACGACCACCTGGGGTTCGTAGCTAGTGCCGTCAACGGGGGCCGACCCCCCCTGCAAAGTGAGCGCGATCGCCACCGGATCTGGTGTGTGGCCGCCAGTGCAACCAGCGACCACAGCGGCCACGCAGGCGGCCAGCATTCCGCGCGCAGCGGTTCGTGTTTGTTTGTTCCCCATGTCCCTTCTCGGTGCTGAGCTATCGAGCACTCAGTTCGGGACGTGTGGCGTTGTCCAACAGTGCGCGCGGGGAAGGCGCCTTGCTGGTGGCCGGTCGCCGTCTGGACAAACTTCAGGCGGCGGCTCAAGGCGGTGATTGGGCCAAATTGGCCTAATTGACGGGACAAGATTGTCCGCTACATCTGCGCACGTGCACATCCTGATGCCAGAGCTCGATCGCGAGGCACCTTCGCCTCTCGCTGCGCAGATCGTCGGCTTCTACGTGCGGGCCATCGAGGACGGGCGCCTGCGCATGGGAACGCGCCTGCCGCCGATTCGCGACGTGGCGAAGGCGTGCGACGTGACGCGGGGAACAGTGCAGGACGCCTACCGGCAGTTGGCGGATCAGGGCTTGGTCGAAGGCACGGTCGGCCGCGGCACGGTCGTGCTCGGCGGCGTCAAGCCAGCCTTGGCGTTGGCCGCGGCTGGTCCCCTGAGTGCATATGCCGAAGCCGCCTTGCGCCGTTCGCAGGAGATGCCGGGGGCGCCGCCGCTGCCGGCCGGTCGCGAGCTCGTCGCCAACTTTGCCGAGCTGGCGCCGGATGGCGATCGCTTCCCCGTCGATGAATGGCGCGAAGCGATGGACGCGGTGTTGCAGCGCCGCGGCGCCGAACTGCTCGGCTATGGCCACGCCACCAACGGTTTGCCTGAGCTGCGAGTGATGCTCGCCGAGCGCGCGCACGAGATCGACCCGGGTCTGACGGCGGACGACATCCTGGTGACGGCGGGTGCACAGCAAGCGCTCGATCTCGTGCTGCGCACGTTCTGCACGCCGGGCGACACGGTGGTGGTGACGTTGCCGTCGTACCACCAGATGCACGGCTTGCTGCGCGCGCATGGTTTGCAAGTGGTGCAGGTGCCGTTTGGCGCGGCGGGTCTTGACCTCGACCAACTCGAACGGGCGTTGCAGCGGCGGCAGGTGCGGCTCGTTTACCTGATGCCGACCTTCCACAACCCGACCGGTCGTTCGCTCGATCGCGCGCAGCGGCAAGCGCTGATGGACGTGGTCGCACGCACGGCGGTGCCGATTGTCGAAGACGAGTACCAATGCTCGCTGCGCACGCGCGGCAAGGCGCAGGCGACGCTGCGTTCGCTCGATCCACGTGGGCTGACGGTGACGGTCTCGACCGTCAGCAAAGAACTGTTCCCAGGGCTGCGCATCGGGTGGGTCGCGGGCAGTGCGGATCTGCTGCGGCCGATGGCGGCGGTCAAACGCTTCATGGACCTCGAGACGAGTCCGCTGCTGCAGGCTGCACTCGTCGAGTTTGTCGCGCGCGGCCACCTCGATCGCTACTCGGTGGCGTTGCGCGCCGAGCTCAAGAATCGCCACGACGCGCTGCAGCAGGCTTGCCGCCAGCACTTGCCGCCAGGTTGCTCGATCACCGATCCCGACGGCGGCTTCGTGGCCTGGCTCGAATTGCCGCAGCCAGGTCATGGCGAACGGCTCGCCGAACTCGCCAGTGAACGCGGCGTGCGCGTCGTTCCCGGTCGCGTGTTCGACTTGCACGGCCAGCCTTCCCGCGGTGTGCGTCTGTCGCTGACGCGCGCCAATGTCCAGCAAGTGCAGGCCGGCATCGCGGTGCTCGCCGATTGCGCGCGCGCCATCGTCGCCGCCCCAGCTTCGGCCCGCCCCTTCCTCTGATCTTCCCCCACACGATCCTCATCCAATGACCGAGAAACATCCCATCAAGCAAGTCCCTGGCTTCACGGCTGAAGAGCTCGTCAGCAAGATCGGCTTCTGCGCCCAACTCAAAGGCGGCGTCATCATGGACGTCGTCAACGCCGAGCAAGCGCGCATCGCCGAAGAGGCTGGCGCCTGTGCCGTGATGGCGCTCGAACGCGTGCCAGCCGACATCCGCAAGCACGGCGGCGTCGCGCGCGCGAGTGATCCTGACATGATCGTCGGCATTCAGAAGGCCGTCAGCATTCCGGTGATGGCGAAGGTGCGCATCGGCCACTTCGTCGAAGCGCAGATGCTGGAAGCGATGGAAGTCGACTGCATCGACGAGAGCGAAGTGCTGACGCCCGCCGACGAGCAGTTCCAGATCGACAAGCGCGTGTTCAAGACGCCGTTCGTGTGTGGCTGCCGCGACCTCGGCGAGGCCTTGCGGCGCATTCACGAAGGGGCGGCGATGATTCGCACGAAGGGCGAAGCCGGCACCGGCAACGTCGTTGAGGCGGTGCGCCACATGCGCGCGCTGATGTCGCAGATCCGCGAGCTGCGCGGCATGGACGACAAGCAACTCGAGAAGAAGGCGACCGAACTGCGCGTGCCGTGCGAACTCGTCGCGTGGGTGGCGGAGAGCCAGCGGTTGCCGGTGCCCAACTTCTCAGCCGGCGGCATCGCCACCCCGGCGGACGCGGCGTTGATGATGCAGCTCGGTGCCCAAGCGGTGTTCGTCGGCTCCGGCATCTTCAAGTCCGGCGATCCGCAGAAGCGCGCGCGCGCGATCGTTCGCGCCGTGACGCACTTCGAAGACCCGAAGGTGCTGATCGAAGTCAGCAAGGGGCTCGGCGAGCCCATGGTTGGCATCGACATCAACACGCTGCCGGCGCACGAGCGCCTCGCTGGCCGTGGTCACTGAGCCACTCGTTGGGGTGTTGGCGCTGCAAGGTGACTTCCTCGATCACGAGGCGGCGCTGCAGGCGCACGGGCTGCGCACGCGGCAGTTGCGATCGGCGCCCGATCTCGTCGGCATCGATGCGCTGGTGCTGCCGGGCGGCGAGAGCACGACGATGCTGACGCTGCTCGGGGTCGAAGGTTTGTGGGGGCCGCTCGGGGAAGTGCTGCACACGGGTTTGCCGGTGTTGGCGACGTGCGCGGGCATGATCCTGCTGGCCGAGCGTGTCGAGAACCCATCGCAGCGCAGCTATGGCTTGCTGCCGATCACTGTCGTGCGCAACGGCTACGGGCGGCAGTTGCATTCGGGTTCGTTCGTGTTGCAGTCCGAGGTGTTGCCGCGCGGCACGACCGGCACGTTCATTAGGGCCCCGCGCATCACCGCCGTCGGCAGCGATTGCACAGTGCTCGCGCGTCGCGGCGACGATCCGGTGCTGGTGCAGAAGGGCGCGGTGCTCGCGGCGTGCTTTCATCCCGAGCTGCAAGAAGATCACCCGGTGACGGCATTGTTCGCGGCGCAGGTGCGAGCTCGTTGTGGCGGTGCCGCGGTGGCGACGACACGCGCGCAGGCCTTGGCATGAACGTTCTCTACGCGATCGAGCCGGAGCTGTCGGTTGACGAGTTCATCGATGTGCTGAGGCGGTCGACGTTGGCGCAGCGCCGGCCCGTGGACGACCGCGAATGCATGCAAGGCATGCTCGAGAACGCCAGCGTCATCGCGACGGCGCGCGACGAATGTGGCTTGCTGATCGGGGTGTCGCGCGCGATCTCCGACTTTCACTACTGCACCTACCTGTCAGATCTCGCCGTCGACGAGAGCCGCCAGCGCCAAGGCATCGGCAAAGAACTGCTGCTGCGCACCCACGCCGCCTGCGGCTTCCACACCTCGTTGATCCTGCTCGCCGCCCCGGCCGCGCGCGGCTACTACCCGCGCCTTGGCATGGAACCGCACGATTCGTGTTGGATCGTCAAGCGAGAACGGCCGGGCGGGTGAAGTGCGCGCGGCCTGTCGCTAGCATGTTCGCCCCTCAAACCCTCCACGAACCTGATGTCTTCTGTCGTCCGCGTCGTTTCGTTCGGCCTTGGCCCCATTGGTTTGGCGGCTGCGCGCCTAGCTCTGCAAAAGACCACGGTGCAGCTTGTCGGCGCGATCGACATCGATCCGGCGAAGATCGGCAAAGACCTCGGTGAGCTGCTCGACCTCGGCCGCCAGACCGGTGTCGTTGTCGAAGGCGATGCGGAGAAGGCGCTGCAGCGGCTGCAGCCGGACGCAATGCTGCACTGCACGTCGAGCTTCATGCCGATGGTGAAGGACCAACTGCTGCTCGCGGCCCGCTGCGGTGTCGACGTCGTGTCATCGACTGAGGAGCTGCTGGTGCCAGAGATGCAACACGCGGCGTTGGCGAAGGAGATCGATGCGGCCGCGAAGGCTGGTGGCATCTCGATCCTCGGCACCGGCGTCAATCCTGGCTACGCAATGGACTTCCTCGCGGTGGTGGCTTCCGCGGTGACGTTCGATGTGCAGGCAGTGAAGTGCACCCGCGTCGTCGATGCCGGCACCCGGCGGCTGCCGCTGCAGAAGAAGGTTGGCGCCGGGCTCACCAAGGCGGAGTTTCAAAAGCAGATGGCGACCGGTCGCTTTGGTCACATCGGCATGCGCGAGTCGGTGGCGCTGCTGGCGCGCGCCTTGGACTTCAAGATCGAACGCATCGAGCAGTCGGTCGAACCCGTGATCGCAGCCGAGGACCTCAAGACGCAATTCCTGACGGTGAAAGAAGGTCAGGTCGCGGGCATTCGCAACCACGGCTACGGCTACATCGGCAAGCGGCCGGTCCTGCACCTCGACTTGTCGATGTATGTCGGGGCGCCGGACCCCCGCGACGAGATCGTGCTCGAGAGCACGCCGCCGATTCACCTGAAGTTCCTTGGCGGCATCGCCGGCGACCAAGCAACCGCGGCAATCCTGGTCAACAACCTGCATGGCGTCGTCGAAGCACCGCCCGGCTTGCGCACGGTGCTCGACGTCGCGCCGCCGCGGCTTTGCCGCTGATTCACCGTTCTGTGCATTTCTCGCGGGCTGAGGGTGGGTAAGCAGCGGTGGCGACTTCTATAGTCGCGGCATGGTGAGCGATCGCTTCAAACGCCCATCCGTGATTGTCGCTGCCTGGGCGGCAGTCGTCATCGCGGTGTTCGTCGTGCGCGGTGATCTGCGGATTGCGCGCGCTTCCGAAGTGCCAACCGTGCAAACACCGCTCGTCGGCCGCGAGCCCCTGATCGTGCGGCGGCCAGTGAGTGCCCGGCCGATCGAAGTCGCGACGATCATGCGCCGCGGCCGCATCTTCGACGCGCTGGGGTTCTTGGTCGTCGGGGCGGAGGTGGTGCCGATGGATCGCGCCGCCTTGCGCACCGATGGCGATGGCGCCTTTGAAGTCGCGATGACGCCAGGTGCCACCACGGATCTGTTGGTGCGCGCCGATGGTCAGCAACCGGCGTGGTTGCGCATGAGTGAGGGTTCTCCCGACGTGTTGGCGCTGCAACTGATGCCGACGGTGCCGTGGGAACAGGCGCCGACGCCCTTGGTGCCGCCATCGTCGTTGCGCGGTGAGGGCACCGCGCGCGGCGCCGATGGCAAGCCGCTGGCGGGCGCCTTCGTGACGGCGATGGGAACGGGTGTTTGGGCGCGTGCGGACGACATCGGGCGCTTCATGCTGCCGCTGCCGAGTCCGCTGGCCACGCTGCTGTTGCACGCGCCGCATGGCGGCGTTGGTGAAACCGGGTTTTATGGCACGTCGGCGCCACTTGTGAACGACCGCACGCAAGGGGCGGTGCCGGTGCCGGACTTGATCGCCGCGCCTGGCTTGGCGATTCGTGGCATCGTGCGCGACGCGCGCGGCGTGCCGATCGTCGGCGTGCCGATCGAGATCACGGGCAGCAATCTGCGGCGCGTGGTCGAAGCCGGCTCTGGCGGCGCCTTCAGCCTCGGCGGGTTGGTTGCCGGTGACTACCAGGCCAGACCGTTCGCGTATCGCGGGGCGGTTGGCATCGTGCACAACATCGAGTTGCGGGACGCGTCAGTCGACGTTGATCTGCAACTGGCAGCAGCCGAGGAAGTGCGGCTGCGTGTGGTCGACGAGCGCGGCAGCCCCGTCGCTGGCGTGTTCGTGGCGACCAGTGTCGGCGGCGCGAGGCGCGGTGTTGCGCAAGCTGACAGCGACGGCTGGGCCGCCGTGCCGGTGGCGACGCAGACGCAGTTTGACGTGCGCACGCCAGCTCACTTCGCGGCGGTGACGGTGCGCCGCTTCGACGCCGATCCGGCCACGCTCATCGTCGCGATGCCGTGAACCGCGGCGCGTTCACTGCAGCACAATTCACTGCTGGACAATTCACTGCAAGACAGTCAACGCGGCGTTGCTGATCACGAAGCCGAGCGGGTTGTTCTCGATCACCGCGGCTTGGCAGTTGATGAGGTAGCCAGGGAAACCCGTCGGGATCACGAACGGCGACGAGCCCGCGCCGACTGCGTTCGTCAAGAACGCCGCGCCGGGAATGACCTGGGCGAAGGGCAGGTAGAGCGTGCAGCCGGGCAGCAGCGGCGTGCCGAGCGGATCGAGGGCCAGCGTGAAGAAGTCGGCGCCGATGCTGAGCGGCGTCGCGGCGGTCTTGGCAATCTGCACGGTGGCTCCACCGATCGGTGCGCCGACCCACGTGGTGGTGAAGAAGCCGGCGCCCACAGGGCAGCCGATGCCCCACGTGCCGTTCTGGCCGGGCAGCATATAGGTCACGGCCAAGAGCGGCTTCTGACCAGCGCTCTCGCGCGAGTCGATGCGATGCGCCGTGGACGCGAGCAGTTCGTCGGTCTTCAGCAACCAGCCGAAGTTGGTGGCTGGGGTGTCGAGCCACGACTGCACGTCGGCTGCGGCAGCTTCCGACCGGATCGACGTGAACGATCCGATCGGCACCATCGACGCGGTGAACGACGGCGTCGCCGCGAAGTCGCCGCCGAGATTCGTCCACAGCGAGCCTGGCCAGAAGCGATGCAGCCAGGTGGCGTCGCCGGTCGTCGCGAGACCACCACCGCCGCCACCACCACTCGCGACGCTCGTGCCTTCACCCCACGACTGAGTCAAGCGGTGCCCCGTGATCGGCAGCGGCAACGCCACCGTCGACTGCACGCAGTTGAGAGTCAGCTGCGCCGACAGGATCTTCGCGCCCGCCGGAACGGTCGCCGCGACATTAAAGCGCAGCACCGCGCGACGAACCGAGCCGAAGGCGTTGAGACCGACAAACAGGCCGACGCCAGCGCCATTGCTCGCGTCTCCCGTGAGGGTTTGGTAGAGGGTGTTGTCCGCGGCGCACGAAACGTTGACCGTAGTCTGCGCGGAAAGGGAAACGGTGAGAGTGATGGCTGCGAATGCGAGGCCGCAGCGTGACGAGAGAATCGAATGCATGGAGTCAGGTGGACGTTGCCGAAGGGCTGGCGTTGGCGGGCACCATAGCGGACGCCGCCGCGACTCGGCAGGCCCCTGCTGGTCGCCCGCGGCATGGCGGCTTCACCCTTCTTCATTTCTTCGCGCCGCCACCAGCACCATCTTTGGGCGCGTCTTTCTTGGCGCCGAACACGAACACTTCCCCGCGGCCGACTTCGGCGATGCGGCCCAGCAAGCCCATGTTGGCTTCGCCGAGCCCAATGCAGTGCACGCGAATGCGGCGGAACGCGTTCATGCGCTTCAGGTCCTCAAGCAGCCAATCGTCCTGGTCATACGGACCGTGGTAGTGGAGCTGCGGCGAGCGCGCGGCCGGCTTGTTGTATTCGGTGTCGACGACGACTTGGCCTTCGCCATAGTCCTTGTCGACGATGTTGAAGTCGTCCCACGAAGGGGCGCCGTCAGAGAGCAGGAAGATCGTGTCGCAGCCCTCGGTGAGCGCTTCGCTATCGACGTAGCCCACTTGCTCGACAAAGCCGCGACCGGCGAGTCCGTAGGCGCGGCGCAGGCCCGAGTGCAG
>CANEYR010000048.1 GCA_947444055.1 Planctomycetota bacterium
ACGAATTCTCAGCGACGGCCAGGCAGCGGTGCGGCGAAGGCGCCCAACTCGACCACCGTGCATGGCGCGCCGGCGGCATCGATTCGCGTGCCGCGACCAAAGCGTAGACCGCGCGGTGACGCCGCGACCGTTGCCGCCATGTAGCCGGTTGCCGGGCGTCCCTCGGCGTGCCACAGCACTTCCTGGAACAGCGTGACGATGCCGAGATAGCACCAGACCACACCCCACGGCGACAGCGGCACGGCGAAGTGGCCGACCAGACTCATGCAGCTCGAGTGCCACCAAGCCCGCACGTAGTCGCCGAAGTGGCGGATCACGAATGGCACGGTCCGCCACAGCGCGAAGGCGGAGCGGAATCGCCAAGTGCGGGACACCTCGAGGAAGCCGGCTGGCAGCAGGAACACCATCAATCCGTACGCAGCAAGCAGCGCGAGCGCTTCCATCTGGCCTAGCCACGGCGACGTGCCGGTCGTCAGCAGCACGCACGCGATCGGCAGCGACAGTGGCGCGAACAGCGGGAACAGCACGAAGAACGCGGTCAGCGACCACGTCATCGCTGTCGGCGTGAAGCCGCGAACGAGCAAGACGCCGGCGAGCGTGGCGTAGATGGGAGCGAAGTAGCCGAGGATCACCAGCATGGCGCGGGCGCCGAGCACGACGTGGGACCAGAACTGGCCGCGCCAGGGCGGCAGCACGCTGGGTGCGGGTTCGCGCAGATTGCGGATGAAGGCGGCGCGGTAGCCCAGCACCGCGGGCCAGCCGATCACTGGCAGACACAGCACCAGCCCACCGATCCAGAGCTTCTGGCGCCACTTTGGGTCCAGCAGCGGGGCGAGCCCGGCACTGCGGGGGTGCAGCATCACCGTGGCTCGCGGCCAAGGCGACGCACTGCCTGCAGATCGCCGAGGCCCGACGCGAACACGCCGATGGCCATCGCTGCCAGCACCAACCGCAACCACAGCGGGACGAGGTCGCTCCATTGCAGCGCGCTCGCAGCTGCCAGCGCCGGGCCGGCTTCGTAGCAGATCGACGTGACCAAGGCGCCGAACAGCATCGCCAGCAGCACGTGCAGCAGGTACTCGCCGCGTGGCAGGCCGCCGAGGGCCTGCCGGCTGGCTGGCTCGAGCCAGAAGTCGGCGATCGAGATCGCGAGATCAAAGGCCAGCAGGGCCAGCAGCGCCCACAACCAGGCGCCAGCGAACGTCGCGTTGGGGACGATCGCAAACAGCAGCGCGTAGGTCGGGCCACGCAGCGCGTGGGTGACTAGTTCGGCCCGCGCGGGGCGGTGTTCGTGAAGGTGGTGCGCGCGCCTATGGAACAGCCAGATGTCGGTTGCTCCCAGCACCCCGAGCGCGAGCAGCAGCCACGTCGGGATCAGCATGCGGTCCCACCGATCGCGACCGTCATCAGATCCTGCGCCAACACGATCTCGCCAGCGAACGCGGCGGCGGCCTGCGCGCGCAAGTCGTGGCCGATGCACTCGGGATAGAAGTGCGTCATCACCAGCGTGCGCACGTTGGCGCGCGCCGCGTAGGCCGCGGTCAAACTGGGCGTCAGGTGGCCATCGATCTTGCAGCCGTCCGGGGTCGCGGCTTCGCACACAAACACATCGACGTCGCGCGCCAGCTCGACCAGCTCGTCGCATTCATCGGCGTCGCCGGAGAACGCCACGCTGCCAGCCGCCGTCGTGAGGCGATAGCCGAGGCTCTGCGCCGTGTGGCGAATCGGCACCGCCGTCACCTGCGTGTTGCCGATCGCGAACGCGCCGGGCGTCACTTCCTCAAGTTGCAACTCGTAGCCGCGCGGCTGCAGCCACGGCCACGCCTCCATCAACTTCTCGACCAAGCGCACGAGCCCAGGGGCGCCGATCAGCCGCAGCGGCGGGCGGCCGGCGAAGTGCGGCGAACGCAGCGCAAACAGCAGCGCGGCGACATCGGCGCAGTGATCGGTGTGGTAGTGGGTGAGCAGCACCGCATCGAGATTGGCAATCGACGTGCCCGCTTGGGCGAGGCGGCGCAGCACGCCGGGGCCGCAGTCGACGAGCACCTTCTCGTGCGCGGTCGTCACCAGATAGCCCGCGGGAAAACGATCGGCGACGGGGATGGCGGTGCCCGAGCCGAGAATGCAGAGCCGCATCACGCGGGACTAAACCCTTCGGGCATCACTTTCTTGGCCCGCCGCGCGACCTTGGCGGCGTCGACGGCGTCCGCGAGCACCGACTCCAGCACCGTGATGTACTCGAGATAGCGTTTGCGGCCGCCGTCGGTGAGGCGGGTCAGCGTTTGCGGACGGCGACCGCGAAAGCCCTTCTGGATGTCGATGATGCCGGCTTCTTGCAGCACCGTGAGATGCCGCGACAAGTTGCCGTCCGTCAGATTGCAGAGGTTCTTGAGGTCGGTGAAGAGCAGGCCGTCGGCGCGCGCGGCGAGCGAGGTGACGATGCCGAGCCGCGCTTTTTCGTGCAGCACACGATCGAGCCCTTCATAGGCGTAGCGACCTTCCACTTCCTTCTTGTCGGTCATTGCGGCGCCTCCGTGCTGGTCTCAACTCGTTCGTGGTGCCACCACAGGATCGCGGCTAGGGCAAGTTGTCCGGCTGCGAACGGGATGCCCATCGCCCACGGATCGAGTGCGCGGTCGCCAAACCACAGGCAGCAGGTGCCGGTGGCGATGAAGGCGATGCCGACGAGTGACGCGGGCATTGGCAGCAGGCGATGCGCGGCGAGGTTGCCGAGGCCAAACAGCAGTTGCCAAAGGCCTGGCAGCAGCCAGAGTTGGGCGGGCATGCGGGCCGCGACAAACCACGTGATGATGGCGCCGACGGCGAGGCATGGCAGGAACTGCATGCCAGCGAGGCGCGCGTTGGCGACGCTCAAGGCGCCGGGAGTCTGCATCGCGCGGCGCGCGACGACTGCACTCGCGAAGATGCCGCTCGTGATCGCGGCACCGCACCACAGCAGCAGATAGAGGTCGGGGTGGGCGAGCGGGTCGCCGACGAGCAGCGGTTGCGTGATGGCGGCGGCGATCGCGAAGATGCCGGAAAGAGCGACCGGCACCGCTCGCAGGCTGCGCAACCGTTCGGTCGCGGCGAGCTGGGTGTGGATCCTTGAGATCTGTTCGATAGCGTCGCGCAGTTCCATGGGGCCTTTGGCTTTGCATGGGAAAGTAGTCGGCGCGGGCGAGCCGTCAAGATGGCTTACGCATCGCTTACCCGCGAGATGCCGGTTGGCGCGTCTATTGGGTCGACAAGTGAGGTGACATGAACGTGCTGCGAACCATTCCTTTCCTGACCTTCCTGGTGGCGATGCTACCGGCGCAGAACCCGCACCACTGGGTGGCGCCCAGCCGGGCCGTGCTGTCGCCCGTTGGCCTGCAGCCGGTGCAGATCACCGCGGTGGCCGCGCATGTGCGCATTCTCGATCGCGCCGCGACGACCACGCTCGAGTTCGAATTGTTTAATCCGGGGGTGCGCCAGGAGGAGGCGGTGCTGCTGCTGCCGGTGCCCGATGGCGCCGCTGTGTCGCAGTTCGCCTTCGAGGGCGCGGCGAAAGAGCCCACCGCGCGCATTCTCTTGCGCGACGAAGCGCGCCGTCTCTACGACGAGATCACCGCCAAGCTGCGCGATCCGGCACTGCTCGAGTTCGCAGGTTGGAATTGTCTGCGCAGCAGTGTGTTTCCGGTGGCGGCGGGCGGGCGCCAGAAGATCCGGGTGACCTACGATCACGTGCTCGAAGTCGATGGCGAACGGGTTGACTACGTGCTGCCGCGCAGCGAGATGATCGCGGGGGACGTTCCGTGGACGATCGTGGTCGAGTTGGAAGCGCGTGCCGACATTGGCGTTTGCCATTCACCGAGCCACGAGTTGGTGACGACGCGCAGTGGTGACAAGAAGCGCACGCTGCGAGTTGCCGAGGGCAGTCGTCGCCATCCAGGTGCTTTCCGTCTGTGCTATGCGACCAGCAGCGATGCGAGCCAGCCAACGGCCGCGTTGTTTGCCTATCCCGATCCGACGATCGGCGGCGGCTACTTCTTGCTGCTCGCGAATGCGCCGCATCCCGCGAACGCAGCACCGCTGCGCCGGGAAGTGACGCTGGTGATCGATCGCTCCGGCAGCATGGCCGGGCGCAAGTTGGAGCAAGCGAAGGCGGCAGCACTGCAGGTGCTCGAAGGTCTGGAGCCGGGCGAAGGCATTCAGATTCTCGACTACGGCAACGACGTCGGCCGCGCGTTTGCGCAGCCGATCCCAAAGGACGCGACGTCGCTGGCGGCCGCGCGTGCCTACCTGCAAGGCGTGCGTCCGCACGGCGGCACCAACATCCACGATGCGCTGCTCGAAGCGCTGCGCGCCCCGGTGCTGCCGGGCACGCTGCCGCTCGTCTTGTTTCTGACGGACGGGTTGCCCACGGTGGGGCCGACCAGTGAGAAGGAACTGAATGCGATGGTCGCGGCGGGCAATCCGCACGCGCGGCGCGTGTTCTGCTTTGGTGTGGGTCACGACGTCAACGTGCCGCTGCTCGATCGCATCGCCGAAGCGACGCGCGCGGTGACGACGTATGTGCTGCCGGAGGAGCACGTCGAGGTGAAGGTCGCGCGCACGTTCTCACGCCTGGGCCACCCGGTGCTCGCCGAGCCCGCTTTGGCGGCGGTCGTGCGTCAGAACGAAGGTGGTCGCCTCAGCAACTTGATGCCGAGCAAGCTGCCCGACCTGTTCTTGGGCGATCAGTTGGTCGTGCTCGGCCAGTATCGCGGGGACGCGCCACTGCACTTCCTGTTGTCGGGCCGCACCCCGGTGGGTGAGAAGAGCTACGCGTTCACGTTGCCGGTCGCGACGGCGTCGACCGCCCACGGCTTCGTGCCGCGTTTGTGGGCCAGTCGGCAGATCGCGTTCCTCGTCGACGAACTGCGCCAGCACGGCGGTGATCTCGGTGGTCCGCTCGCGGTCGGTCGGCCTGACCCGTTCTTGAACCCGCGCCTGCGCGAACTGCGCGATGAGATCTTGCGGCTGTCGACGCGCTTTGGCGTGCTCGGTGAGTACACCGCATTCCTCGCCACCGAAGGCAGTCGCCTCGACGATTGGCAGTCGCTGACGATGGCGTGCCAGGACGCGCTGTCGGGGCGCGCGGTGGCGACCCGCAGTGGCGTCGCCGCGATCAACCAAGGCAGCAACCTGTGGGCGCAGAAGCTGCAGGCATGCTCCAACCCGCGCAACGCCTACTTCGATGCCGAGATGAAGGTGGTCGAGTTGGGCGCCATCCAACAAGTGTGTGATCGCGCGTTCCTGCGCCGCGGCACGCGTTGGATCGATGGCAACAGCGTGCTGAAGCAACATCTCGAACCTGACCAACGCATCGAGTTCTGCAGCACGGAGTTCTTCGCGCTGGTCCGCCGTCTCGAGACCGAATGCCGCGTCGGTGTGCTGTCACTGCACGGCGAGATCTTGCTCGAAGTCGACGGCAAGAACGTGCTGGTGTCGTTGCCCACCGCCGCCCCCGCTACCGAACAGACCCTTCCCAAGGAGACCATCCGATGAACCGCTGCTCGCTTTCATTGCTCGCGTTCGCCACTGCGCTCGCTGCGCAGGGCCCACCGCCTGCCGTTCCCACCATTGTCGCGACTTCGATGGTTGCCGTGGTGCCTACTGCGCCGCGCCCGATCGACCTCGCGATCTGCCTCGACATCAGCGGCAGCATGGATGGACTCATCAACGCCGCCCGCCAAAACCTCTGGGCCGTCGTCAATGACCTGGCGACGTTGCAGCCGACACCGACGTTGCGGGTGGCGCTGCTGTCCTTCGGTTGCTCGACGCACGATGCCGAGAAGGGCTGGGTGAAGGTCGAGACCGACTTCACGACCGACCTCGACCTGGTGTCGCAGAAGCTGTTCGCGTTGACCACGAACGGTGGTGAAGAGTACGTCGCTCGCGTGGTGCGAGCGGCGCTCACTGAGTTGCAGTGGTCGCCACAAAACGACGCGCTGAAGCTGCTGTTCGTTTGCGGCAATGAAGCCGCCACCCAGGACCCGACCGTCCATATCGCCGAGCAGAGCAAGGCTGCGATCACGCGCGGCATCGTCATCAACTCGATCTACTGCGGCAGCCCAGTCGACGATCTGGCGCCGGCGTGGCGCGAAGTCAGCAAGCTCGCCGATGGCCAGTTCGCCGCGATCGAGAAGGACAACGCGGTGGTGATCGTGACGCCGTTCGACGAGCAACTGACGGCGTTGAGTAGCGCGATGAACCCGACGTACGTGCCGTATGGCGCCCAGCGTGACGCGTTGTCGTCGAACCAGTGGGCGCAGGACAACAATGCCGTCGGCATGAACCCGGCCGCCGCGGCCATGCGCTGTCAAACCAAGGCTTCGAGCCTCTACGACAACGCGCGCTGGGATCTGGTCGATGCCTGTGAGGATGCCAAGTTCAAGCTCGAGGAGGTCAAGAAGGAAGACCTGCCGGAAGCGCTGCGAGCGCTGACCATCGCGCAACTGCGCACCCATATCGGCGAGCAGAAGAAGAAGCGGACGGAGCTGCGGGGGAAGGTTGAAGCGCTGGGCAAGCAACGCGATGCGTTCGTGCAGGCCGAGATGAAGAAGCTCGGCCAACAAGGGGAGAAGATGTTCGAGAAGGTCGTGCTCGACTCGGTGCGCTTGCAAGCAGAAGCGCGTGGCTTTCACCGCAAGCCGGAGGCGGCCGTGGTGCCGGCCCCAGCGCCGACCAAGGACGTCGAGTCCCCGTTCACCTCGGTGATCAAGGAAGCCGCGCGCGACTACCACACGTTCGCGCTGGTCACCGGCATGCCCAAGATGGCGCCGACCGATTGCCGCATGCCGGCCCCGTACGTCAAGAAGTCCGCCGCCGACAAGGAGCACGGCCAGAAGCTCTACTTGCTCTTCGCGCGCTTCGCCGAGGGGCTCGTGTACGTGCAGCCTGGTGTTGCCGAGAAGACGGGTCAGACGCTCGTCAAAGAATCTTGGCAGTGCGTCGAAGGCGACGCCAAGGGCGCGACCGAAGCGAGCAAGCGCTACATGAACACCCTGACGGTGCGCGATGGCGCGACCAGCTACCACGCTGGCGACAAGCACGGCTTGTTCGTGATGCACAAGCTCGCCGCTGACACCTTGGACACCGATCAGGGTTGGGTCTACGGCACCATCGATCGCAACGGCATCGTCACCGGCGCAGGTCGCATGCAGTCGTGCATGGGCTGCCATGAAGGTGCGACCGAAGACCGGCGCTTCGGGCTACGCTGACCGCCGTGACCACGAAGAAGATCGTGCTGGTCGTCGAGGATGATGCCGCGATCCGTCGTGGGCTGGTCGATGCGTTGCAGTTCGCCGGCTACGCGGTGATCGCCTGTGCCGATGGGCAAGAAGGTCTCGACACCGCGTGCACGGCCCAGCTCGATCTGGCGATCCTCGATGTGATGCTGCCCAAGCGCGATGGCTTTGCGATCCTCGCCGAGACCCGCCGCGTGCGCCCGTCGCTGCCGGTGATCCTGGTCACGGCGCGTGGTGCCGAGCAGGATCGGGTGCACGGCTTGCAGATCGGTGCCGACGACTACGTCGTCAAGCCGTTCTCCAGCAAGGAGCTGTTGGCGCGCGTTGCCGCGGTGCTGCGTCGCAGTGCCGAGCGGCCGTCCGACGTCGGTCGCATCACGATCGCGGGCCGGGCCATCGACTTTGATCGCCGCGAGATCGAGCGCCCGGATCGCAGTCGCGCCCAACTGTCCGAGAAGGAAGCCGAGCTGCTGCGCTATCTGGTGCAAAACCGCGGGCGCGCCATCGGCCGCACCGAGTTGCTGGAACGCGTCTGGGGCTTGCCTGCTGGCGGGGATTCCGCGACGCGCGCGATCGACATGCACATCGTCAACCTGCGCGACAAGCTCGCGGATCCGTCCGACCGACCGGCCGTCGTGCTGACTGTGCGCGGCAAGGGCTACATGTTGGCGGCGGACGGGGCTTCGTGAGGTCGCCGCGCCATATCGCGTGGTGTGGCTTCGCGGCGGCGGCGGCGGCGGTGCTGCTGGTGTTGTCGTGGCTGACTGTGACGATGACGCGGCTTGACCAGGACGAACTGCACGCGCGCCGCCAGGCAGCGATGCATGAACGGCTGCGCCTTGGCCTCTGGCGGCTCGACAGCTGGCTGTCGCCGCGCATCGCGCGCGAAGCGATGCGGCCCGTCTCCGACTACCGTTCGTTTCCATCGGCACCGACCGCGTGGACGCGCGGCTTCAACAAGCTCGGGCCAGACGACGTCATCGTGCCATCGCCGTTGCTGGTCGCGGAGTCGCCGCTGTTTCCGCTGCACTTCGAGTTTGGCCCCGACGGCTTGACGAGTCCGCAGGTGCCGCTCGGCAATGAACGCGACAACGCCGAGGCGACTGGCAGCGACCCGCAACTGCTCAACGCCGCCGCCGCGCGCCTGCAGGCGTTTGGCCAGCAAGTCGCGCGCATCGGGCTCGATGACAAACTCGGCGGCGCGGAGATGCTGTTGATGTCGTGCGGCGTCAATCCGGTGTCGCCCAGCGATCCGGCGCAGACGCAGCAAAGCGTGCAGGAGTACTCAAATCGGCAGCGCAGCGTGTTGGCCAACGCGAACGCCGCGCCACAGGCGAACTTGAACCTCGGAGCGGCCGGCGTCGCGGACGTCATCGGGCCGCTGGTGCCGATCTGGCTCGATGGGGTGCAAGGGCTGCAATTGGTGTTCGCGCGGCGCGTGCGCACCGGCAACGTCGCGCGCGTGCAAGGTGTGCTGGTCGATTGGCCGCGGCTGCAACAAGAACTGGCGACGCTCGTGGCCGACCTGTTTCCCGTCAGCAGCACGCGCCTCGTTCGCTGTGAGCAACCGACCGTTGCCGAACAGCCTTCGATGCTCGCGTCGGTGCCCGTGCGGCTCGAAGCAAAATGCGACGACAGCTTCGGCAGCACGTTGCCGATGCCGGTGATTCTGGTGACGACGTGGGGCGTGACCCTGCTCGGCCTCTTGGTGCTGGGCTTCACCTTGCGCGCAGCGATTGGCTACGGCGAACGGCGAGCGCGCTTTGCCTCGGCGGTGACGCACGAACTGCGCACGCCGCTGACGACGTTCCGCATGTACAGCGAGATGCTGGCCGAAGGCATCGTCACGGAGCCGGCGGCGCAGAAGGAGTACCTGACGACGTTGCAGCGCGAGTCGGATCGCTTGGCGCGCGTGGTCGAGAACGTGCTCGCGTGGTCGCGGCTCGAAGAAGGGCGCTTCACCAGCCGGTGCGTGCGCCACGATGTCGGCCCTTTGCTCGAACGGCTTACCCCCGTTTTGCAACGACGGCTGTCCGAAGCCGGCATGACGCTCGCAGTGCAACTCGATGACGCAGCTCGTGTCGCGTTCGTGATGACCGACGAAGACGCGGTCGGGCAGATCTTGTTCAACCTCGTCGACAACGCGGCGAAGTACGCGCGCGCCGCTGCCGATCTGCGGGTGGAGCTGTCCGTCGCGCTCGCGGTCGGCAAAGTGGCGTTTGCCGTGCGCGACCACGGGCCGGGGGTGCCGAGCTCGCATCGGCACCGCATCTTCGCGCCGTTCGATCGCGGCGCGCTCGCGGTCAGCAGCAACGAAGTGCCCGGCGTCGGTCTAGGCCTGGCGCTGGCGCGCGGCCTAGCGCGTGATCTCGGCGGCGACCTGCGCCTCGACGACCGCGAGCAAACTGGCGCGCGCTTCGTGCTCGATCTGCCGCTGGCGTGAGCGACCCACGCCGACCCTTCAGCGCGCCTTCTCGAACTCGTCGCCCGGCGTCCACGTCGGCCGCGCGTCGGCGTTCGCCGTGCGCAGCATGCACTCAAGCAGCACTTCCAGATCGTCGACCGCGCCATCGAGGTTCCACCACGCCGCCAGCTCGTCGGTCGGTTGGTGGTAGTGCACCGACGTGTAGCTGTTCTTCATGCGCCGCCGATCTTCAGGGCGATCGAGGAAGTCCTTGCCCGCTTTGAAGTAGGCGGCTGGCACACCGATGCGGGCGAAGTTGAAGTGGTCGCTGCGATAGAACAGGCCGAGGTCGGGGTTGCTGTCGGGCTCAATGCGACGACCACGTTCCTTCGCCACGGCGTCGGCGAGCGCGGTCAGGCTGTTCTTGCCGTGGCCGATGAACTCGATGTCGTGCGTCTTGCCCCAGACATTGAGGCCGTCGACGTTGAAGTTGGCGACGAGCTTGTCCTTGGGCACCGTCGGGTTCGTGGCGAAGAACTGCGAACCCAGCAGGCCCGACTCTTCGGCGGTGACGGCGACGAACAACAGGCTGCGCCGCCGCTGCGGTGCCTGTGCACACGCCTTGGCCAGCGCCAGCATGCCCGCACAACCAGACGCGTTGTCGACCGCTCCGTTGTAGATCGTGTCGTCGCCGCGCGGCTTGCCGATGCCGAGATGATCGAAGTGCGCGGTGACGACGACGTGCTCCGCGGCGAGCGTTGGGTCGGTGCCCGGCAACACGCCAACGACATTGCCCGACGTGATCTCGCGCACCGTGTTCTGGATCGCGAGGGACGCCTTCACCCCGAGAGCGATCGGCGGCTGGTTGCCCTTGTTGGCGCGTTCGCGCAGTTCGTCGAGTTCGTGGCCGCCGAGTGCGCACAGGTTCTTCGCGATGTCCTCGGTGACCCAGACGCGGATGCCAAGCGTCGGCACATCCTTGGCGAACGGCAGCCAGAAGTTCTCGCGGCCGTGGTTGGCCTGCACGACTTGGAACGGATAGCCAGCGGACGGCGTCGTGTGGATGATCATCACGCCGAGCGCGCCGCGCCGGGCAGCCTCCTCGAACTTGTAGCTCCAGCGCCCGTAGTAGAGCCGCGTCTTGCCGGCGAAGCGCGTCGGGTCATCGCTCGGGTCGTCATTCATCACCAGCAGCACCTTGCCGCGCACATCGGCGCCACCGAAGTCGTCCCACTGCTGTTCGGGGGCTGTGATGCCGTAGCCGACGAACACCAGCTCGGCGTCGTTCCAAGCAGCGGTCGCATCCGGGTTGCCAGCGACGGCGGTGAAGTCGTCGGGCGCCTTGAACGAAGCACTGCCGGAGGTGCCCTTCACGGTGAGCGTCTCAGTGACCTCGGACTTGATGCCGAGGATCGGCACCGGCTGCATCCAACTGCCATCGCTCGCACCTGGCTGGCAGCCGGCCGCCTGCAGCTGCGTGGCGAGGTAGTGGCGCGCCATCGCATCGCCGCGCGTGCCAGGGCCACGCCCTTCGAGCAGGTCATCGGCGAGAAAGCGAACGTGCGCGTGCAGCACAGCCTTGTCGATCGGAGATTGGGTGGGCGCGGGTGCCGGGCTTTGGCAAGGCGCGAGTGCGGCCAGAACGAGAAGGACGAACGAGTGGAGGGAGTGCATGGGCGCTGATGGAGCGGCAGGCTATCCGCGGCGCCCGTCGACCGAACTGCCGTGCGTCGATTCAGGGGAACGTGCACACGGTGGCCGTTCCCCGCGTGACCAAGATCGTGCGCTGCAGCGGGCTCGTATTGCCTACGCGCGGTTCGAGCCGCACGAGCCATGAGCCGGGCAGCACCGGCTCGATCAGGAAGGTGCCGTCGTTGCCGACGACTGCTTGACGCAGCCCAATCGGAATCTGCTGCTGGCGCTCGTCGCTGGCCACGAGCTCGATGCGCGCGGTTGCGAACGCCGGGGCTAAGTGCCCGCGCACTTGGCCGAGGCGCAGGGCGGCGACCTCCACGTCGTGGCGTTGGCTGGCGCCCGTGCCGACGACGAACCATGCATCGTCGAGACATGCCGTGAGCAGGCTGCTCGATTGGGAACGGAAGTCCTGCGGGTTCGCCTCGACGTCGGCTCGCCAACGACCTGGGCTCAGGCCGTCGACGCCGAACGTGCCGTCACCGGCAACGAAGCCTCGACGTTGCAGGCCCGACTCGTGGGTGCAGACAACGACGGCGGCGTCAGGCCGTTGGCCGCGCACGGCGCCGATGAGCTGGGTGCCTTCGGGTAGCGCGATCGTGCAGGACGTCGGCGTGGCGAGCGCGAGGTCGACCCACTGTTCGTGGCGAGCCCCGTGGGCGGCGTCGACGCGCAGCAGCCAGCGTCCAGGTGGCACCGCAGGCAGGCTCAGCATGCCGTCGGCGGCGACTGCGTTCATCGCGCGCGGCTGCGTTGTGGCGAGCGACGGCCACAGGCTTGCTTGCGCCGCGATGGTCAAGCCGCGCCACGTCACCGTGCCGCACAGAGTGCAGCCCGGCATCAACTCGACGACGAGAGGGCCGGTATCGCGATCGCCCGCGAACGGACCGAGCATCGTGGCGACGTGACCTGCGGCGGCGGCTTGCAGCACGAACTGCGGGCTCCTTGGCGCCTCGATGTCGAACGTGCCTTCATGGAGTGTGTGCGCGGCTGCCGGATGCGGATCGGGACGCGGCTGCAAGCGATCGCCGGGTTGTAGTCCCGACATCGGCCACACCCACAGTTGGGCCGTGGGCAACGTCGCACCGGTGGCGGCGGTGGTGACGCGACCGTGGATGCGAGGAAGTGGTTCGAGGTCGAAGCGCAGCGTCTGCGCGGCGCCCAGACTCCGACTTGCCCCCCGATGGCCGTTGGCTGAGACCATGGCGAGGCAGGGCGGCCGCAAGCCGCTCGCGAACAGGAACGCGCCGTCGGCGTCGGTGGTGGTCTCTTGGACGAGCGGGGTCGCGGTGTCTCGCCTGTGCAGGAGTTCGGGCAGCAAGGTGACGCTGGCGCCAGCGAGCGGCCGTCCACGCGAAAGCACGGTGCCTTGCCACAGCTGGTCGGGCAGCAGCACGAGTTCGCCAAGGTTGAGGTGCTGTTCGGGCGCGCGTTCCGGATGCAGGTCGCCAAGCTGCGTCGTCGAGAAGCCCGGCGCTTCGGCGCGAACGGCGACGGCAGCGAGTGGCACGCCAAACAGCGTGAAGCGGCCGCGCGCATCGGTCACGGTCTCGTTCGGCAGTGGCCTGGCATCGAGCACAACCATCACCCGGGCCGCGGCGATGGGGCGACGCTGTTCGTCGACGAGAGTGCCTGCGATCGAACCGGTGGCGTCGCCCGCGGCTTCGCGCGGCGGCGGTGCTTCGGCCCAACCCTGTGCTTGGCTGGGAGCGGTTGTTGTCGGCGGCGTGACTGCTGCCGGTGCGTGTGTTGGTGCGTTTGGCTCGCCGACCAGCAGCCAAGTCGCGACGGCCCCGAGAGCAATCAAGACAGCAAGGAGCAGAGCCGTGCGCACGACGTGGCAGCCTAAGTCGCTTTGGGCTCTACCCGCAGCAGGGACGACAGATCGCACGGCGGCGTGAACTCTTGCGCCGCCTGATCGCGGCAGAACAGCCGGGCCCGCGTCGTGCCGCGCAGTTCCATGCGCATGCCTTCGACGCGCAGCATGCAACCTTCGCGCAGCCCGAGCACTGGCGTTTGGTGTTCCTCATGGAATTGGCGCAGCCGTTCTTCGCGCGTCTCGCCCATGTGCTTGCTGGTGGGATCGGGATCGAGGTAGTGCGGATTGATCTGGAACGGCACCAGCTGCAAGGCGGTGAACGATGGCGGCATCACGATCGGCATGTCGTTGGTGGTGCGGATCGACAGCGTGGCGACGTTGGTGCCGGCACTGCTGCCGATGTAGGGCATGCCACCGAGCACGCGGCGCTGGATCGAATGCACGAAGCCACGGTCGTAGAGGGCTTTCAACAAGCGGAAGGTGTTGCCGCCGCCGATGAACACCGCGTCGCACTGGTCGAGCACCAGCGGTGTGTGTTCTGCTTCGTGCGCCGAGAAGAGGTCGTGCCCAAACGCCGTGAACGCCGCGCGCGCCTTCGCCGTGTAGCTGTCGTGGTCGGCGAGTGCATAAGGCACGAACAGCACGCGCCGCTTCTGGCCGAGGAAGTCGCGGATCTCGGCGGCGCAGTGGGCGAGGTACTCGCCGCCATGCATCGTCGAGTTGCTGATGAGCAAGAGCCGCCGCTTTGCGGGATCGGCGAGTGGTGATCCGTCCATCGGCAGTAGCGCGAGTGTCGCGGCATCGAGGCCGTGCACGGCGAGGGCGCGCGCGGCGATGGTGTTCTCAACACGCACCAGTCCAAGCAGCACGTGTTCGGTGCCGATCCGGTCGATGGCCATCCGCATGGTGTGTTCGAACGTCTGCTCGAGCACCTTCTTGGCTTCGGCGGTGAACGGCATCTGCCCGGCCCCGCTCGGCGCGGGGCCTACGACGACGGCGTCGAGCACAGCTTGCCGAACGGCGGCGCCGTCGATGCCGGCTTGTCGCAGCAGAGCTACCGCGTTGCAGCCGTCCAACTGCAACAGACCGAGCAACACGTGCTCGGGGCCGATGTACTCGTGGCGCAGTTGCACTGCCTGCTGGCGGGCGTGCGACAGCAGTCGCTTGGCGTTGTCGGAGAAGCGGTCAATCATGGCCGTGGGTCACAGCAGCAGTGGCTTCAGTTTTGCCGCCAGCTCGGCCTTGCCGGCCTTCTCGAGTGCCGCAGCGATGCGGCCGGCGATGGCTCGTGGCTTGCGCTGCAGGCCGTCGCTTGCATCGAGGCTCGCCGGGCGCAGTTCGTTGGCGCGCAGCAGATCTGCCGCGGCCTCTTCGCAGTTGCCGCGTGCGTTCGCCAATTCGGCGCGACCGGCCAACGCCAGCACCGAGAAGTGCTGCGCGGAGTCCGCGAACTCGGCATTGCCCGCCGCACAGGTGGCAAAGCGTTCGATGGCTTCGCTGTAGGCGGCAATGGCTTCCACCGCCCGTTCATCGCGCGTGTGTTGGTCGCCGGCAAGCAACGCTGCATACCCGGCAAACCACTCGGCGACGGGCTTGTCGGCAGCAGCGGTGACGTGGGCGCTGTAGGCCTTGCGCATGCCTTCGGCGCCAAGGTCGACCAGCAAGCGGTTGCGCCAGCGTTCGTGCGAGGTTGGGGAAGCCGGAAAGAGCGCCGCCGCCTCCGCGAGCAGGGTGCGGGCGTCGCGCCGCCTGCCGCCGAACTCGAGCAAGCCGATGCCACTGAGCAGCGCCGGTTCGCGGGCGACCTTGCGCGTGCGCAGCAGCTCGATCATGGCGAGCGTGCGCGCGATCTCTGCACCCTGGCTGCGCGTCGCGGCTTCGGCGTCGGCATAGACGGCGTTGCTGGTGGCGAAGAGCACGGTCTCGAGCAGGCGCGCGGCGAGGAAGGGCGAGGGCTGGCGTTCACTCTTCACGCTCGACTGCGCCAACGCCATCGCGACCGTTGCCGTCTTGTAGTCGCTCGTCATGTAGGCGCTGTAGGCGATCACGGCTTGCGCCTCGGCCTTCAACGCCTCGTCTTTGATCTTCTTGGCATTGCTCAGCGCGTCACCAAACCACATCTCGATGCCCTTGCCCGTGTCGCGAATGAGGATGTCGGCGAGCGCGAGTTGGGCGATGGCGAGGTGGAGGCGCGTCTCTTCGTCGGTCTTGTTCTGACGCAGCGCGGCCTCGCAGCGATCGAGTTCGCCTTCCACGGCGAGGCGGTCGCTGGCGTCATAGGTGGCGGCTTGCCACGGGTTCGACCACGGTTTGGCGACGGTGGCCTCGGTCGCCAGCACGAAGTGGCTCGCCAAACGCGCCGCAGCTTTGTCGGTCTTGCCGATCTCGGTGATGCGCGCGACCAGTGCCTTCGTAAGAGCTGGATCGTCGATGCGCGCGAGAGCGTCTTCGAGATCGATCAGGGCGTCTTTGCCGCCGGTCTTGCTCAGCGCCATCGCCGCGTAGGCAAACAATGTGGCGTCGTCCGTGCGCAGGGCAGCGCGCAAAAGATCGTTCGGCTCGTTGGTGGCGTCGGCGGCCGCTTCGAGCAGTTGGCGCTTCTGGTCGAAGTCGCCGCGCTTCCACAAGCCTTCGACGGCGCGGCGCGAACGCGCATCGCGGCGGCGGAACAGTTCCACGAGGTTGTCGGTGGGTTCGACCGCCTCGGCCTTGGCCTTGCCGCGGTGCTGCTGGATCGCGTCGATTGCGGTCTCCATGCTCTGATCGAGGAAGCGATCGAACAGCACCTTGCCGTTCTTGCCGGCGGCGACATGCCGCGGCGCGTTGCGGGTGCCGTTGAAGAAGCGCGCAAACAGCTCCGGCTCGATCGCGATGTGCTCGCTGCACGTGCAGCCACCAAAGCGTGGGCACTCAACGCGATTGCCGAAGGCGTCGTAGTCGCGTTCGGTATGGCGATCGGGGGAGGCGACGACGCAGACGTAGCCGCGCGTCGACTCGATGAACGCGGGGTCGTGGTAGGTCGTGTTGGCGAAGCGTTCGTTGAACACTTCCCCGTTCATGTTGACGGCGATCAGCAGCGGCAGGCCGGTCGCTTGCTGCACCGCCAGCGCGTCGGTGAGCGTGCGCTGCCATTCGATGCGCGTGGGTTCGCTCGGCGGCGGATCCTGGGGGCAACCGGTAAGCAGGGCAGAGAACAGCAGAGCAACGAAGGCGGCCATCGTGGTCGATCCTACGCGGCCGTGGTAGAACCCGCGACCTCGCCGTGCGTGGTGCGCGGCCTGAAGGTGCGGCAATGCGACGTGTTCTCTGGTGTGGCTGGTTGTTGTTCTTGGTCCTGTTGGGTGCGTGCCAGGGTCCCAGTGTGTTTGGGGAACGGGCGGCACCTGGGTTGACGGTGGCGGCGGATGAAGCGCCTGCCCAATCCGACCCGGCGACGAACCCTCTCGCCGGCGCCTTCTTCAACGATGCCTCGGATGGGGATATCCGCGGGCGTTCGACCAGCTCCCCTGCTGGTGCCGACCCGTCCGCGCCAGTGCGACGTGAGCGCCTGCTCATCTATCGCGGCGACCTGCGGGTCGAAGTCGCGCGTGCCGACGATGCGGCGCGCGAGTTCTTGACCAAAGTCGTGGAATGGGGTGGCTACCTACAGAGCCAGCAGGGCGCGCTCTTGGTAGTGCGCCTGCCGACCACGAAGTTCGATGCGGCGTTCGCCGCGATTCGCGCCGCGGGCCGAGTGCTCAGTGAGTCGCGACAAGCCAACGACGTCACGGAGGAGTTCGTGGACCTTGGCCTGCGCATCGACACCGCCCGCAAGTCGCGCGAGCGGCTGGTCGAAGTGTTGAAGAAGGCGGAGAAGGTCGAGGAGATCCTGAAGGTCGAAGCCGAACTGCGGCGACTCACCGAAGAGATCGAACGCATGGAAGGGCGCCAGAGGTTCCTCGCGGACCAAGTGGCGTTGGCGACCTTGCAAGTGGCCTTCCAAGCCAAGTCCGAGCCGCCGCCTGTGAAGAAGACACGGCAGTGGAATCGCTTCGACTGGGTCAACCAGGTGGGCGCCGAGACGATGATGGGGGACTTCTGATATGCGCTCACGACTCTTGGCGATGTGCGTGTTGCCGTTCTTGTGGTTCGCGACTGCCTGTGCGGCGCCTCTCACTCTGCCTGCCGACTTTGTGCAGCTGCGCGATCGCGGCGAAGGCTGGCGCGCGATCACCAGCGACGATGCGCGCGTGCGGGTTCGCGACCTAGTTGATCCGACCGAAGGCGGCGTCGAGTTTTGGGCGATGACGCTGCGCAATGACCTCGTCGACCAGCGCGGCTACGAAGAGGTTGGCAATGGCGAGGTGAAGAACCAGGCGGGGGCCGTGGGCCGGTGGTTTGAGTTCGTCGCCAACGTGCAAGGAGAACGTGTCAGCTACCTCGCCGTGATCTGGGTGGTGCCGCCGACGCTGGCCTGGCTTGGCATCGGCAAACCGAGCCTGCGGGTGGTGGAGTTTGCCGCGAAGGACGCGGTGTTCCGTGCGCGCATCGACGCCGTTCGAGCTGCGTTGCCGACGGTTCGCGGCTGATCGCAACGGCCGCAGCAAGGCGTCGGGCAAATCGGCTACGGCGGCGCCGTGCTCGGCCAGGGGCTTGATTCGCACGACCGCGGTGGCGACGCGAAGGCGGGGGGCTGATGCCGCGCGAGGTTTCGTGGCAGCTTGGCATCACTCGGCGGCTGGCATTCGCCACCACCGACGTTGCCAACCATGAAAACCTCTGTCGTCCGTGGCCTCGCCGCCATCCTCTTCGTTCTGACGGCTCCTGTGATCGCGCAGTCGTTGCGCGTTAGCCCCGACCCCCTCTCGGCGGGCGGAACGGCCAATCTGACCTACGACGATGCCACCAAACCCGGCAAGATCATCGTCGTGACGGTCGGCGGTGGCATGCCTTGGACGGTGCAGGTCGTCGAGATCACGCTCGACGCCGCTGGGCATGGCACCGGGACGTGGGCAGTGCCCGCCGCTGGTTGGAACAAGGGCTACTTCAACGCGCCCAACGTTGCCGAGCAGATCATCCTCATCCAGTGAACGTTGGCGCTCCGCGATGAGGTCGAGGGCGATGCACCTGCTCTGGGCGTCGGCGTGACTCTCTGTACGCCAAAGGCCGCAGAACCGGCTAGCCGAGAATGGCATCGGCGGATCGTTGCCTTCCGCGTATGGTTGTCGCCCGCATGTCGATCCAGGACGCCCGCGTGAGCGCGATTACCCCAGACCTTGAGGTTGCCAAGAACGCTCCGGCCGCGGAGCCTTGGCAGGTCATCGTCAAGCGGTGGCAGGTGCCCAGCGTGGTTCGCGCCTGCTGGCAGCTCGTAGCGACCCTGGCCGTCTACATCGCCCTCTGGTGGGGCATGTATCTGAGCCTTGAGGTCTCTTGGTGGCTGACCCTGCCGTTGGCGGCGCTGGCGGGAGCGATCCTGGTGCGGCTGTTCATTCTGTTTCACGACTGCGGGCACGGCTCGTTCTTTCCGAGCCGGGTGGCCAACGACATGGTCGGGCGGGTGCTGGGCGTGCTGACGTTCACGCCGTATCTGCATTGGCGCATGGAGCACGCCATCCACCACGCGACGACGTGTGATCTGGAACGGCGCGGTGTCGGCGACGTCTGGACGATGACGGTGCAGGAGTATCTGGCGGCATCGCGTGGCAAGCGCTTTCTCTATCGGTTGGCGCGCAATCCGATCGTGTTGTTCGGGGTGGCGCCGGTGGTGTTGTTCTTGTTCCTCGAGCGTTGGCCGCGCAGTGGTGCGCGTGCGCGTGAGCGGTGGTCGGTGTGGTTCACCAACATGGCGCTCGTCGGGTTGGTGTTAGGGCTCGGCTCGCTGTTTGGCTTCTTGCCCTATCTGGTGATCCAGCTGGTGGTGATGGGCATTGGCGGCACGATTGGTGTGTGGCTGTTTTATTTGCAGCACCAATTCGAGGACACCTATTGGGAACGCACCGAGAAGTGGGATTACGTGACCGCGGCCTTGCAGGGAAGTTCGTTCTACAAGCTGCCGAAGGTGCTGCAGTGGGTGACCGGCAACATCGGCTTTCACCACATCCATCACCTCAACGCGCGCATCCCTAACTACAACCTCGAACGCTGCCACAAGGCGGAGCCGCTGTTTCAGACCGTGCGCCCGATCACACTGTTTGCCAGCCTGAAGGCGGCATCGCTGCGGCTGTGGGACGAGTCGTCGCAAAAGCTCGTCGGTTGGCGGCATGTGCGGCAGCTTCGGCGCGCCGCAGCAGCGTCGGTTTCGGTTGGCGCGGGGCGGAAAGCGCGCGGGTGATGGAGCGCTGAGCGGCCGACGAGAGATGTAGACGGCGAGCACGTTGCTGGCCCAGCAAGGATCAGCGCGCCGTCATCGCCTGGAAGGTCGACAGCACCAAAGAGTTCGTCGGTGACGTGACTCCGACGCCCTGCATCCCGACGCGCAGGCCGACGATCGCCGGACTGCTTGGGAGCGAATACGGAATGGCCACGGAACCCAGGGCCGACGTCACGCCCATGCCGAAGAAGGCAGCGGTTGCCGGATCCAGCACCAGCGTGCCTAGTCCCGGGGCCTGCACCCAGGGAGACAGTTCGTCGGCGCCGATGAACAGGCCGAAGATGCGCGCAGGTGTCCACTGGACTCGGATGCTGTTGCTCGCACCCGGCGTGAACGCGTTCGCCTGATCACTGATGGTGACCACGGGCAACGGCTGCATCGGCTCGTAGTCGGAGCGGTTCACTACGCCATCGGCGTCCGCATCGCCCAAGTACTCGACCGCGGTCATCATGCCGCTCGCCATGTGCTCCATGTTGTGGCAGTGCAGCAACCAGCGCCCGGGGTTGTTCATGGTCATCTGCACGGTGACCGAGCTGCCTGCTTGCCCCAGCGGCCGCAACAGCACCGTGTCTTTCAGGGGAGGATTCGCTGTTCCACCGGCCGTGCCCATCAGGCGAAAGAAGTGACCGTGCACGTGCGCCGGGTGGTATTCGGGCATCATCGGCATGCCCATCATGCCGTTGTTGAAGAGCGTCATCTGGACTTGATCGCCAGCGGCGACCTGGAACGGCGTCACGTTCGGCCAGGTCTGGCCATTGATCCTGTGGGTCATCACCATGCCGCCACCGCCCATGCTCATGCTCATGTCGAACGCAGCCGTGAAGGTCCGATTCGGGGTAGCTGTGATCGGCTGCACCGGGAAGTAGGAAGCCAGTTGCGAGTAGTTCAGCAGCGAGCCCGCGGCTAGGTTCGTCGGCACGTAGGTCGCGGCTGGTAGCGGCCCCGTCTGGCCGGCGTACTGCACGACGCCGCGCACCAAAGTTGCATTGCGGTTCTCTATCGTCGAGACCGCGAGGCTCCAGGTTCCCGGGTTGTTGCAGTCGACGATGACGTCCCAGCGTTCGCCGATGCCGATCGGGATCGCCTGCACGACGACCGGTTGCACGCGGTTGCCGTCGGCGTGCGTGACGGTCATCGGGTGTCCGTCGAGGGCGAAGATGTAGTTCTGTTGGGCGGCCGCATTGACCACCCGCAAGCGCAGCCGTTGGCCAGCCTGCACGCTGATCGGGGTCTGTCCGGCGCTGCTACGGCCGTTCAGCAGCTGGCCGGTGAACGCGCCACCCAGCGGGTTGGTCCAGTCGTCGAGCACGATCGTTTGCTCGACATCGAAGGCCGGGTCGTTGCCCAGGTTCGCCGGGTCGACGATCAACATGCTGGCCATGCCGACGTCGAGTTGCATCTCGTGGCCGTGAGGGTGGAACCAATAGGTGCCCGGGACGAGGCCCTGCAGGTCGTAGAGGAACTCCTGGCCGGGTGCGGTCGCGGGACGCGAGATGTCGGGCACGCCATCCATGCCGAGTTGGATTGGCTGGCCGTGCCAGTGGATCGCCGTCGACTCGGGCAGGTTGTTCTGGAACCGTACGCGCAGAGTCTGGCCCTCGGTCACGCGCAAGGTCGGCCCCGGCAGCGAGCCGTTGTAGAGCCAGGCGTTGACGCTGACGCCGGGCGCGACCTGGGCCGTGCCGGGCGCCGCCGTGAGGTTGACTTCGACGACCTGCGCACGCAGCGACGTGGCGGCGAAGCTGGCCAGCGCGAGCGCGAGCGACGGCGAAACCACGACTGAGAGAACTCGTGAACGGCGAGAGACGGTTGGCATGGTGTTCCTGGTTGAGAGACGGACGAGGCAAAGTCTTGGTGGGTGGTCGCGATCAGCTCCGATCCTTCATGTGCTCGCGAATGCAGTCGAGGATGCCGAGCACGCTCGGCCGAGCGACCCGGTAGGGGCGGCTGCGGCCTTCGCTCCCTTGCACCAGGACCCCGAGCTGCCGCATGCCCTGCAGGTGCTGACTGATCTGCGCCAGCGGGAGTCCAATCGACTCCGCCAGCTGCGATGGCGTCACTTGACCGTCACGGATCAGGTCGAGGATCTGCAGTCGGACCGGATGAGCAACCGTGCGCAGGATGGGAGCGACGGCTTCGAGCACGCTGACCGGCAGCAGGGGAGGCGAGAGCTTCGGCATCCCCGGATCGTAGCATCGTTACTTCTATACGCATGGAGTTCTAGAACTCATGAACTGTCGGTCGACCTTCAGTCGACGGAACCGTGGGTGCCAAGGTCACCGGCGCACGGCCTGCTCCGTCCGGTGGACGTGTCGGATGCACGACCTCGCCAACTTGGGCGCGCCTACTTGCCGGCAGCTTCCCGTTCGAGCCCGCGCGGATCGAGCTGCCACCAGAAGCCGGTCGACTCGATGAAGGCGAGGCGGTCCTTCTGCTGCAGGTACCAAGCGCTCCAATCGCCATTCGTTGGCGTGATCTCAGGGTGCACGTAGCGCTGCAGGCACCGCAGGGCCCGCTCGCGATCCTCACTCGGCGCTGCCGCGGCCAACGCCAGCCAGCGCTCGAGGCTCGGGCGCAGATGGGTTGGCGTGCCGAGCGTCAGGGCATCGTTGTCGAGCTCGAACCTCTGCTTGTAGCGCTCGCTCTTGTGCTGCGGCCCCTTGCCGGTGAACAAGTACGGCTGGTGCTTCGCGAGCCACGCCGCGGCACCGGCAGGCGTGTGGTCGGTGTAGGTCGCGAGCGTTTCCGGCACCAACTGGTTCGGCATGTGCTCTTCGATGCCGCGCAGGTAGCCGCTCTCTTTGTGCAGGTCGAGATACACGGTGAAGATCTGCCGCGTGACGTTGGCGAACTCGACGGTGCGTGCCGCGCGCTTGTCGCGCATGTAGTGAATCACGTTGACCAGCGTCGCCTGCGCCGGGTCGGTCAAGCGCTCCGGGTCGGTCGAGTAACCCCAGTAGAACCACTTGCCCTGGCGCGCGAGGGACAGGCTGCCAAGGCACTTCGCGGAATGGCCCTCGGCGAGGCTCTCGAAGCCGGGCACGTCGGTGAAGAACCCTTCGTGATTGACGAGCGTCGGGTTCCAGTCGTCCTTCGGCGCGTCCTTCTCGAACGCGACCAGCGTGAACGTCGCACCGACGCCGTTCGGATACAGCACGCTCTTGGCGCCCGCATGGTTCTGCTGCGGCGGGGTCTCTACGCCCGGGAAAGTCACTGCGTTCGGCGTGCGGAAGATCGCATGGTCCAAGGCCAGCCCGTGGCCCTGATGGTCCATGCAGATTCATATGTAGCCGCAGGCCATCGTGACCTTGTTCGCCTCCAGCACCTGCGTGCCGAGGAAGCCAGTGGCGACGACCGGCGACTGCGTCTTGGGGAAAGCGCGCGCGTTGATTTTCTTACCGCGCACCTGATTGAACGTCGGCGAATCGGCGAGCACGACCTCGTTGGCGTCGCACAGCTCGCTCGTCACCAGCGCGTAGGTCGTCACGGTCGGTGTGAGCCCGCGTGCCAGCAGGAAGGCAGCGATGCGCTGCGTACGTTCGCCGTCGTCGACGGCGACCAGCAGCACGCGGAACGGCCCGCTCGGCGCTGGTGCCGACGTCGCGACCGTGCGCACTTCGAGTTCGATCGGCGGCAGGCACTGGAGCGCGTCGCACACCATGAACGCCACCGTCGCGGCGAGGGTGTCGCCTTCGCTGGTGCGCCGCAGCGGCAGCGTGAGCACTGCTTTGCCGGTGATCAGGCCCTGCTTATCCATCGGCGTCGTCAGTTCGCCCGCCGCCGCGAACACGCCGCCAGTGATTGTCACCGCGACGGGCTGACCGCCGCCGACGTCGCGGCCGTACAGGTGCCAGCCCGCCTTGAGGTCGGCCGTGATGCGCAGGGTCGACGAGTCGTGGCTCGCGGTGACGGTCAGCGGTGCATCCGCTGGCATGCCCTTCACGGTGAGCGTTGGGCTACTGGATTGCGCCGACAGACCGGCGGACAACAGGGCTGCGGCCAATGCCGCAGCCAGCGAGTACGCGAGCGGAGCTGATCTTGTCATGAGGCATCAGGAGCGATCTTCGCGCGCCGGGCTGGCGAGCGTGCCGTCGCGACGGCGCTCACCACACCTTCATGCCCGAGACGTTCTGGAAGTCGAACGAGACGCCGTTGAACGTGACCCCCTGGCAGAAGAACTCGAAGCCAGCGAGGGCCGGGTTGGGCGGGATCGCGATCGGCAGACTGGTGTTGCCGAGGCCGGCGCTGGTCAACACCAGCGTCGACAGATCGAGGCGCAGGGTGCCGCCGAAGCCGGGGATTGGCGTTGGCGCGATCAGCGCGCCGGCAAAGCCGACGATCCACAGTGTCGTCGGGTTGGCGATCACCTCGAACGACGCCGTGCTGCCATTCAGGGTGACGCCGAACGACTCGACGCGGAAGTTGCTGTTCGACGTCGGGTCGGTGGGCGACGTGCCGTTCAGGATCTCGCTGACGTTGGCGTCGAGGTCGCCGTCGAGGTCGCCGACCGGGTTGACGACCAAGCAGTGCTGGAACTGCGTGCTCAGCTGCGATTGCGTGCCGGTGGCGCTGAACGCGCCGAACAGCAGTGGCGTCGGGATCTCGAGCACGCCGGTCAGCGGGTCGAGGCGGCGAATTTGGCAAGGCGGGCCGACGCCCGAGAACGTGACGCGCGACGACGTGCGGATGCGGCCGAAGTTGTCGGTCGTGATGGCGCCGTTGCTTGGGGTCAGGATGGTGCTCAGCAGCACGCTACCGTTCGTCTGATCGATCTGCGCAATCGTGCCGTTGCTGAAGCTGCTGACCCAGATGCGGCCGTTCTTGTCGAACGTCGGCGGGTAGGCGGTGCTCGTCGTCGGCAACGAGTAGAGGTTGAGGGTCGCGCCGGTCGCGCCGTCGATTTCCGCCAACTGGTTGGCGCTGTCGCCGGTGACCCAGATGTGGCTCGGTTGGCCAATGCCGCGATAGTCGGCAACGGGGCCGATCGGCAGCAGCGTAGTGGCGCCGGCGATCGGGAAGTTGGTGACGAGCCCGCCAGCATCGACGCGCGTCACCGAGGCCGGAGCCACGCGGTGGGCGACCCACTTGTTGCCGAGGCCGTCAAGCGTGATGCCCAGGGTCGAGCCGAAGGGCAGCGCGATCGTCTGCAGGAAGACACCGGCGGCGTCGAACTGGTGCAGTGCGCTGGCGCCGTTGGGGACCCAGGCGGTGCCGGCCGCGTCAAACGCGATCATGTAAGGGCTGCCGAGCGGCGAGACCGCGGTCGTGAACGACGCGGTGGCCGGATCGTAGATGTCGATCGTGGGCGCGCCGAAGCGAACGATCCAGACCTTGCCGTCGGGTGCGACAGTGCAACTGCGCAGCGTCGTCGGGGTGGCGACGCGCTCAAGCACCGCGCCCCATTCCGACACGCGCATGATGTCTGCGGAGGCGCGGTTGGCGACCCAGTAGTTGCCTTGGGCGAGGAGCGGTAGGCCGGTGAGGAGAGCCGCGGCGAGGATCTGTGTCTTGTTCATGGCGATCAGTCAAGTGTTGTGGGGAGAGACGCGAGTCGCAGTGTTGAGGGATGGCGTCAGGCTGTCGAGCGGCGCGGGGGGGTGTAATTCACGACAGTTTTGTAACGGGCCATGCCGCGGGCTCGCGTGGTGACGACATGAAGCTCGGCCGAGCCACCGAGCCAAGGGGGCCAACCCTCACGCTTCCCTCGCCTTTGCCCTTCGAGTCGCTTGGGTCCCTTTCGGCGAATCCGTGACACTGCCTGCCTCCGGCGCGCGGATCGCGATGTCCGCCAACTGGATTGCCGCGTGCATGCGGCCATCGGCGGTCAATTGCCGGCGAGCAGGCCTCGCAGTTCCTCAAACCTTCCGAGCACATCACCCCACGTCGTCGGCGGGCCATAACAGAGTTGGCGACACTGTGCGGTGTAGTCGGCGCCGAGCCGGTCGCGAAGATTCTGGGGAGGGCAGATGGCGTCGCTCTTGCTTGCCATGAATGGCGAACAGCTTCTCGACGAAGGTGCGTCGGAAGTGCAGAAAGTTCATCTTGAACGGCTGCTCGTCGGTGGCGCCGAGTGATGCACTCGTCTCCGCAAGGAACTGAGCGAGATAGGAGGTGAGCGGCCGCTTAGCTGTGGGTTCTCGGCCGCTGGCGATGCCGGCCTCCAACAGGACGCGATTGCGGACGTCGCCAGTGGCGGCGGCGCGTTGCTTGTATGCGAAGTGATCGCTGGCGGTGAGCGCCAGCTCACGCAGCGCCTCAGTGACGTAGTAGTCCTTCTCGATGATTGCAGGGCGCAGACCGCGGCCCTTGTAGAAACAGGTTCGCGCCACGGCGCCAGATGATTGGCGTCAGACCACGGCGCCGAACAAGGCACCCACGCCGGCTGTCACGCCCATCGCCATCGCACCCCAGAACGCAACGCGCGCAGCGCCGACCTTGCCCGAAGCACCGCCGGCCCTGGCGGCCAAGGCGCCGAGTGCCGCCAGGCTGACGAGCGACACGCCCGACACGACGATCGACATCATCGCCACTGGTGCGAGGAACACCGTCAGAAGGGGCAGGGCCGCCCCTACCGCGAAGGTCATCGCCGAAGCGAGCGCTGCCTGCAGTGGACGTGCCGCCGTCGCCGCCGACATCCCCAGCTCGTCGCGCGCATGAGCGCCGAGCGCGTCGTGGGCCATCAGCTGCTGCGCCACCGTCTGTGCCAGCGCCGGCTCGAGGCCGCGCTGCACGTAGATGGCGGCCAACTCGTCTTCTTCCTTCGGCCGGTCGGTTGCCAGTTCGGCGCGCTCACGATCCAGGTCGGCCCGTTCGGTGTCGGCTTGCGAACTCACGGACACGAATTCGCCGGCGGCCATCGACAGGGCCCCGGCGACGAGCCCCGCGACGCCGGCGATCAGGACGTCTTTCTGGGCGCCGGCCGCCGCGGCGACTCCGACGATGAGGCTGGCCGTCGACACGATGCCGTCGTTGGCGCCGAGCACGGCGGCGCGCAGCCAGGCGATGCGTTCGGTGCGATGCCCTTCGCGGTGAACCATTGCCGTGAAACGCTATCGCGGCTCATGCGAACGGCGGGCAGCTGAGATCGGATTCCGTGCCTCTGGACATAGCCGGTGGAGTGGCACCGGAATCCGGAGCATCCGCGATGCGGAGAAGCGCGGAGCACGGTGCTCCATCGCTGCGGCGGTCCGTGGTGACGCATGTTCCCCGAGGGGATCGCTCGCCTACGGCGTCTGGATCGTGACGGCGAGCGGATCCGTGAGCCGCAAACACTGCTCGCCCCGGATGGTCCCATCTTGCCGGGTTCACGAAAAAGGCTATGTTCACGCAATCGTGAACAGAACACATTCCGTGAACAACCAGACCAGACCGATGCTGCAACGCGCCCTCGCATCGCAGTTGGGCTCCTTGCTCGCCGAGGTCCAGTGGGCCCGCCACTCCCGCGCCGGAGCGACGCCGGATGCCGACATCCTGATCGAACTCACCGGCTCGAGGGGGCGCCGCATGTGCCTTCTGGTTCACGTCAAGCCAGACATGCGGCCCTCCATGTTCGCCGCCTGGTCGAAGTCGACCCCCGGGCCGAACCAGACTTCGGTGCCCGTCCTGGCGATGCCATCCGTCTCCCCGCGGCTCGCTGAACTGTGCCGCCGCGAAGGCTGGAGCTGGCTCGACCTCGCCGGCAACTGCAGGCTCGATGTGCCCGGTCTCCTCCACATCGAGCGAAGTGGCAGATCACCCGTTCGCCGTCAGCCTCGCCGAGGCAGCAACCTGGGCACCGCCGCGGCAGCTCGGGTGATCCGAGTTCTGCTGAGCACGGCACACGCCGGCCGAACGTGGACCCAGCGGTCCCTCCAGGCGCACACCTGCTGGCACTTGCCCGACCAGAAGCCGGTCAGCCTTGGGCTCGTGAACAAGGTCGTCCAGCATCTCCGCGACGAGGGATTCATCGACCCCGAGGCCTCCGGCATCCGCGTGAAGGATCCGATGGGTCTCCTCACTGCATGGCGCGAGGCCTACCGCTTCGCCGACCACCAGCGGCTCCAGTACTTCACGCTGTTGAAGCCTGAACAGCTCGGTAAGTCGCTCGACCACCTGCGGCGCGAAGCCGGTGGACTCTGCCTCTACGCCGCGTTCTCCGCCGCCGAACGCCAGGCGCCGCAGGTTCGTCAGCCGAGAACCTGGGTCTACGTGAGCGCCGACCACCTCGACGAGCTGGTCCAACGCACCGAGGCCAGGCCGGTCGACTCAGGCGAGAACCTCGTCGTTCTCGTTCCCAACGACCCGGGCGTCTTCCTCTCGTTCGAGCCCCCCGGCCGCAGCGTCGGCAAGGGCCTTGGTTGCACGGATCCGGTCCAGACCTACGTCGACCTCTTCAAGCTCGACGGTCGCGGACAGGAGGCAGCGCAGGCCATCCTCGAACAGCGACTGATGAAGGCATGGCAGGCGGCTGGCCTCGAATGACCAACGAGCCACGCAGTCAGGGCGACTACGGCGGCCGGGCTGCCGACGCTCTCGGCGGGTCCTCTGCCGCGGCAAGCGACAGCCGACTCTCAGCCCTACGTGCATCGCTGCAGTTCCTTCCTGACCGTTGCGATCGTGAACGTCGAGTGCGCGACTCGATGCCACGCGAGGTCGGCGACGAGCTTCTGCTTCCAGTCCCCGAACTTCTTCATGAGCTGCGCCCGCTTGCGGTCGTACTCGTCGCAGTCTTCGAACTGGTGCTCGAACGGCTTGCCCTTCCAGTATCCGTACAAGAGGAACGTGCTGTCGACGCGGTGCAGGAAGTCGGGCGCCTCCTTCGCCAGCAGCGGGCGATAGGCCTCCTCCAGGCTGCTGAGGTAGCCGTCGAGGTAGCTGACGAGGAAGTGGAAGTCCTCGCTCGAGAACTCCTCTTCCCTGGGTCGCACCCAGGCCGAACGGTCCTTCCGCGGTTTGCCGAAGCGTCGGTAGACGCGCACGTTCAGGCCGCCCTTCCAGTCCTCGATCAACACGAAGTAGTCGCCGGTCGTCTCGCCCTTCCTGGTCACCATGTGGAACGGGAACGTGAAGGACTGCTTGTAGTCGTCGAACGCGGTGCCGCTGTCGCCGAAGCGCTGGCACATCATCAGGAAGAACTGCGGCAGGCCGAGCGGCGGCGGTTGGTGGCGGTGGGAGTGCCACTGCATCCAGAAGATGTGGTCCTCCTCGATCTGCACGGCGTTGCGGCCGAGGGTGACGAGAGCGCGTTCGTCGATCCTCGTGAGGGTGAACGTGTTGGTGTCGCGGGTGACGACGAGGGGTTGCTGGTTCATGGTCCGGTCCTTCCTTGGTTGGTTCGCAGGGCGGGCCATGTAGTGGAATCCGGAGGTGCAATTCTGGCGGGATTTCCTCATTCGACCCCGCCACGTTTCGAGGGCGGGCTGCGCGACCGGTCGCGTCGAGGCGGCTACGCTCCCCGCCACCCATGGTGCGGATGCCATCCCCCGAACAGCAGGCGCGGTTCTTCACGAACCTGCAGCTGCTGCTCACCGAGGGCAAGTTCGTCAGCACCTACAAGTTCGCGCTGCTGATCGCGCTTGTCCGATGGGCGATCGAGAACCCGGACTACGACGAGAACGAGCCGCTCAATGTCGCCGAGTTGGCGCCGCACTTCGCCGAACTCTATTGGCCCCAAGTGATGCCGTTCGCGTCGGGACGCAAGCAGAGGCCGCTGGACGCCTCGGCGTCAGCGGAGAGGGAGTGGGACGGAGTGCTGGTGCAGAATCAGGTTGGCCCGGTGCTCAACGTCTTCAAGGCGATAGCGACGGAGCAGCAAGAGGGTCGCGAAGACCTGCTCTCTCTGCCAGTCGTGAAGCGCCGGGACCTGCTCGCCAAGGTCCAGGCATCGATTGCCACCGAGCCTCTCTGGAAGCTGCACACGATCGCGGGCCGCGAGATGCAGTTCCTGTATCGCCGCGGCGACGGGAAGCGGTGGATCCGCTTCGAGCCTGGCATCGTCGCCTGCCTCGTGAACTTTGCTTTGCTGGTGGAGGATGCAGTGCGTTCGGCGTGGCTGCGATTCGTGCTGCGATGCAACCCCCTCGTGCTTGGCGCTGCCTGCCAGGTCGAGGAGTTCCTGTTCCCTGCCGGACGCAATGGTCTCGTGGCTTGGCGCGACGCGCTGCTCGATGTCAGCGGCCCACGCTGCTTCTACTGCGAACGCGAGATCCAGAGCGATCCCGACGTCGATCACTTCCTGCCATGGTCGCGCTACCCGCGCGATCTCGGCCACAACTTCGTGCTCGCACACGCCGACTGCAACCAGCGGAAGAAGAACCACCTCGCGAGCTGTGACCACCTCGAGCGATGGCACCGTCGCAACGACGATCTCGGGCCGCAACTCGTCCAGCGTTTCGAAGCGTCGCGGTTGCCCCACGATTGGCTGACGCTGCGTCGCGTCGCGAGTTCGCTGTACCACATGGCCGCCAACGCCAACGCGAGCGTCTGGCAAGCTGGCAACAAGCTCGTGCCGCTGTCGGCGGAGTGGCGGCGCATCCTCGGCTGCGCGTGAGGCGCGGCGCGCCTGCCACACAGCTTCGCTTCGACGTCGAGGAACTTCTTCACGACGGCGGTCAACTTGCCGGCGGTGCGCATTGCTTCGTCGCGACTGCGAACGCGGTTGACGACCAGATGGGGACGGCGCAGCCGCGCAGATGCAGGACCTTGCAGAGCGCATACGCATCGGTCAGGACGCGGCGTCCGAGGTTGTGACGCCGAGCACGAGGTCGGCACGTTCGGCGACGGCGAGGGTTGCGGGGCCGATGCCGGCACCGGTGTCGCAGACCACGACGTCGAAGTCTCTGGCGATCACGGCGACCGCGGCGATGGTGGAACTCAGCAGCTCGGGGTTGCCGCCGGCGAGGCGCGTGGAGCCGGAGCGGCCGAGCAGCACGCGGATGCCACCGGGGCCGTCGACGAGCGAGTCGCGTCCGGAGCAACGCGCCTCGACGATCGGTTCAGAACGACCCCACCGAGAGCTGGAGCGAGTTCGTCGCGGTGACCGCGAGCGACGCGTCGAGCGCGATCGACACCATCTGGTGGTGGAACACGACACCGGCGAGCGTCGGCGTGTTGGGTAGCAC
>CANEYR010000049.1 GCA_947444055.1 Planctomycetota bacterium
CGACGGCGATACGCCACCGCCGGTGCGCCAGGCCCTGCGCGACCACGGTGTCATGGTGTTGACCAACCCGCACATGCTGCATCAGGGCATCCTGCCCAATCATCAGAAGTGGCAGGGCTTGTTCGCTGGCTTGCGGTACGTCGTCGTCGACGAACTGCACACGCTGTCGGGCATCTACGGCTCGCACGTGGCGAACGTGCTGCGGCGGCTGCAACGCATCTGTCGCCACTACGGCAGCGAGCCGGTGTTTTGCGGCGCCTCCGCGACGATCAGCAATGCGGGAGAACACGGCGCGCGGCTGTTCGAAAAACCGATCACGGTCGTCGACCAAGACGGCAGCCCACGCGGCCGCAAGCACTTCTTGTTTTTGAACCCCAAGGTCGTCTCCGCGATCTCGGGAATGCGCGTGCCCGCGAGCGAGGCGGCGCGGCAGTTGGGCGGCATGCTGCTGCAGAGTGGCTTGCAGTCGATCTTCTTCGCGCGTTCGCGCAACCAGACCGAAGTGCTGCTGAAGTACCTGCGCGATGAGGCGAAGAGTCGCCAGATCGATCAAGAACGGGTGGCGGGCTATCGCGGTGGCTACTTGCCAAACCTGCGGCGCACGATCGAGAAGGGCCTGCGCGCGGGCACCATTCGCACGGTGGTGTCGACCAGTGCGCTCGAACTCGGGGTCGACATCGGCAGCCTCGATGTCTGTGTATTGGTGGGTTACCCGGGCACGGTGTCGAGCACGTTCCAGCGCGCCGGTCGCGTCGGCCGGCGCACGCAGGAGAGTGTCTGTGTGTTCGTCGCGCGCAGTGCGGCGATGGATCAGTACCTGATGCAGAACCCTGGGTACTTGTTCGATGCGCCGCGCGATGCGGTCAGCATCGATCCCGACAATGCGATCATCCTCACCAACCATGTGCGCTGTGCGGCGTTCGAATTGCCGTTCGACGATGGTGAAGGCTTTGGCCAGGCGAAGAACACCCACGAGGTGCTCGAGTTCTTGACGCATGATCTCGGCGTGCTCGTGCATCAAAGCGGGCGCTATCACTACGCCGACCGCACCTACCCGGCCGAAGGTGTCAGCTTGACCGCGGCCGACATGGACAACGTGACGATCCAGGACGTCGAGTCGAAGAAGATCTTGGCTGAGATCGATCGGCCGTCCGCGATCACCGAGGTGTACGCCGGCGCGATCTACGGCCACCAGGGGGATACCTACTTGGTCGAGCGCTTTGACTTCCAAGACCGCCGCGCGTTCGTGCGGCTCATCGATGCGGACTTTTACACCGAGGCCGACACCGAGACGGAGGTCAAGATCTTGCACCTCGACGAAGAAGAGCGGCATGCGACGTACACCGCGCACCGCGGGGAAGTGCACGTCAGCACGCTGGCTACGGCCTTCAAGAAGATCAAGTTCTATACCCGCGAGAACGTCGGCATCGGCGAGATCCATCTGCCGCCCGAGGAGTTTGAGACCGAGGCGTGTGCGTTGGTGTTGCGGCCGGAGTTGGTGGCGCGGCTTGGTCTGCAAAAGGGCGGCGAAGCGAGTTGCTTGCAAGGTGTCGGCGAATTGCTGCAAGGTCTGGTGCCGCTGTTTGTGCGCGTCGACCCCGGCGACGTGAAGGTGCTGGCCGAAGCCTTGCAGCCGCACTTCGGGTTGCCAACGCTGATCCTCTACGACCGCATCCCCAACGGTGTTGGCCTCGCCGAGCGCATCTTCCGAGTGCACCGCGAGATTCTCGCCGCGGCGCTGCGGTTGGTGCAGAAGTGCACGTGCCGCAGCGGCTGCCCGTGTTGTGTCGGGCCGCAGGCGAGCCTCGGGGTGCGCAGCAAGACGGTGGCGACGACGATCCTGCGTGCGATGCTCGATGACACGCCGCTCGCAGTGCCGGAGAATCATGGGGCGCAGGAGGAACATGGTCTTGCCGGAGCGTGACAAGCTGCGGCGGGCGTTCCGGGTCGCTGGACCTGGCGCAGCAGAGACTCATGCAGCCTCAACCGAGCGCGATCGAGCCGGCGGGGTGCGCAGCTTCTTGCAGCGACGGCTCGCGCAGTTCGACACGGCACCGCGCGCCAAGGTCGCGTTGCCGCCTGGCGAGGAAGTGACGACGCCGCACGGCGTCTTGTGGCGGCGCGAGCTGCGCTATGCGTTGTCGACCCTGCACGGCACCGCCTGCTTGCGCGCAGCGTTGGCCCTCGACGGCGCTCAGCTTGGCAAGCTGGCGAAGGACGCCGCGTTCACGACGTTGCGCAGCGAACAGTGTTTGTTCCTCGACACCGAGACCACGGGGCTGGCCGGCGGCGCTGGCACCATCGTCTTTGCGTACGGGCTCGGGTTCGTCGTCGGCGACGAGTTGGTGGTGGAGCAGTTGTTCCTGCGCGACTTCGGCGAAGAGCTGGCGATGCTGCAGCACGTGGCGGCGCGGTTGCAGCAGTTCCCAGTGCTGGTGACGTTCGTCGGCAAGAGCTTCGACCGCCACCGCATCGCCGCGCGGCTGGCGGTGCACAAGCTGAAGGTGCCGGTGCTCACGGCGTTGCATCTCGATCTCTACCATCTGGTGCGTCGTCGGTACGGCAAGCAGTGGCCCGACACGCGTCTGCGCACGGCGGAGCAGCGCTTGCTCGGGCTCGAACGGCACGACGATTTGCCCGGCAGCGAGGCGCCTGCGGCCTTCTTGGACTGGATTCGTGATGGCACTGGGCCCGTGGATCGTGTCCTCGAACACAACCGCCTCGACGTGCTCAGCCTCGCTGCGTTGCTGGGGCAGTTGGTCGGCGGTGGCTCGGCGACTGGCCTCGACGCGAAGCATGTCTGACAGGACTGGGACATCGCGCGACGCGAGGCCGCGTGGCCCTTCCCTATGCTTTGCCGCGCTGACTCGACGTCGGCGGCGTACCGGCGCGGTCCGGCGAGGAACCCAATGAACAAACTACGATCTGCACTCGCGCTGCTAGCGCTGGCTGTGATCGTTCCGGCACAAGCTGGAACGGCGCAGGCAGCCAAGGCAACGGCCGAGTACGACAAGATGGTCGCAGCTTGGAAGGCCGAAGTGGAGGCCAACCGCGACGCGGTCAAGAAGATCCAAGCGACCGAAGAGTTCAAAGCCGCGCAAAAAGCCAAGGACAATGCCAAGGCGCGCGAGTTGATGGCGGACGTGAAGCGTCCCGACGGCAAGGTGCACGGCGAACGCGCCCTGCAGTTGGCCGATCAGTTCGGTGACGATGGCCTGCGCTTCCTCACCTTCGCGGCGAGCAACTTTGGCGACAAGGATGTCGCGAAGGGCATCGTCGAGCGCCTCGGCACGAAGTTCGTGAAGAGTGCGGCGATGGCCGAACTGCTGGAGAAGCCGATGGGCATGCTCGCGGCAGTTGGTCCAGAAGCGGGGAACGCCCTGCTCGACAAGATCGTCGCCGAGAGCCCACACGATCAGGTCAAGGCCTGGGCGTTGTATTGGCAAGCGACCACGCTGCAGCGTGGCAAGCCGACCGACGAGCAGAAGGCGAAGGCGAGTAAGTTGATGGCGACGGCCGAGAAGCTCGCGACGGGTGACCTAGCCGATCGGCTGGCGGCACCGCGGTTCCAACAAGAGAACCTGCAGATTGGCATGACGGCTCCCGACGTGGTCGGCGAGGACGTCGATGGCGTGGGGTTCAAGCTCAGTGACTACCGTGGCAAGGTAGTCGTCATGGACTTCTGGGGATTCTGGTGAGGCCCCTGCGTGGCCATGATCCCGCACGAGCGGTCGCTCGTGCAACGTCTGAAAGATAAGCCCTTCGCGTTGCTTGGCATCAACAGTGACGCTGACAAGAAGCTCTACTACGAGAAGCAGAAAGAGATGGGCGTCACGTGGCGCTCGTTCTGGAATGGACCCAAGGGCACCAGTGGCCCGATCTCGACCAAGTGGAATGTGCGTGGATGGCCGACCATCTATGTGCTCGACCACAAGGGCGTGATCCGGTTCAACGGTGTGCGCGGCGAGAAGATGGACGCCGCCGTCGACCAACTGCTGGCCGAGCTGGAGCAAGAGCAGAAGAAGGGCTGAAGGCTAGCGAGCCTCGCCCGCACCTCGGACCACGCGGTCCGGGGTGCCCCGATCCACATGCGGCGATTTTTTTGGCCGCGCGCGACGGAATGCCAACGTGGTGTCGCCAATCCGCCGCGACTGGCTGCTCACCGACGATGAGCTGCAGGCCGAGTTGCAGGCGCTGCAACGCCCCATTGGTCTCTTGCGGGTGCACGACCAGGTGCTGGTGTGTGCGACCGTCGTCGACCCGTGGCCCAGCGAATCACCCAGCGAATCACCCTGAGCGAGGCGCCCGTGCCGGCACCGGATCAAAGCCAGCCTCGGTGAACGGATGGCAGCGGCACAGGCGGTGCACCGTCAGCCAACTGCCGCGCAGCGCCCCGTGCGCCCGCAAGGCGTCGAGCGCATATTGCGAACAGGTCGGCCGAAAGCGGCACGTCGCGGGCTTCCACGGACTGATCAGCAACCGGTAGAGCTGCACCGGGATCGCCAGCAGCCATTTCACGACGGCCGCCGTGGTCGTCGTTCGTTGCCACTCGCATGCAGCGACCGTTCGACCAACGCCACGATCTCACTGCGCAGCACCGCCAGCGGGAAGTCGTCTTCGCGCTGGCGCGGGATCAACACGAGGTCGAGGCCGAGCGGCAGTCGATGGCGCTCAAGGCGAAACGCTTCGCGCAACAACCGCTTCAGCTTGTTGCGCCGCACGGCGCCACCGTGGTCTTTGCTGACCGAAACCCCAAGTCGCACGTTCTCTTGCGGCTCGCCATTCGGTCCTCGCCGCAGCAGGGCGACGACGGTCAGCCATGGACCGGCGGCGCGGCGACCTCGTTGGTAGACGGCGCGAAAGTGGTGCTGGGTCTTCAGCCGCCGACTTCCCGGCAACGTCGCCGGCGAGGTGGCCCGTTCGCTCACCGGTCGATCGCCTTCATGGCGAACGCGGCCTTCTCGCTGCTGGTCGGAATCGAAGGATCGGCCAGGAATCGCCGGAAGTCGCTCTTGGCCCGGTCTGGCTCGCCCAGCTCGAGCAACACGCGACCGCGGTTGTAGTAGTCGACGAAGCGGCGGGGGTCGGCTTGCAGCACGCGGTCCAATTGCACCAGCGCTTCCTTGAACTGACGGCGCGAGTAGTGGAACTCGGCGACGAGGTTGCGCACTTGCAGTTCTTCGTCGCGCAGTTGCCGCAACACGGCGAACTGCTCATTTTCGAAGTCGACGTTCTTGGTGCCCTCTATGCGCTTCTTGGTCACCTTCTGCGCCTCTTCCGCTTGCTTGAGATAGGCCGTCGACTCGGTGAGGAAGGCGGGGTCATCGCCGCGCTGCAGGGCGATCTGCAAGCGGTGGTTGTGGGCCAGACGCAGCAACTCGCCGCGCTGCACCAATTCGGCGAGCAGCCCATCGGCGGTGACGAGCAACGCCGTCGCCTGCTCGCGGTCTGCCTTCGCCTTGTCCTTCATCGCACCGACCTCGTCGGGCGTGGCGCGCGTGGCTTGGCCTTCCAGTCGCACCGCTTCGCCGAGGTGGCGCAGGCCCTGCTTCTGTAAGGCGCGCGCGTAGTTGAGCAGCAAGTGCGGTTCGTGACGCGCCGGTGAGCGGGTATTGAACTGTTGCTCCAGCAGGGCGGTTGCTTCGTCGAGTTTCTTGTGGTCGGTGCCGTGGGCGTCGCCGCTGGCGAGCAACAGGATGCCGCCCTTCATCGAGTTGAGCTTGTAGTCGGCGGGGTCGAGCTCAAGGCCGCGCTCGATCTGGATCATCGCCTGGTTGAACTTGCCACCGTCGAAGAACAAGCCGGCGTTGCGTTGGTAACTGGCGAGGCGGTCGCGCTCGTCGGTTGCCAAGGAACTGCAAGCACACAACAGCAACAGCAGAGCGAGTGGGCGCATCGGGTCGCGGGCGATTGGGGCCGCGGCATCGCTGGGGTTGGCGAGCCGCTTCGGGGGCCGCCGGGGCAGGCGGGGCCGGGAGGATACGGGCCGTGGGCCAGTCCTGTCGAGCGACCAGGGTCACCGTCGGCAACGAGTTTTTGGGCGGTTGGCGGTGTCCAGCTGCCGACGCGGCGCCGAGCAACCCTACTGCGGCGGCAGGTCGAGGCGCAGAACCAGGTCGCGCACTTCGCGAACCTGCTCGTCAGTGCCGGACACCAGCAGCGCATTGCGGGTCGGATCTGCCACCACCCGCAAGGATACGCCGACGGTCAGGACCTCGGCGAGCGCGATCGTTTGGCCAGTCCGCCCACAACAGCATGGCCGCAACACCTCTTCTAGGATGGGCGCCACTTCGGCGGCGCTGACGTGGCGGAGCAAGAGGACGTGCGTGTCTGAGCTGTCGGTGCCAGGGGACGTGATGCAGGAACCGGGCAGCAGCGCCACGAGCAACGACAGAACAGGCTTATGCATGCGGCTGTGACGAGAACGCCATCGGTTCCTTCCGGCCGACACGCACTGCCTGCTTGTGAGCAGGCAGGTGCCAGCTAACGTGCTCGCTGCTCGCTGCCCCAACAGAACCTCATGACCCATCAGCCTTCGCGCCGCTCGTTCTTGAAGACCTCCGCGGTGACCGCGGCGGCGATCACCACCAGCGGTTCCCTCGACGCCCTGCGCGCGGCGATGCCGGTGCACCAAGGTGGCGGCAAGTTGAAGATCGGTGTCGTCGGCATCGGTGGGCGCGGCAGTGGCGCCGCCGTGCAAGCGGTCCGGGCGCACAAGGACAACGTGCTCTACGCCATCGGCGAGGCGTTCGTCGATCGTTTGGAGAAGGGCCTCGAAGGCATCACCGAAGCGCTGACCGAAGCGAAGTTGCAAGACCAACTGCAGGTGCCGCCCGAGCGGCGCTTCGTCGGCATCGATGCCATCGATCAGGTGTTGGCGAGCGGCGTCGATGTCGTGGTGCTGGCGTCGCCGCCCGCCTTTCGACCGCTGCAGATCGAGCACGCGGTGGCGAAGGGCGTGCACGTATTCGCCGAGAAGCCGATCGCGACCGACGCCGCTGGCGTGCGGCGCGTGATGGCGGCCTGCGAGTTGGCCAGGAAGAAGGGCGTCTCGATCGTCAGTGGCCTGTGTTATCGCTACCACGACGGCCGCCGCGCCATCGTGCAACGCCTGCAAGAAGGGGCGATCGGTGAGATCCTGGCGATGCAGGGCAACTACCTCACGGGCGAGTTGTGGAGCTTCGATCGCCAGCCGCAGTGGACGGACCTGGAGTGGCAGCTGCGAAACTGGCTCTACTACCCGTGGCTGTCGGGCGACCTGATCGCCGAGCAACACATTCACACGCTCGACGTGATGGCGTGGATCAAGCGCGACATCTACCCGATCGCGGCGACCTCGCTAGGTGGTCGGCAGAAGCGCACCGACGCCAAGTTCGGCACCGTCTTCGACCACTTCTCGACCATCTACGAATGGGAGGACGGCACGCGCGGCTTTAGCCATTGCCGTCAGCAAGATGGCTGCGCGCGCGACGTCAACGAGTACATCTTCGGCAGCGAGGGGCGGGCCAACGTGTTCTTGCACCAGATCACCGGCAAGAACGAGTGGAAGTACGCGGGCAAGAACCGCGACATGTACCAGAACGAACACGACGAAATGTTCGCAGCGCTGCACGCCGGCAAGCGCATCGACAATGGCGACTACATGTGCAAGAGCACGTTGATGGCGATCATGGGCCGCATGGCGGCCTACACCGGCCAGCGCGTGACGTGGCAGGAAGCGTTGGCGAGCAAGGAAGTGCTGGTGCCAGAACCCCTGCGATGGGAGGACGCGCCGCCCGCCGCCCAGGTCGCGATTCCCGGGCTGACCAAGTTCATCTGAGACCGCTGCCACCGCACCTTGGCGGTGCTGGTGGGACTGCGGTTGCACCGCATTCGGTAATCCGGGCTACCCTTCCTGCGTGACCAGCATCGTGACCGCGAGTGTCGTGTCCGGGGAAGTGCGAAGTGCGGCGGTAGCCACTCAGCCTGAGCTGCGGGTGCGCAGCGACCGACGGCAACGCCCGACGCCGATGTACAGCCGTTATGCGTTGTTCGGCGGTCGTCGCCGCACCATCCGCCGCGATGACGAACGCAACGGTGCGTTCGTCGATGTGCATGGCCCGCGCATGCTGGTCGTGGTGATGGCGATCATCGCGCTCAACCTGCTCGATGCGTGGTTCACGTTGTTGTTCTTGTCGCATGGCGGCAAGGAGATGAACCCGGTCGTGCAGATGGTGCTCGACCTCAGCGTGCAGCCGTGGCCGTTCTTGCTGCTGAAGACCTTGGGCATTGGGTTGGCCTGCGCGTTCCTGATCCTCACCAAGCACTTCCGGTCGGCGCGTATCGGCTTGGCGATCGTTTTGATCGGCTACACCGTGCTGCTTGGCTGGCACCTCTACTTGCTGACGTGGCTGCAACTCGCTGCATGACGGCGGCGGCGGTCGCCTTCATGATGCGGCGATGAGTGTGCGCGTGATGCGCGTGTTGACGCGCCCCAACCTCGGTGGCCCGACGCGGCAAGCGATTGCCCTGTGGCACGCGCACCGCGAACTCGGCGCGACGACGTTGTTGGTGACGGGCATCGTCGATGCCGGGGAGACCATGTTGTCACCCGCCGCGGGTGCGGTGCCGCAACTTACCTGGGAAGAAGCCCTGGGCGCGGGCGAGCAGGCGTCCGGGTGGGTGCAAGTCGATGCCATGCAGCGTGGCGTGCGACCATGGCGCGATCGCCAAGCGGTGCGCGGCCTGCGGCAGTTGCTGCGCACGTTCCGTCCCGAGGTTGTGCACACGCACACCAGCAAAGCCGGGTGGCTCGGTCGCCAGGCGGCCTGGGCCGAGGGCGGTGCCTTGATCGCGCACACCTTCCATGGCCATGTGCTGCAGGACTACTTCTCGCCACCGCTCGCGATGTGGCTGCGTTGGCTCGAGCGGCGTTGGGCTAGGCGCAGTGACCTGTTGTTTGCGGTCAGCGCGAGCTGTGCGGAGGAACTGGCGGCAGCCGGCGTCGCCGCGCGCGATCGCTTGGTCGTGGTGCCGCCGGCGGTGCCGTTGGTGCCAAGGTTGTCACGAACCCAGGCGCGGCATCACCTGAGTCTTGGGGTCGAGCCGCGGGTCGTTTGTGTCGGTCGGCTGGTTCCGATCAAGCGTGTGGCGCACTTCGTCGAGATGGTGGGCCAACTCGGCGGTGTGTATGGGGACGTGGTTGGCGATGGGCCAGAACGCAAAGCCCTCACCTCGCTAGCGGCCCAAGTGGCGCCTTTGCACATGACCTTCCGCGGCCCGCAGGCCCACGTCGCTTCCTGGCTGTCGGCCTATGACGCCCTGGTTTTGCCGAGTGTGCGGGAAGGGTTGCCGCTGGTCGCGGTGGAAGCGTTTCGCGCCGGCGTGCCAGTGGTTGGGTACGACGTGCCGGGGGTGCGAGACGCCTTGGCGGCAGGCCGCGGGGTGTTGGTGCCGGTGGCATCGGGGCCGGCGGGGTTGGCCGCGGCGGTGCGCGCGGTGTTGGCTGGCTCGGCGGCGCCGACGCGGGCGGCAGTGGACGAGTTCGCGCCGGCCGCCGTCGCCAGCACGCTGCTGCGCTACTACCTGACTGCGCAAGACCAACGCAGTTCGTTACCATGACCGACGACCGGGATAGCCCGGTTGACCATGCGATACCTCGTCGCCATCTCCCTCTCATGGTTGGCTGCAGCCTGCGGTGACCTCGACGTCAAGTCGGTGCGTTCGCCTCAGGTCGTGCCGACTGCCTTGCTCGGCGAGTGGTCCGGCACCTGGACCTCGGCGAATGCGTCGGCGGCAACGACCAGCGGGGATGTGCTCGTGCGTGTGCAGGCGTTCGAGGACCAGCCGATTGTGCAGGTGCAGTTCGACCATCCTTGTGTCGAGCCGCGTGTCTACGAGTTGGTGTTGAGCGGTGAGTCGATTGCGTTACGCGCCGACGGCGTGGTGGTGTTGGCGGCGTCGCTGGCTGGCGAAGGGCAGTTGCTCGGCACGTTCCAATGCCCAGCCGACCTCGGCACTTGGTCGGCGACGCGGCAACGGGATTTGCCCGTCGTGTTGGACCTCGGTGGCTCGTGGCAGGCAGAACTGGCGGTGATCGGCGCGCCGGTGCGTGCCTTCGACCTGTCGTTGGTGCAGTCGGTGCGCAGCGGCTTCGTGCAACTGGATGGGCTGCTCGATCTCGGGGATCTGTGGCCGCTGCCGGTGATGGTTGAGGGGCCGGTGCAGTTCGTTGGCGAAGAGTTCCAGTTCGCGTTGCGCACGGTGGTCGGCAGTAGCCCGGACGTGCTGCTGACGGCGGTGGGGGAACGGCTGACGCTGCGCGTGGATGTTGGCATGTTCCAGGTCGTGGGAGCCTCGGCGTTGCCGTTCAACCAGGGCATCTTCCGCATGCAACGCGCTGCCGATTGAGCGGGTCGGCGCGTTGCTCGCGTCGCCTGCTGCCCGTCTGATGCCGAACATGAGCGACGTGTTTCGCGCGGACTTTCTCGGCACCTTTGGCGTCGTGACCCGCGGCGAGCAGTTCCTGTTGGTCGGCAACCAGCGCACGATCGGGGGAGCTTCGGTGCGCACTTGGGATCTGCCGGGCGGCCGTGTGGAAGCGAGAGAACTGCTGCACGAAGCGTTGGCGCGCGAGCTGCGCGAGGAGACCGGGCTCATCGTGCGGGGCACGCCGCGGTTCTTGTTTGTGCAAGAAGGGCAGCGGCGGCGATCGGGCAAACGCGTGCAGGCGTGGCGTTCGTTCTTCTTCGGCGTCGACGTCGAGCCGGGCGAACCACAGCCAGGCCACGAAGTGTTGGCGGTGCGCTGGATGGAACGCGCCGAGATGGCGGCCGAATTGACGGCGCCATACCACGACAGTTGGCTGGCTTGGTTGCAGCAAGGCGGCACCTTGCTGCGCAGTGAATGGTCCGACTGAGCGGTGTGGCGGCCCGCTGCGGAAGATTTGTGACCGAAGTGCCACCGCGCGGGCGGCGCGTGCCCCATTGCAGCGTGATCACACTCGCACTGCTTTTGGTGGCGGTCGCCCCCGCCTTGTTGGTGGTTCCGCTCGATGGACGACCGGTGCGCTTTGGCGCGCCGCTGCCATTGTCCGTGCTGTCGTCGGGCCTGCGGCTCGAAGGCAAGGGCACTCTGCAATGGCGGCGGTTGCCGATCGGCAAGGCCGACGCCGATCCGGTGTGGATCGAGATCGCGATCACAGGACCGCCGGGCACGGTGCGCATCTGTGCCGGCGGCGGTGGTCCGCATGCCGATGGGCGTGGGCCGGCGTTCGTGCGCGACGAAACGGAAGAGGTGCGGTTAGAGGGCCGCGAACGGGTCGAACGCTGGCATTGGAGCTGTGGCACGGTCGATGTCCGCACCCGGCTGTCGTTCACGGCGGCCACCACGATCGATGGCGAGACCTTCGCCAGCGGCGAAGCGCGCACGATTTGCAGCGAAGGGTTTGCCGAGCGCGCCGCCGTGGTGTGTCGGTTGCCACGGGCAACCTACGTGAGCTGCGGGCTGATGCCGCCGCTTGGCGGCGGCGGGGCGGTGACGAAGGCGTTGCGCGCGCATGTGGCGCGGGTGTTGCCGCGTCTGTGCGAGTTGCCGGGCGTGCGTGGGGCGGGGGACTATGCGCGCAGCGGCGGTGTGGTGACCAATCTCGAGTTCGATACGCCGTTGGCGTTGTTGCACTGCGCGATTGGGCTCGCCGATGCGCACTGCTTCGTGCGCGCGCGCCGCAGCGCCCAGCATTTGCTCGATCGCGACATCGACGCCCGCAGCGGCTTGCCCTTCCCTCACGGCACCGATCATCGACTTGGCCAACCGGAGCCCGGGCATACGTGGCTGCAGGGCTTGCTGTGGCAGGGTCTGCTCGCCGCCGACGACGCGCACCTGGTGGCGGCGCACAACCTCGGCCTCGCCTTGGCGGCGTGCCCGCCAACTGGCACCGGCCCGCGCGAACGTCTGCGCGACTACGCGTGGCCGTTGCTGGAACTCGAGACGTTGTTGACAGCAGCCGAAGATCCGCAGATCGCGCGCGCTGCCGATCGCTTGGCGACGTCCATCTCGCGGCGCTTTGACGCGGTCGCGCGCACGTTCCGGTTTGGCGAGGGGGAAGTCGGCGGCGGCGTCTACTTCGAACGCGGTTGGCTCAGCGGTGGCTTGTTGTTGCCAGCCCTGCGGCGGCATCTGGCGCGGCGCGCCAACGCCCGGTTGTCGGATCAGGTCGCGGCGGTCGAAGGCATGCTGATCGATCGCATCGGCAAGCACGGGCAAGGGCTGCCGACCCATTGGCGCGTAGTCGGACCGACGGCCTTTGCCGAGCATCGCGAGGAAGGCACCGCCGAGGCCGCGTTCTTGTTGGAGGTGTTGGCGCCCGTAGATCTGCAGCGCTTGCTGCGTCGCGCCACGGTGCGGGCCGCGATCACGGCGATGCCCAACCCTGACGATCCCGACTTGGCAACGCAGCTCACCTTGCTGGCACGCTGCCAGTGGCTGTGGCGGTGATCAGTTGCGCGTCTTCTTGACGTCGAGGGTGCCTTGCAGCGCGTCGTCGCCACGCAGAATGCCGATGCGCAGACTCTTGCCGCGGTTCTGGTCGAGCAGCGTCGCGAAGTCGCGCAGCGTGGTCAGGGGCACTTCGCGATCGGCAAAACCTTGGCGCACGATCACCGACAAGACGATGTCGCCGGCCTGCAAGCCAATGGCGGCGGCGGGGCCATCTGGATGCACCGTGTGCAGTTGCAGGATCGACGGCAACCGCACTCGCTGGTTACGCCTGCCTTCGTTGAAAGCGATCGTGGCTTTGCGCACCAGGGCGGCGTCGGCTTCGTAGTCGATCTGGTGCGCGGCGGCGCCGATCGTCGTCAGCACGAGCCCTTCATCGCGAGACACCGGCATCGGTGACGCGGGGACCTCGCGGCCGTCGCGGCGCAGCAACAGCGGCACGGCCTCTTGCGGCCTGGCTTCGAAGAAGTGTCGCAGGTAGTCGAGCGAGGACTTCACCGGCTGTTTGCCGATGCTCGTCAGCACATCGCCGACCTGCACGCCCGCGAGTTGGGCCGGGCTGCCAAACACAACCTTGTCGACGACGACCGTGCCATCGCGGTCGGCCACTTCGATGCCGAGCCATAGTTCCGCGGCGCCAGAAAAGCTGATGCTCTGCAGCAACTCGCGCTGGAACTCCTCGCGCACTGTGTCCATGGGAATCGCAAAGCCAATGTTTTCAGCTCCCATCGCCATGGCGTTGTTGATGCCGATCAGACGACCGGTGATGTCGAGCAGGGCGCCGCCGCTATTGCCTTGGTTGATCGCTGCATCCGTCTGCATCAAGCCGGAGTAATCACGCACCTCCCCGTCAGGCGTGCGCACCCGGATGGAACGGTCGATCGCCGACAGCACGCCGCTGGTGACGGTGTTGGCATGCCCTTGTGGGTTGCCGATGGCGATGACGGTCTCGCCGATCATCAAGGTGCCGGAACGGCCGATCTCGATGGGCTTGACCTTCTCCTCACCCTGAAGCTTGAGCTGCAACAGCGCCAGGTCGCGTTTGGCGGACGACGACAGCACCTTCGCTTGCCGGGTGCGACCGTCGCGCAGCTTGATGACGGCCTCGACGTTGCCGCGGGCGCCACCTAGCACTAGCGGTGCGATGACGTGCCAGTTGGTGATGACCAGTCCCGATTCGTCCAGGATCACGCCCGAGCCTTGCCCTTCGGTACGCGGTTCGCCGCGGCCGGCCAGCTGGTTTTCCAGGTAGATGCTGACGACAGAATCGGCGGCGCGCTGCACGGCGCGCACGACCGGGGTCATGCGCAGGTCGCGGTCGGTGGCGTCCGGTTCGACCACGTGCAGCGGCGAACCACGCTCGACGAGCGAGCCGGACTGCGCCACCGCAGTACCGAGGCAGAACATGGGGGCGACGACAATCCAGCTGGCGGTCAGTCGGTAGCGCATGCGAGGTCCGTGGACGAGCGAAGGCGAGGAACGCTCCCTACGAACTGTTTCCGGCAACGAAGCGTCGCGTTCCGTCTCGGCGGCGCGCAGGATAGCGGGCATGTTCTTCCGGTTCGCCGCTGAAGTGCCGTTGCGTTGGGTGGATATCGACAGTGCCGGGGTGGTCAATAACGCCACCTACCTGAGCTTGATGGAGCAGGCGCGCTACCTGTACTTCCAGCATCTTGGGTTGATGGTGGAGCACCACGTGCCGTTCGTCTTGGCGGAAGCGAACGTCAAGTTCCTGCGGCCCGGCCGCATGGCGATGAAGGTCGAGGTCGCGGCCTGCGTGGGCAAACTTGGCACGTCGAGCTTTCATATGGACTACGAAGTGCGCGCCCACAACGAAGTGTTGGTGACCGCCCATGCGGTGTTGGTGTTTGTCGATGCCGCGATGCATCCGACCCCGATTCCCGACGCGTGGCGGCAGGCGGTGGCGCAGTTCGAACAGATCGGGTGACGTGGTGATGCGGTGATTCAGTCGGTGGGCTGCGCCGTCGCAAACGCCGCCGCGCTGCTCTCGGCAAGCAACGCGGCGACCGCCGAACGCAGCTCGCGGCTGCCGGCCGGATGGTCCGCGGCCAAGATGGCGGCCGCGCCAAGCCCGCGCCAATAGGCCTCGTCATCGCGGGGCACCTCGATGCCCTTAGCGCCGTGCAACACGGCCGCACACGCGTTCGCATCGCGACTGGCCAAGGCTCGGCAAGGCAACGGCCGCACCGCGTAGACCGCACAGTGGCCTTGCACCAGGAACGGGCAGGCGCGGCCAACGAGTTGCGCCCAGGGCAGGGCGGCACTGGCGGCGCGTTCCCGGTGCAAGCTCGCCGTCAGTGCACTGCTGGCCCGCACCACTTCGGCGACAGCCAGGGCTTCGCCGAACGTCACCCCAACTGGAAAGTGGCAGCAGTGGCTGCAGCCAACTCGGCAGGCGCGCTCGGCGACGGCGCTGGTGTCGCGCAACAGGTCGTCGCTGATGGCGTGCACGGCGGTGGCGCGGGCCTGCGCCGCAACCGTCGGCAGTGCCGCCACCGCAGAACCCGCAGCTTCCACGCCGCGGTAGTACTCGGCCTGGTTGTTCGCCATGACGGCGGACTCTACGCGCCGCGTGGCGGACTGGGTCGTACGCGAGGGCGATTGCCGCCAACACCGGACCGCGTTCCGCAGTATGTTCGCTGACGCATGGTTGGCTCCCGCCTCTGGTCGTGCTCCGGTCTGTTGCTCGCACTTCTCGCCGTGGCCAGTGGGCTCGCCGCCCAAGACGACCCGGAGGACTTTGCCGCCATGCTGCAGGCGGCGCAGAAGAAGATGCGACGCGGTGAGCTGACGTCGGCGCAGAGTGCCTTCGAAGAGTTGCTCGACCTGATCGGGGAAGAAGAGGACGCGAAACGGCCAATCGCACTGGTGGACGCGGCGGAGTTTGGCTTGTGGACCATTGCCCTGCGGCGCGGTGCGTACGAAGACGTCTGTGCCGCCATCGAGAAGGCGCGGCCGGAGCTGGCGAGCCAGCGGCCTACCGTGTTGCTATTGGCCACCGGCAAGCGTCGCCTCGGCAAGTATGCCGAAGCCGCGAAGTTGCTCGAAGCGCTGGTCGCCAAGGATGCCGCCGACCTGCAGGCCAGGCACGAACTCGGGGAGGTGTTCGCGGCCGACGGGCGGCGAGTGGCGGCGCGCGCCCTGTGGCAGCAAAACGGCGAGCAGACGTCGACGGATGCCGTGCAGTTGGCGTTCCAGGGGCGGTCGCTGTTGTTGTTGGGTGGCCGCAAGAACCTGGAGGCCGCCAGTCGCGCCTTGATCGATAGCTTGGCCAAGGCGCCCGAACGCCCGGAGGCGCGCACGACCTACGCGTTGGTGAAGTTCGCGGCCTATGGCGAGGCGAGGGGCTTTCCCAGCGGCGAGAAGGACCTCGTCAAGGTGCTTGACGAGTACGTGGACGATGAACAGGCGCTGTTGGCGATGTACCACATCCGCAGTGCCAACATGGCTCTCGATGGCGGCAAGACCGAACGCTTTCTCGAGCGGGCCCTGGATCGCAACGAACGCTGTGTGCCAGCCCTGGTCGAGCGCGCCGCCAACGTGCTCAACGATCGCCGCTACCGCGACGCGGCGAAGCTGTTCGACGCGGCGTTGAAGATCGACGCCAACGACCGCATCGCCCTGTGCCATCGGGCGGCGGCGGCGTGGTTGCTGCACGATCGCGACAGCTACGAGGCCTTTCGCGCGCGCGCGTTGGCTGGTGATCCCGGTTGGCACGAGTGCGATCGCATTCTCGCCGACCACTTGGTGGCGTTGTATCGGTTCGCCGATGCGCTGCCGTTCTTTGCGGCGGCTTTGGTGGCGGCCCCGGATGATTTGGCGACGCTGCACGGCATGGCGAAGGCGCACATCTACACCGGCGACGGCAAGCAAGCGAAGGAGCTGCTCGATCGCGCCAAGCAGTTGGCGGCGGGCGTCAACGATCCGTGGCGCAACAACGCGATGGCGGTGCAGGCCCTGCTCGACACCGAGTACACGGTGGTGGAGAACGAGCACTTCCGCGTGCAGATGCATCGCCTGGACAGCGAGGTGCTGACGGCGTACTTGCTGCCGATCCAGTTGGAAGCGGCGGAAGTGCTTGGCGCCAAGTACGGCTGGCGTCCTAACCAGCCAACCAAGATCGAAGTGCTGCATACCTGGGACGACTTCTCGGTGCGCACGATCGGCTTCCGCGGGTTCACGGCGCTCGGGGCCTGCTTTGGTCGCCTGATCACGTTGGTGTCGCCGGTCGACAACGATCTGCGGCGGCAGGACTTCATGTGGGAAGCCACCGCGTGGCATGAGTACACGCACGTGCTGACGCTCGGCCTCAGCAACAACCGTGTGCCGCGCTGGTTGACCGAAGGCTTCTCAGTCTACGAAGAGAAGACGCGCGATCCGTCGTGGGAGCGCGGTATGGACCGCGACCTGCTCGACGCGTTTCACAACCAGGACATCCCGCCGGTGCACTTGATGAACCGGCTGTTTCGTGGGCCGCGCATCTTGTTCGGCTACTACCAAGGTGGGCTGGTCATCGAGTGGATCCAGCAGAACCGCGGCTTCGACAAAGCCCTCGACCTGTTGCGCGCGTTCGGCGAGGACCTCGACACCGAGGAAGCGTTCCAGAAGGCGCTCGGCATGCCGTCGCGCGACTTCGATCGGCAGTTCCTCGAGTTCGTGCAGCGCGACAAGCTGCGCGGTATGCGGCTGGTGCCGCGGTTTGACGACGCGTCGATGCAGCGGCTGTCGGTGAAGGCGGCCCAAGACCGCACCAACGTGCAGGCGCGCGTGGAGCTCGCGTGGGCCTGTTTGCATCGCGACAACCCGGTCGATGCGGGGCGTTGGTTGGCGGACGTTCTGCGGGTGGATCCAGAGCACGGGCAAGCGCTGCTGGTGCGGGCGGAATTGTTGCGGCGGCGAAAGGATGTCGAAGGCGCGTTCGATTGCTGGCGGCGCGGCTTCGCGGCCGGTGCCGACGATTTCGACTCGCGCATCACCTGCGGCAAGGCGATGTTGGCGAGCGGCGACGAAGAGGGGGCGATCGACCAGTGGCAGCGCGCCAAGGCCTGTTGGCCGCTGTGCACCGACCAGCAGACTTCGCCCGAGTTGTTGTTGGCCAAGCTCTACCGGGACCGCGAGGACCGCACCCAAGCCCAAATGGAGATGAAGGCTTTCTGTCGTCGCTCCGCCCGCGCTTTCACGCCGCGTTACACCCTGGCGGAGTTTGAACGGGAAGCCGGCAATCGCGGCGAAGAAGCACGGTACCTGATCGAGTGCAACCGCATCGATCCCTTCCATCGCGAACTGCACGTGCGGCTGGGGGACTGCATGGAGGCACTCAAGAAGCCCGCCGAAGCCGCGCGCGAGTTTGAAGTCGCCGCGGCGGTGAGTCCGACCTTTGACCGCCGCTATCTGCCGCCAGGCTCGGAACGGCCCGCGGTCGATGCGCCAAGCGAGCTCGCCGAACGTGGGGATCTCTGGTTGCGTGCCGCCCGCTTGCGGCACCAACTGGGTGATGCAGAGAAGGCGCTTGAATTGTTGGGGCGGATCGAAAAAGAGGCAGCGGGTAGCGAGGCGGCGGAGCTCGGCAAGCAGCTGATGCAAGAGTGGCGAGGCAAGTGACAATGCACTAGCGTTTGCTCCCCCGATCGCTGCGTGTGGTCGGCCGTCGTCACGTTGCCATGCTGCCTTTGCTCGAAGAATGCTGGATGCGTGTGCAGGACCTGCTGCGTGAGCGGGCCGGTGCAGCCGCCTACACGTCTTGGATCGCCGAGCTGCGGCCGGTCATGATCGAGCGCGGCACGGTCTATCTCGAGGCGCAGAACCGCATGGCCGCCGACCGCGTGCGCACGTTGTTTCGGCCGCTGTTGCAGGATGTGCTGTCGCATGACTTCGGCACGCAACTGACGGTTGAGTTGCAGGTGCGGGAGGTGGCGTCCTTTGACGAACTCGAGGTGTCGCCGCAGCAGCCCGTTGTGGACGACAGCAATCGCACCGCGTGGCTGGTGCTGAAGAGCCTCGGGGCCGGACGGCCGCTGCCGTCGAACCTGTTCTGCTTTCATGGACCCAGCGGCGTCGGCAAGACGTTCTTGCTGCGGTGGTGGCGGGCTCAGCAAGCGACGCGGGCTGCGGATGGCCGCCATTTGCCAGGTGCCCTGTGGTTTGATCTGCCCGGACTGCTGAAAGCCTTCCAGATGGTGCATCAGGAAGGTCGGGTCGAACAGTTGGCGGCGGAGTTGGCGCAGGACCGGCCGTTAGTACTCGATGAGTTCCATCGCATCGCTGGCAAGCCGAAGCTGCAGCAGTTCGTGTTGGCGGCGTTGCGCGCGCGCGGGGAGTTGGCGTCGCCGACGTTGCTCGCGTCGCGTTGGCACCCCAACGACATCCGTGACACCGACACGACGCTCTCGACGTCTTGCCTGGCGGGCTTCGTCGCGTCGATTGAACGGCCAGGGCCCTTGGCGCGGCTTCGTTACCTGCGCGCGCTTGAAGGGGCGCCGTCGCGCAACGGGCGCGCCAGTGCGGTGGAGTCGTTGGCGCAGAATTGTGTCGGCGGCTATCCCGAATTGCGGGCGTCATGGGCGGCCCAACGCGGCGCCCCGCTGCCGCCGAAGTATCTCGCCTTGATCGATCCGGCGCGCATCTTCGCGACGCTGCGCGACCAGGTCGCCGTCAAGTGTGCGGTGGCTGTGCAGGAGTTGCCAGGCAAGCGGCAGGGTCGCGCGGTCAGTCGGGCGCGCAAGGTGCTCGCGTACTTGTGTCTGCAGAAGGGCTTGTCGGGCAGCGAAGTCGGCAGGTTCCTCGGTGGCCGCACGCGGGCGGCGGTCAGTTACATGGCGCTGTCGTTGCAGACTGAGTTGGCTGATTCGGCTGAACTGCGCGCCTTGGTGGCAGACCTGTCATGAGTCTCCCTGCATGAGTCTCCCCGGCATGAGCCCATACGTGCAGCTCGATGGTCCCGACGGCTGTGGCAAGAGTTCGCAAGCGGAGGCGCTGTGTGCGTGGCTGCGCACTATGGGCCACCAGGTGCTGCACGTGCGGGAGCCTGGTTCGACGCCCGTGGGGGAAGCGCTGCGGCATCTGCTGCTATCGCCTTTGACCGGCGAACTGCAAGCCATCACCGAAGTGCTGTTGTTCTCCGCGGCGCGCGGTGAGTTGGTGCATCAGCAGATTGCGCCAGCGCGAGCCCGCGGCGAGATCGTCGTGGCCGAACGCGGCTACCTGTCGACCGTGGTCTACCAAGCCTTGGCGATGCAACCGGGGCTGGCAGTGGATTGGGTGTTTGATCTGACGCGGCGTGTGCACGGCGGTTGTCTGCCGGATGCGGTGTTCGTGCTCGATGTGCCGTCCGCGGTGGCGATGGATCGTCGGCGGGCGCGCGCCAACGATCGCATCGAGTTGCGTTCGGTTGCGTACCACGAACGGGTGCGCGCTGGGTTCGTGCAGGCGGCGACGTTGGAGCGACGGGCGCTGGTGGTGGACGCGGCGCGGCCGTTTCTCGCCGTGCAAGAAGATCTGCGTGCCCACTTGCTCAGGATGCTGCCGTGAGTGCGCGGTGGTTGCGGGAAGGCCGCAGCAATGCCTCAGCGGCTGCTGGGGCGGAGCCATCGAAGCGGCGCTTGGTGTCGCCCTTGGGCCAGGGCGAAGCGCTGTCGCGTTGGTTGCAGTTGGCGCGACGAGGGCAGTTGCCGCATGGGTTCTTGGTGGAAGGGCCGCGCGGCGGTGGCAAGACCACGGTCATCGAGTACTTCACCGCGGCGCTGTTGTGTCCTTCGGATCTCGATCCGGATGGGCCGTGCGGCGTGTGCCGCACGTGCTCACGCATCGCCAACGGGTTGCACCCCGATGTGCACTTGCTCGACCTCGCCCAGGACGAAGCCGACAAGAAAGCGTGGAAGAAGAGCTTCTACGTGGTCACGGTGGAGCAAGTTCGTCGCGCGCAGGAGGAGCTGCAACGGCATGCGATCGAGGGGCGCGCGAGAGTGCTGGTGATCGCGGACGCGGACTGCCTCGGCGAGGAGGGGCAGAACGCGTTGTTAAAGACCTTGGAGGAGCCGGGGCTGGCGACCTTCCTGCTGCTTGAGGCAACGCGGCCGGAGAATCTGTTGCCCACCGTGCACTCGCGTGTGCAGCGCTTGCGCGTGCGGCCACTCGACGAAGGCACCATCACAAGGGAACTTTCGGCCAGAATGCCGAACCAAAGTGCTCGCTTCCCGACCGCCCTGGCGTTGGCCGCGGGCAGCCTCGGTGCCGCTCTTGAGGCCTGCACCGAACATGCGGTACAGATCCATGATCTCGTGCTTGGGATGCTGGCCGAGCCCGACAGGTTGCGTCCGGTCGCGATCACGCGCACGGTGCTGGCGACCAGCAGTGAGCCGCGCCTGCACGGTGACAGCGTGCGCAGCTTCCTACGCACGCTGCGCGCCTGCCTGCGCCAGCAGCGCGACGCCCTTGCGGCTGCGGCGACCGCTACCTACCCTGACTCGTGCGCAGAACCATGGACCACGTGGCTGGAACTCACGCTTGCTGCCGAACGGGATCTCGATCTCATGATCCCGCCCGAGCAAGTACTGACTGCCTGTCTCGTGTCGTTCGCAGGCAACTGAACTCGGCCCACGAGGGGATCGTGACGTCGGGAGTGGTGAAGCGCGGTAGGGTGCGGCTGGGCGGTCACTCAGTCGTGCTCAAGGGCGGTTCCGGATGTGTCGATGACGGCGTGGCTTCCACGCCGTTTCGTCCTCGGAGGAATCGTGCCGATGGCCGCTGCTGAACAAGACATACTCGAAGACAAGATTCAGATCGTGCGCCGACGCGACCGTCGCTTCTCGCGCCACGCCTACTACTTCGTGCTCGACGCGCTCGACTGGACGATGACCCACCTTGGTCGTGAGTCGATGTCGGGCGAGGAGCGCCACGTGGGTGGTCGTGAACTGCTGCAAGGCATCAAGGAATATGCCTGCGATCAGTTCGGGCCGATGGCCGCGCTCGTGTTCGATCGCTGGGGCGTGCGCCGCTCGGGCGACTTCGGCGAGATCGTGTTCAACCTGATCGACGCCGAGCTGTTGAGCCGCCGCGCCTCCGATAGCCGTCTCGACTTCGTCGACGGCCTCGACTTTCGCGAGACCTTCGCCCAGAAGCACCGCGAGTGCCTCGACCGCATCGCCACGCGCTGAAACTGCGGTCGGGTCGAGAATCAGAGTGCGCGCGCCTGCGGCCCTCCGTTTCATTGCGGCATGAACGGGTGCTCACGAGCGTCGTCTCTGCTGGCGGTTGGTTGGCTTGCTGCAGCAGCGTTAGCACAGGAGGGAGCGCCGAGCAGTTGGCTGCGCCCGCCCGTCGCGATTGCGCAGTTGGTCGAAGCGCCACCGCCGCCGGATGCGAGTTTGTCGCCGCATCGCCAATGGCTCATGTTGACCACGCGCGAGCCATTGCCAGGACTCGAAGTGGTGGCGCGGCCCCACTTGAAGTTGGCAGGCTTGCGGGTGGATCCGGTCAGCCACGGCCCGCAGCTCGGCACGCGGGTGATGGCGATGACCTTGCGTTCGGTGCAAAGCGGCGACGAACTGCCGCTGGCGATTCCGGCTGGCCACTGGAGCGGGCCGATCTGGACCGCCGACGATCGCGCGTTCGCCCTGGTGCGCGCTAGCGAAGCGGGGGCGGAGTTGTGGCTGGCGGATCCAGCGACAGCACCCCCCAAGCGCATCGAGGGTGTGAAGATCAACAACGTGCTGCGCGCCGGCGTGCAATGGTTGCCAGATCAGCAGCGACTGCTGCTGCCGCTCGTCACCGGTCGGGCGGCTCCCGTTCGCCCGCTGGTGCCGACCGGACCGCAGGTGCAAGTCGCGGTGAAGGGAGAGAAGGCGCCGGTGCGCACCTTCCAGGATCTGCTGCAGGATCCGCACGATGAAGAGTTGCTGGTGCACTACGCGAGCAGCCAACTGGCGATCTTCGACACGGCGACTGGGCAGGCTGTGAAACTGGGCACGCCCGGCATGTTCGATCGCGTCGACGCCTCACCCGATGGCGCGATGCTGCTGACGGAGCGCGTGGTGCGGCCGTTCTCGTACGTGCTGCCGCTGGGTTCGTTTGCGCGGGTGGTCGAAGTGCTCGGGCTCGACGGCAAGCTGCTGCGCGAAGTGGCAAAGCTACCGTTGCGCGATGCGGTGCCGATCGGTGGCGTGCCCACGGGCCCGCGCGGCATCGATTGGATTCCGGTGTTGTCGCACACGCTGTCGTGGAGCGAGGCGTTGGACGGCGGTGATCCAAATACGAAGGTGCCACATCGCGATCTGGTCGTTCGGCTCGCGGAACCAACCGGGGTGCCAGAACCGTGGTTCAAGACCGAGCATCGCATCGCGGGTGGTCAATACGGCGGCGACGGCACGTTCGTGATGGTGACCGAGATGGACCGCAAGACGCGCCGACAGCGCATCTGGCAGTACGACGCCAAGGACGCGGCGCGGCCAGGGGTGCAGCTCTACGAACGTTCGACGCAAGATGCGTATGGGGATCCAGGCCGGGCGATCACGGAGCGCACCGTGGCTGGACAGAGCTTGTTGCGCATGCGTGGTGCGAGCTTGTTCTTGGCCGGCGATGGCGCCTCGCCGCAGGGCAATCGCCCCTTCGTCGATGCGTGGGATGTGGCCACCGGCAAGAAGGAACGCCTGTTCCACGCCGAGCCCGGGCGGCATGAAGTGTTCGTCGGGTTCCTCGATGCCGCGGGGCAGCGCCTGCTGGTGCGCAGCGAGTCACCGACGGACTCACCGGCCTTGGTGGTGATCGATCGTTCGACCAACCAACGAACGACCATGTTGACGTTCCCTGATGCGACGGCCGCCGCGACCCGTGGCATCACCAAGCGACTGCTGCGCTACACCCGCGAGGACGGCGTGCCGCTCAGTGGCACGCTGTATTTGCCGCCGAGCTACCAGGAAGGCCAGCAGCTGCCCTGCTTGGTGTGGGCCTACCCGCTCGAGTACTCGCAAGCCAGCGACGCCGGGCAAGTGCGGGCCGCTCCGCATCGCTACCTGCGCATCGGTGGCAGTTCCCATCTGTCGTTGCTGCTCGCTGGCTACGCCGTGTTCGATGATGCGGCGATGCCGATCGTCGGTCCGCAACTCTCCGCCAACGACACGTTCGTGCTGCAGATCCAACAGAACGCGCGGGCGGCGGTGGCGGCGCTGACGAAGGAAGGCTGCATCGACTGCAAGCGCCTTGGTGTGTCAGGCCACAGTTACGGGGCGTTCATGACGGCCAACTTGCTGGCGCACACGGACCTGTTCGCCTGCGGCATCGCGCGCTCGGGTGCCTACAACCGCACGCTGACGCCGTTCGGGTTTCAGAGTGAAGAGCGCACGTACTGGGAAGTGCCCCACATCTACCAAGCGATGTCGCCGTTTGCGCACGCCGACAAGATCAACGAGCCGCTGCTCTTGATCCACGGTGCTGACGACAACAACCCCGGCACGTTCCCGATCCAGAGCCAGCGCCTGTTTGTGGCGCTGAAAGGGCACGGTGCCAACGCGCGCTTGTGCATGCTGCCCAACGAGAGCCACGGCTACCAAGCGCGCGAGAACGTGCTGCATTGCCTCGCCGAGATGTGCGCCTGGCTCGACGCGCACTGCAAAGCCAGCGGCGACTAGTGCCGCTAGACGACCGGCAGCTCGAAACCGCGCCGGTAGCTCTTGGTCAGCAGTTGCTGCGCTATCGTCGAGTTCTTGACCTGCATCGCGATCGCATCCCATTCGATGCGTTCGCCGGTGCGCAGCGCCAAGTTGCCAAGCAGCATCGCTTCGGTGAAGGGCCCCGCGTACTCGAAGTTGGCCATTGGCTGCGTCTGGCTCAGGATGCCGGCCAGCCACTCTTCATGAATGCCTGGCGAACGCGGCAGCGTGGGCGTTGGCAGTTCCACCTGCGCGATCGCGCCGCCGCGGTAGATGTCGAACTTCTCGCCGTAGTCGGTGGGCGAGTAGAGCGTGCCCTTGTCGCCGACCAACAGGAAGCCGCCGCTGCGCAGCTTGACGCCGGGCAGCAGCGTCGCGGGCGGCAGATCGCCGCCGTCGTACCAGATCATGGTGATCGGTCCGCGCTTGCCGCGGGCCGGGAACTGGAAGCGAATGGTCGAGCGCTTCGGCGCGGTCTCCTTGTTGATGCCGTCACTCACCGCTTCGACCGACGTCGGCGCATCGAGTTCGAGGGCGAAGAACGGCAAGTTGGCAACGTGGCAGGCCATGTCACCCAGAGCGCCCGTGCCGAAGTCCCAGAAGCCGCGCCAGTGGAACGGCGCGTAGCCGTTGAAGTCGCCAACCATCTTGCCGGTGGTGCCGTCCTTCTTTGCCGTGGCGAAGGAACGCCACGCGGCCGGCCCCAGCCACAGGTCCCACCGGAATGAGGCGGGGATCGCATCGATGTGTTTGGGGCGAGCAATGCCTTGGGGCCAGATGGGGCGATCGGTCCAGACGTGCACTTCGGTGACGTTGCCGATGATGCCGCCGCGCACACATTCGGCCGCCGTGCGGAAGCCGTCGTAGGTCGTGCCCTGGTTGCCCATCGAGGTGATGACCTTGCTCTTGCGCGCGGCCTCGCGCAGCAGTCGGGCCTCAAGCACCGTGTGCGTCAGTGGCTTCTGCACGAAGACGTTGATGCCGAGCGCCATGGCGGCCAAGGCAGGTCCCGCATGGCTGTGGTCTGGTGTGCTGACCACGAGCCCGTCGAGCTTTTCTAGATCGAGCAGATCGCGCCAGTCCTCGTAGAAGCTTGCCTTCGGTTGCTCTTCGCGCGCTTGCTTGGCCTTGCCCTGGTCGACGTCGCACAAGGCCACGATGTCGTGGGTCTTGGCGCAACCCTGCATGTCCGATAGGCCTTTGCCGCCGCAGCCGATGACGCCGATGCGCAGGCGATCATTCGGCGACCGGGCGCGCACCGGCGTGAAGGTGCCGCAAGAAGCGAGGGACGCCGCACCGCCGACGAGGGCACCGCCGAGCAGAAAGTCGCGCCGCGAAGGGCTTGAGGATCGCATGGTCGGCGCACCATAACGACGCGCTTGCGGTTGAGCAGGCGGATGCTGCTACTTCTTTGTCTTCTGGTTCGGCTCGCAACTGTGCTCGATCTGCGGCCACTTCTCGCCGTAGAGGAACGTCGGCGACTGCTCGTAGTCGTGGCACTGCGTGCAGAGCAGCGACGGCGCCACACCGCCGATGAGGCCGAGTTTGTTCTTCGCGGGGGCTGCCATGTGGTCACTGCCCGCACCGTGGCACCGTTCGCAGGCGACGTTGGCCAGCTGCGGCGTGTCTTCGAACGACAAGAAGCCCGTTTGCTCGCGGTAGCCGACGACGTGGCAGCTGACGCAATCGGGGTACGCAGTCACCGGCCAGCCATAGCGTTTGGGATCGTTCTCGCCATCGACCAGAGTCTGCCAAGCGTGCGCGTGCTTGGTCTTCGCCCACGCCTCATACGCCGTCGGGTGGCAGGTCCGGCAGGTGTTGGTGCCGACGTAGGCGGCACCGTTCGCGGTTGGCAGTTGGCGCGCCATCTTGGTCAACAGGTCTTCAGCCTTCACCTCGTGTCGATGCGCGAGGATGCGGTCCTTCACTTGCGGATCGCCGCCGCCACCGACCACCGTCTTGCTGCCAGCGAGCGGAACCAGCTCGCAGACGGCCTGTGGTCCGTTGGCATCGCGATGCAGCCAGACATCCAGCAGCACCCGACCGCGGGTGCCGGTGAACACCAACGGCACGCCGCCGACCTTCGTCGGCACTGGACTCGGCTCGATGTAGCCAGGGTCGACACCGACGACGAGATCCGGCGCTGGCTGCAACTGCGGGATCAGGGCGCGAATCTCGGTGTCACTGCCATGCAGCATGACGATGCGCCGCGTCGCGGCGTCGGCGCCGGCGAGGGCGTTGGTCCAGGCGGTGGCGGTCGGGACCATCTGGATCGTCGAATCCTTGCCGCGCACGGACTCAGGCAAGTTCAACAGGAACGACGCGACGCGTACCTTGATGCCGCGCACGTCCTTCTCAAGGAATGGCTTGGCCGGCCACGCGGGATCGGTGCACGTCAGGTTGGAGGCGACGACCGGAGCACCGGTCAAAAACAGATTCCAGTCCTCGCGGGAGAGCAGTAGGTCCTTCGGTCCGACCCCCAGGGCGTCGTACTTGCCCATCAGGAACAGCACTTCGGAAGCCGCCATCAGCTTCAGGGAGTCGAGCGGCGTGGCGCCGTCGATGAGGTCGCCGCCCTCAAGCAAGAGGTCGTAGTTGCGTTGCTCCCCGATGTGTTGCATGCGGCGCGCCAAACCGCCGGATTGACCACTTGCGCAGCCACACGGTTCGAGTCGCCCCTGCATCTCGCCGGATACCAAGATCTTGATGCGGTCAGCCGGTGGCAGCAGGTCGGCGGGCGCCGGATCTTGCGTCACCAATTGCACGCCAGAACTCTGCGCGTTGCCGTTGCCACACTGGGTCAAGGTGGCGAGCAGGGTCGAGCCTGTGAAGGCGAGCGCTAGGAACGAGATGAGAGGGGATGCGGTCATGCTTACTTGGCGGCGAAGACTACCAACTCGATCGGCAGGAACGGTCCACGCTCGCCATCCTTCGTCAGCACGATCGCGCCGCGAATGCCTTCGGTGAGGCCGCCCGTGTAACGCACGAACATCCGGTGTTGGCGCGCATTCTCAGGCATCGCTTGGAACGTGATGGCGAAGTGTGTGGTCAGGTCGCGACCGTCGTCCGCGACGATCTTGTGCACGGCAAACTCCGCAGCGCGGCGGACGTCGTAGTCGGTCACCATCACGAACTGGCGCACGCTCTCCTCGGCTAGCTGCTCGCGGGCCAACGGCGCCTTGAACGAGACCTTCGCCATCGGCACCGCTTCCAAGTCGGGTACGACCTTCCAAGTGGCGGCGATCTCAAGCTTGTAGCCGACGATGGTGTTGCCGACGGTGATCGTGGCGCGACGGTTGCCGAGGTCCGTTGGTTGGCAGGTGGCGCGCAGCAGCCAGTGGTCCTCTTGGCGCACCAGTTCGAGGGTCAGACTCGGGTCGGAGCTGGTGGCGGGACCGATGGTCGCGTTCGTATGGCGTCCATCGCCGCGCAGGGTGGTGACGAGGTGGCCGCGGCTCGACAGCGGCACGCGGCCGAAGTCGAGCGTCGCCAGTGGGCGCAACAGGATTGGGGCGTCGATGCCAAAGCGCAGCAGCATCGGCCACTGGATGCGCTCGTTGCCGGTCATGTCGGCTGTGTGTTGCAAGAGCACGTAGCCGCGGCTCTGGGTGTGCGGCAAGTCGAGCGCTTCGCGCGTGGCCGAATCGATGACAATGCGCAGCACCAGCGTCTCATCGTCAGCGGGTCGGTTGCTGGCAGCACCACTGCTATCGACGAAGCGCTCGCTGCCATCCGCCTTGCGCAAGCGCAGGTCGGCGTGGCCACAGGCGCAATCGATGTGCACACGCATCGGCACGTAGGGTTCGCCCAGCCGCGCCAAGTCGAGCACGAACTCGTGCTGGCGGGATTCGCCGTGCGGGATGATGCCGAAGTCGTGCTCAAGGGTGAGCGGTGCCTGCTGTGCGTTGGGATTCTGTGGTGTGTTCGGGGGCGTGGCGTCACCACGGCAACTGGCGAACAGCAGGACAAGAAGCGCGCAGGAACGCATGGCTGCCCATAGTAGGCCAGCATCGCGGTGGAACCCGGTAGGAACTTGTGCCCGCGCTGGGGGTACGTTCCGTACAGACTCACGGCCGCCCAGAGGTGTCTGAAGCGGCCGTGAGGGTTGCCGGAGTGTCCGCGGCTTAGGAGCACGCGGCGTGCCAAGTGGGGCGGGCTGGCATTCGCCGATGGCAGGGGGAGGCGAGTGTGGCGTGCACTGTTCCTGAGCATGGTGCTGGCACCATCACCATGGCGTGGCTGCCATGGTCGTCGCTTCACGCCAGGATGCCGTGGCGCTTGCACTTGCGATGCAGGGTCGTGTAGTCGATGCGCAGCGAGCGGGCGGCGGCCGCCTTGTTGCCGCCGCAGGCCGCCAAGGTCGCGCGCAGGATGTTGGCTTCCATGGTGTCGGTCGCGTGTCGCAAGCGTTCCGCCAGCGGTTGCAAGTCGGCCGTCTCGGCGTTGGCTTCGTGGGCCAAGATGGCTGGTGACGTGGTGGTGCTCGCGAGGTCACTGCCATCGAGTTCGGCGGTCGTGCAGGTGAGCACGCTGCGACGAACCGTGTTGCGCAGTTCGCGCAGGTTGCCGGGCCACGAGTTGGCGCGCAGGGCCTGCTCGCCTGCCGGGGTGAAGCCGGCAACCGAGCGCCCGAGTTCGACGTTGGCCTCGGCCAAAAACAGGCGCGCGAAGTGCACGATGTCGTCCGGCCGTTCGCGCAGCGGCGGCAGCCGCACGTCGAACTCGGCGATGCGATGGTAGAGATCGACCCGGAAGCGGCCCGCGGCGATCTCGCTGCTCAGGTCCGAATTGGTCGCGCAGACGAGCCGCGCGCGAAACGGGACCGGCGCGCTGCCGCCGACGGGAACCACGGTCCGTTCTTGCAGGGCGCGCAACAACTTCGCCTGCAGCAGCAGCGGCAGGTTGCCGATCTCGTCGAGCAACAGCGTGCCGCCGTCGGCCATCGTGAACAGGCCCGAGCGCGCACGGTCGGCACCGGTGAAGGCGCCCTTCTCGTGACCGAACAACTGGCTCTCAAGCAAGTGCTCCGGCAACGCCCCGCAGTCGACGGCAACGAACGGTCCGCTGGCGAAGGGCGACAGCGCGTGCAACGCCCGGGCGACGACTTCCTTGCCGGTGCCGGATTCGCCGCGGATCAAGATGGCGACGCTCGCTTGCGGGGACACCAGTTCCAACGTGCGCCGCAGCTCCTGGGCTTTGCGGCTCGGGCCAAAGTCGAGCGTGGCTTGGTGGTGGACGCGCCGCAGTTCGTGCAGTTCGCGGCGCAAGGCGTGTTGTTCCGCGGCGCGCTGCACGGACAGCTTGAGGCGCGTCGCATCGAAAGGCTTGGCTTGGTAGTCGAAGGCACCTTCCTTGATCGCGTCGACCGCGGTCGCCAGATCCTCGACGGCACTCAGCAGCACGACCGGCAAATCGGGAACGCGCTTGCGCAACGCGCGCAGCAACTCGAGGCCGGGTAGCCGCGGCATGCGCATGTCGCTCAACACGACGTCGGGCAGTTGGCGATCGATCGCGAGCAGCGCTTCGTCGCCATCGCTCGCTTCGCGGACGGTGAACCCTTCCTCTTCGAACAGCCCGCGCAGCACCCAGCGCAGGTCCGGCTCGTCGTCGACGATCAGCAGCTGGTGGTTGCGCATGCAGTCTTCTCGGGGATGCCCGTTGGCGGCGTCGGGTTGCTGGTGGGGGTGAGCGGCAGTACGAGCAGCGAGCGCGTGCCGCCCCGGCTGCGTGGGTAGAGCCGCAGGTGGCCCTGCAGTTCGGTCGCAATGCGGCGGCAACTCGACAGGCCAAGGCCAGTGCCGTTCGGTTTGGTCGTGAAGAATGGTGTGAACAAGCGCGATCGCACGGCGACCGGCAAGCCGCAGCCGCGGTCTTCGACGGTGAACGCGAGCGCCCGGTGGCCAGCGCGCGTCAGGCAGCGCGCGTTCAGCCTGACGGTGCCGCCACTGCTGGTCGCTTGCACGGCATTGAGCACGAGGTTGAGCAGCGCTTGGCTGATCAGGGTGCGATCGGTGCGCAGCGGCGGGCAGCCTGCGGCCCCGCGGGCGACCACCAGTGGAACGCGCTGGCGGCGGGCTTCGACCTGCAGCAGGTCGGCAACGTCCGACAGGATGTCGTGCGGTGCCAGTAGCTCTGGTGCTTCGGCGCGCGGGCGAGCGAGGCCGATCAGGGACTCGATGATGCGATCGGCCTTGGCGACGTTGCGTTGGATCACCGCCGTGTGCTCGGCGATTTCGTGGGTGGTGCGCGGTCGTCGGCACAGCG
>CANEYR010000050.1 GCA_947444055.1 Planctomycetota bacterium
AAGGCCGTGAAGTGGAATTCGCCGCTCTACGGCATCGCCGGCCAGGGCTGGTTCATGGGCATCCACACCTTCACGCGCTACGTCAAGGTGGCCTTCTTCCGCGGCAGGTCGCTGCGCCCGGTGCCGCCGGGTGCCAGCAAGGACAAGGAGACGCGCTACCTCGACATCAAAGCAGGCGACCAGCTCGACGAGGCGCAGATGGCGACGTGGGTCAAACAAGCGGCCGCGTTGCCAGGCTGGATTCCGTAACCGAACAGGCTGCGGCGGAGCCACCAAGCGTTCGCTACAACCTCACCATGCGCGCGCCTGCCACGACGCACGGATCCTTGCGAGTCCGTGGGCTCCTATTACTTGCGGCCCTCGCCGCGACCTTGCCGGCGCAGACCCATTGGGCCTTCGAGCCGCCGCAGAAGAACGTGCCGACCACGACGGACCCGTGGTGTCGAGATGACATCGACCACTGCGTGTTGGCCCTTCTCGCCACGACCAAGCAACGCCCCGCCAAAGCCGCGGAACCAGCACTGCTGCTGCGCCGCGCCCACCTCGTGCTCACCGGCTTGCCGCCGACCACCGACCAAGTCGCCGCCTTCCTGGCCGACACGACGAGCGATGCCTACGAACGCCGCGTCGACGAGCTGCTGCGCAGCGACGCCTGCGCGGAGCACTTGGCGACCGACTGGCTTGACCTCGCGCGCTTTGCCGACACCTACGGTTTCCAATCGGACTTCGAATGCCGCACGTGGCCGTTCCGCGATTGGTTGATCCGCGCGTTCGCCGCCGACATGCCATGGGACCAGTTCGTGCGCGAAGTGCTCGCCGGCGATCTGCTGCCTGACGCGACCATCCGCACGCGCACGGCGACGGCGTTTTGGCGGCTGCATCGCCAGACCAACGAAGGTGGTTCGATCGACGAAGAATGGCGGCATGAGTATATCGCCGACCGCACCGACACCTTCGGCGCTGCCTTTCTCGGACTCACCATCGGCTGTGCGCGTTGCCACGACCACAAGTCGGATCCGATCACGCAGCGCGACTACTACTCGCTCGGCAGCTTCTTCCAGATCGACGAAGCGGGGCTCTATCCGTATTCGACCGGTGGCACGCCGCAGCCAGCGCTGCGGTTGGCGACGCCCGAGCAGGCCGCCGAGATCGCGCGCTTGCAGAACGTGATGGCCGCGGCAGAACGGGTGCACACCGAGGCGATGGTTCAGGCCGAACCTGTCGGTGTGGTGGCGGTGCCAAAGGCGATTGCCCGCTTCCAGTTCGCGGCAACGGTGAATGGCAGCTGTCGCGACGACCTGGCCGAGCGCGATGCGAACGTGCCCGCGGAGTGTGTGCCGGTCGACGGCCAGTCTGGCGGCGCCATCGTGTGCGATGGCGATGCGCGCATCACGGTGCCGAAGCTGCCCGCGTTCACGCGCGACGCCGCGTTCAGCGTGCGGCTCGGGCTGTGGTGCAAAGATCGCAAGGAGCGCGCGGTCGTGCTGCACACGAGCCATTACACCGAGGACGCCGACACCCAGGGCTATCAGGTGCTGCTGAAGGACGGCCGGTTGTGCTGGGAGATCGTGCACCACTGGCCGGGTTCAGCGATCGCGGTCTGCATGCACGAGGAACTGCCGCTGCAACGCTGGTGTGATGTCGTGCTCACCTATGACGGCAGTTCGCGGGCCTCGGGCCTTGCCGTCTTCCTCGATGGGCAGCTTGGTCGAGTCGACGTGGTGCGCGACCACCTTGCGGGTCCAGCGACGGTGCGCCAGCTCGAACTCGGTGGCCGCGATCGCGACCGGGGTTTTGCCGGCGGTCGGCTTGAGCACTTCGCACTGTTCGACCGGGCGTTGTCTGCGGCAGAGGTCGCCCTGCTGGCTGGCAAGCCGGTGGAGGAAGGGCCGCGCGTTGCGCACCTGCGCGCGCATGCACCGGCGGTCGTGGCGGCCAACGTGGCTTGGCGAGAGGCGCGCCTTGCTCTGCATGGCTACGTCGAGGCGATCCCGGAGTTGATGGTGATGCAGGCACATGGCCAGCCGCCGGCGCGGTTCGTGCTGCGGCGCGGTGCCTACGACCAGCCCCTTCGCGACCAGCCGGTGCAGCCGAATGTGCCCGCTTCGCTGCTGCCGCCCGGGGCGTCGGGCCCTCGCGATCGGTTGGCTTTGGCGGCGTGGCTCAACGAGCCGAGCCATCCGTTGGCCGCGCGCGTCGTCGTCGATCGCATGTGGGCGCTGTGCTTTGGGCGCGGGCTCGTCAGCACGCCCGACAACTTCGGTCGGCTCGGTGTGCGGCCGTCGCAGCAGGTGCTGCTCGATGCGCTCGCCTGCGACTTCGCGCGCGATCGCAGCCAGAAGAACCTGCTGCGCCGCATCGTCTGCTCAGCCACGTTCCGTCAGAGTTCGACCGCCTCGGCCGCCGAGCGCGAGGCCGATCCGCACAACGAACGGCTGGCGCGCGGCCCGTCGTTTCGGCTGTCGGCGGAGGTGCTGCGCGATCAGGCGCTGGCGGCGTCGGGCCTGCTGCATCAAGAGGTCGGTGGCCCCAGTGTGAAGCCGTGGCAGCCGCCGGGGCTGTGGCGCGATGCGGGGGTTGGCTGGGGCGGTTCGGACTACGCGCCCGACACCGGGCCGAACGCACATCGCCGCAGCCTCTACACGTTTCGCAAGCGAACGTCGGGGCCGCCCGACATGTTGGCGCTCGACGCCGGCAGTCGCGAAGTGTGCTCGGTGCGTCGACAACCGACCGATACGCCGCTGCAGGCGCTGGTGTTCTTGAATGATCCGGTGTTCACCGAATGTGCGGCCGCTTTGGCGACAGCCGCGCTGCAGCGCGCACCAGCAGATGTCGAGCAACAGCTCGTGTTCGTCGTGCAGAGCCTGGCGGCGCTGGCGCCGCGCGCGGCAGAATTGGCGGCGTTGCGGGCGTTGCACGCAACCGAGCCCGAGGCTCTGCGCGCGCTGACGCTCGTTGCCTCGACGTGCATGGCCAGCGATGCGGTGGTGGTGTTGCGATGAACGGTCCCTACGAACTCGATGCCCTGGCGCGCGCGCGCCGCGCCTTCCTTGGCCGCGGCACGCTCGGTCTTGGCGCCTTGGCGCTGCATTCGCTGGGGCTTGCGCCGGCGGACACCCCGCGGCTGCCGCACTTCACACCGCGCGCGCGTCGCGTCGTCTATCTGTTTCAAGCCGGTGGGCCGTCGCCGTTCGAGACCTTCGATGAAAAGCCGTTGCTGCGCGAACGCCACGGCGAAGCGCTACCGCCATCGGTGCTCGGCGGCCAACGCCTGACCGGCATGAGCGGCAACCAAGCGATCCTGCCGATGGCCGGCTCGTTCACGCCGTTTCGCCAACACGGTCGCAGCGGCCTGCACATCAGCGATCTGCTGCCGCACACCGCGCGCATCGCCGACCAGCTGTGCGTCGTGCGCACGATGCACACCGAAGCGATCAACCACGATCCGGCGATCACGTTCTTCTGCACGGGCAGCCAGATCAGCGGGCGGCCGGCGATGGGGGCGTGGGCGGCCTACGGGCTTGGCGCCGACAGCCGCGAATTGCCGGCCTTCGTCGTGCTGGTCAGCAAGGACGCGCAGCGCGACCAACCGCTCTATGCGCGGTTGTGGGGAACGGGCTTCCTGCCGGGTGAATACCAAGGCGTGCCGTTTCGTCCGGGGGCTTCGCCAGTGCTGTTCCTCGACAATCCGGAAGGCGTGACGTCGGGCGCGCGGCGCGAGCAACTGGCGGCGTTGGCGGCGTTGCATCGCGACCAGTTTGTGCACGAAGAGGATGCGGCGATCCGTGCGCGCCAAGCAGCGGCCGAGTTGGCGTTCCGCATGCAGGCGAGTGTGCCCGAAGTGGCGGACGTGTCGAACGAGCCAGCCGAGGTGTTTGCGCTGTATGGCGAAGGGGCGCGGCAAGCGGGCACGTATGCGGCGAACTGTCTGTTGGCGCGGCGGCTGCTCGAGCGCGGTGTGCGCTTCGTGCAGCTGTTTCACCAAGGCTGGGACCAACACGGCAGCTTGCCACGCGACTTGACGCGGCAATGCCAGCAGACGGATCAGGCGTCGGCGGCGTTGGTGGCCGATCTGCAGCGGCGCGGCCTGCTTGAGGACACGTTGGTGGTGTGGGGCGGCGAATTCGGTCGCACGGCCTACTGCCAAGGCAAGCTGACGAAGGACGACTACGGTCGTGACCACCATCCTCGCTGCTTCTCGATGTGGCTCGCCGGTGGTGGCGTGCGCGCGGGCCACGTGCACGGCCGCACCGACCCGTTTGGCTACAACATCGAAGACGGCGCGGTGCACGTACACGATCTGCACGCGACCATGCTGCATCTGCTCGGTTGCGACCACGAACGGCTGACCTGGCGCTTTCAGGGCCGCGACTATCGACTGACGGACGTTGCCGGGCGCGTGGTGCGAGAACTGCTCGCGTAAGGCGTCGCGTTCAATCGGCAAACACGAAGCGATGGCGTGCGAAGTCCGTGACGCGGCCCTTCTTGACGGCCACGCCTTCTTGCGCGAGCAGCTGCCGCTGGCGAGTCGCGGTGCTGCCCACGTTGGCGATGCGGCCGTTGGCGGCGATGACGCGCCACCACGGCACCGTTGTGCCCGTCGGCAACGCCGCCATGGCGTAGCCGACGTGACGCGCCACGTTGACGCTGCCAAGCCCTCGTGCCACGTCGCCGTAGGTGGTCACGAAACCTGCAGGAACGGTCTCTACGAGGGCAAACACGCGGGCGTGAAAGCCCGGACCGACAAGGCGTTGTGGGCCGTGGCGCAGGGGGTCGTACGGCATCGTGCGCGCACGATCGCGTCGCCGCGTGCGTTCGCCAAGACCGTTCTCATTGCTCACTGCCAGCGCGGCCACGGTCGCGCCAGCACATCGGCGGCCCAAGCGCGCAGCTGCGTTTCGCGGGCGGAAAGGATGTCGACCTTGGCGCGCAGGCGATCCAGGTGGTAGCTGAGGTTGCCGGCGAGGTGCCGCGAGCGATAGCTCAGGTCGATGAGCAGGCCGCCGGTCGGCAAGATGCAAGCGAGCGTGCGGCCATCCCGGCTGACTTGCAGGTTGGTGGCCATGTCCGGCACGGTTTGGTAGCAGCATTCCATCGCGTCGAGATCCCACGCGGCAATGCCTTGCGAACCACCCGACGAGAACAGCAGGCCGGGGTCGTGCGCCGCGAATTGCAGACTCCACACGGTGCCAGCGTGGCCGGTCAGTGTGGCGGTGCTGCCGTCCGCGCGGCGAACGAGGATGCCGCCTTGCCAAGTGCCGACCGCCACGGTGCTGCCGTCCGGCGACAGCGCGACGGCTGCCAAGGTCAAAGGCGTGCCACCGGGTGACTCGGGGGCGAAGACCACATCGCGGTGCGCGCCGGTGCCGAGGTCGCAGATGCGCACGGTGGCGTCCGTGCGGTGGATCGCCGCGAGCGAACGGCCGTCCGCCGAGTACGCGAGACGATGCCAACGGGCGCCAGGCAACCCGTACTCGGCGAGCACTTCGCCATCGTGCTTCTGCAGGCGACGGATGTGTTCACTGCCGACGCGAACCGCGAGCTCGCTGCCATCTGGCGAGAACACGCAGGCATCGCCGAACGCGTCGAGTGGGCCATCACTCGTGCACGTGACCTTTCCCGTCGCCAGTTCGTACACCTGCACGCGGCTCGGCTTCTGCGTCGTCACCGCGACGTGGGTGCCATCGGCATCGAGCTGCAACCAACCGACCCGCCCTGCGGCCAATCGCGTCACGAGACGTTGGCTGTCGACTTCGCGCACGACCACGCGGTTGTGTTCCACGGTCGCGATGCGCGTGCCATCGTGCGACATGGTGAGTCCGCTGCCGTTGCTGATGGGCCGACGATCGCCGACGGCGACATCGACGATGCCGAGGCCCGAGGTGACGCCTGTCGTCACCAGCCGTCGCCGTTGTGCATCGAAGGCCACGCGCGAGACCCCGCGCAATGCCAGCGGCGAGAACGTCGCGCCATCGGCACTCAAGCGATCGGTGCGCCACCAGCCGCCAACCAGCAAGGAGCCATCGCGGTCGCGCACCAACTGCCTGCAGGTGCCATTGCGCGTGGGCAGCGAGCGATCGCGGGTCGGGTCGGTGAGATTGAGGCAGCGAACGTGGTGATCGGTGCCACCGACCCAGAGCTCGTTGCTCTCGGTGCTGTGGGCGAGCGCGGTCAAGCGCGTATCGCCGAACGAACGGTGAAGGCGCCACGAGCCATCGAAGGCGATGCCGCGCAGGGTGCCGTGTTCATCCCCAGCCATGACGCCGGCGGTGCCGTGGTGGCTTGCCACCGTGGCGGTGAGCGCGGTGATGCCGTGTTCGTGCGTCAGCAGCGCGCGCGGCGTGGCTTTGGGCTCGGCGAAGAGCAGCACGCGGCCGTCGGCGCCGCCAGTCACAAAGCTGTTGCCGCCCGTGGCCACAATGTTGCGAACGCTGCCGGTGTGGGCGGCGTCGCGATGCAGGAAGCGTTGTTCCACCAGATCGAAGACCAGCAGCGTGCCTTCGCGCGTGCCGGCGACGGCCCAGGTGGCATCGTCGGGTGCCATCACACTCGTCAAGCCGGGGCCGCGTTCGCCGAGTTCTGCGCGCAAGGCCAGAGTCTCGGGATCGCGCACTTGCAGGCGGCCGTCGCCGCCGCCGACCAGTACCACGTTGGCGCGCTTGCTGATCGCGACTGGCACGGCGTCGCCATGGATCGGCAAGGTGACCAAGTATGGATCGCGTTCGGCCAGTTCGAGCAGAGCCCACGACGTGGCGCGCGGCATGCGCCCGGCAAAGTGCGCGCGCCAGAGGGCGTCGGCGGCCTCGCTCGAGTTGTCGAGCTGCAGCGATTGGCGGGCGCTATGGAAGGCGCTGCGGTCGAGTTCGGTCAGCAAGCGCGAGGCGCTGGCATCGGCTCGGGCCCGATCAGCTTCGGCTTGCACCCAGAGCGCCGTCACCGCGATCGAACCGACCACCATGGCGGCGACCAACGCCGCGCACACGAGAGTCAGCGTGCGGTTGCGTGCGACCCACTTGCGCAGTTCGGCGAAGCGGCCGGTGGCGTAGGCCCGCACCGTACGCACTTCGAGGAACGCCCGCAGGTCGCTGGCTAGCGCCGCCATGTCGGCGTAGCGCGCCGTCGGTTCTCGCATCATCGCGCGTTCACAGATGGCGCGCAGTTCGGCCGGAACGTCATCGCTCAAAGGCTTTGGCGGCCCCGCGCGCAAGGCCCGCAGTACGTCGTCGGCGGACTGGCTGCCACCGGCATACGGCATGTTGCCGGCGAGCAGGTGGTAGAGGATCGTGCCCACCGAGTAGATGTCGATCGCCGGGGCCGCGGTGGCACTGCCCACCGCCGCCTGTTCTGGCGCCATGTAGGCCGGTGTGCCGACGACGTCACCCTGGTGCGTCAGCAGGGCTGAGCCAGCGTCTTCGTCGGCGATGTCGGCGCGCAACGAGTCGACCGCGACTGCGGCACTCGCGCGGTCGGCGGCGCCGCCATGCACACGCGCCAGCCCCCAGTCCATCACGTAGGTCTCGCCAAAGCGCCCGACCATGATGTTGGCCGGCTTGAGATCGCGATGCACGACGCCCTTCTCGTGCGCGAACGCCATCGCTTCGCACACTCGCAGCAGCACGTGCAACACGCGGGTGCGCGACCACTCGTCATCGCCGCTCTGGACCGCCAACAGGATCTGCCCGAGGTCGCGACCGCGCACCAGCTGCATGCTGAAGAACGGACGGCCGTCGTCGTCGATGCCCAGTTCGTGGATCGGCACGATGCCGGGGTGGTCGAGCTGCGCCGCGATCTGCGCTTCTTCCAGGAAGCGACGCTGCTGGCGCGAGTCGTTCACCGGTCCGCGGTGGATCTTCAGCGCCACTTCTCGTCGCAGCTCCTCATCCCACGCCGTGACGATGCGGCCCATGGCGCCGCGGGCGATCTCGCTGCCCAGCGCATAGCGGTCGAGCCGCCCACCGCGCGTCGCCAACCGCACCATCAGGGTGTCGAGCGATGGCGAACTGGCCGAACTCGTCTCGGCGTCCGGTTGCCGCGACAGTTCGGTGAAGGCGCGCGCCATCGCTTGCCAGCGCACATGCAGCCGCTGCAGCGTCTCGGCCTTGGCCGGGTGCGCCTCGCAGAACGCCGCGAAGTCCGGGGTGCCACCTTCCTCGATGCGATCGAGAAAGTCGGCGAACAGTTCTTCGGCCGATGCGGTGGGCGAGCTGGGTTGCAGATCCACGGGCTGCAGAGCCTAGCCGCGTCGGCCGTCGTGTTGGCGGCGGCTGCTGGTAGATTGCGCCCCGTGGACACTCCCGAACGCACCGAAGTCGACGAACTGGTAGCGCGCTACCTGCCGTCGCTGCGCGCGTTCGTGCGGTTGCGCATGGGGGCCGAGTTGCGCGCGAAGGAAGAGAGCAGCGACATCGTGCAGTCGGTGGCACGCGAAGTTCTGCATCACGCCGAGCGCTTTCAGCATGGCGGCGAATCGGGCTTTCGCGAATGGTTGTTCACGACTGCGCATCGCAAGGTGGTCAATCACCTGCAGCATTGGCGGGCCGACAAGCGGCGCAGTGGGCTGGATGTGGGGTTGCCGGAAGAACTGGCGGGGCTGACGCCGACGCCGAGTCGGCACGCCAGCGCCCGCGAAGAGTTGGCGGCGGTGGAAGGGGCGTTCGATGCGTTGTCGCCAGAACAACGCGACGTCGTTTCGTGGTCGCGGTTGCTTGGCCTGTCGCACGCGGAGATTGCGCAGCGCGTTGGCAAGACCGAGGTCGCGGTGCGCAAGATCTTGTCGCGTGGCCTGGCGCGGCTGGCGGCGGTGCTTGCTGGCGAAGCTGACCCACGGGCCGACGCTCGGGCGTAGCTCGGGCACTTGGTGCAGAAGGGCATGCTGAGTGCGATCAACAGAACGCGCCGCCTGTGACCCACTTTCTTCGTTCGCCGCGCCGCGCCACGCTGGTGTCACGCCATGCGCGCAACGTAGGCTTCGATGCGGGCGAGGAAGTCCGTCGCCATCGCCGGCCCCTGCAGCGTGCACACCTGGACGCCGTCTTCGTAGACCGGCGCCCGCGGCAGCTCGCCGGTGCCTGGCAACGAGATGCCGAGGTTGGCCGCCTTGCTTTCGCCAGGGCCATTGACGACGCAGCCCATCACCGCCACCTGCAGGCTCGCCGCCTGTGGCTTGGTGCGCTTCCATTCGGGCATGCGCGCGTGCAGGAACTTCTCCACCTGCTGGCTCAGCTCTTGGAAGTAGCTCGACGTGGTGCGGCCGCAGCCGGGGCAGGCGGTGACTTGCGGCAAGAACGGCCGGATGTCCATCGCCTGCAGAATCTGCTGCGCCACCCGCACTTCTTGCGTGCGCGAACTGCCGGGCTCCGGCGTCAGCGAGACGCGAATGGTGTCGCCGATGCCTTCTTGCATCAGGATCGATAGCCCCGCACTGGAGCCGACGATGCCTTTCATGCCCATGCCCGCTTCGGTGAGGCCGAGATGCAGCGCGTGGTCGGTGCGGTTGGCGAGCGCGCGGTAGACGCGCACGAGTTCTTGCACCTTGCTGATCTTGCAGCTCAGCACGATCTGGTCCTTGCGCAAGCCCAGCTCCTCGGCCGCCGCGGCCGAACGCAGCGCACTCTGCACCATGGCTTCGAGGAAGATCGCGGTCGCGTCCTGCGGCGCCGCCGAGCGCGCGTTCGCTTCCATCAACTGGCTGAGCAACTCTTGGTCGAGCGAGCCCGCGTTGACGCCGATGCGCACCGGCTTCTGGTGGTCCTTCGCGCACTCGATCATGGTGGCGAAGTTCTTGTCGTGGTTGCTGCCCTTGCCGACGTTGCCCGGGTTGATCCGGTACTTGTCGAGGGCCTCGGCGCACCCGGGCACACCCCGCAGCAACAGGTGGCCGTTGTAGTGGAAGTCGCCGATCAGCGGCACTTGCAGGCCGCGGTCGTTGAGGCGTCGCCGGATTTCGGGAACGGCCGCCGCCGCTTCCGTGGTGTTTACCGTGATGCGCACCAACTCACTGCCCGCTTGATACAGCTCGGCCACCTGCGCCGTCGTCGAGGCGACGTCGGCGGTATCGGTGTTGGTCATCGATTGCACGGCCACCGGGTGGCCGCCGCCAATCACGGCGTTGCCGACTTGGACGCGGACGGTTTGTTTGCGCTGCGGCACGAACATGGGGCGGCGAGGATAGCGGGCTGTCGGTGGGCGAGCGATGGCCGGGAAGGCCAGCGCCGAAGTGAGGCGGGCGCCGTTTAGTCGCGGCTCTGCAGCTTGGACAGCAAGCGCAGCGTCTCGATGTAGAGCCACACCAGGGTGACCAGCAACCCGAACGACGCGTACCACTCCATGTGCTTGGGGGCGCCTTTCGCTTGGCCCTGCTCGATGAAGTCGAAGTCCAGCACCAGATTGAGCGCGGCGATGACGACGATCACCATGCTGATGCCGATGCCGAGGATGCCGTTGTCGTGCAAGAGCGGCATCTGGATGCCGAACATGCCGAGCAGCCAACTGGCTAGGTAGAGCAGGCACACCGCACCCGTCGCCGCCGTGACGCCGAGCTTGAAGTTCTCGGTCGCCCGGATCAGTCCTGAGCGATACGCGAACAACAATGCCAGCAACGTGGTCGCGGTCAGCCCCGTCGCCTGGATGGCGATGCCGGGGTAGATCGAGTCGAACAGCGCCGAGATGCCGCCGAGCACGATGCCTTCACACGCGGCATAGATCGGGGCCGTGAAGCGCGCGGCGTCCATCTTGAAACGCGTCACCAGCGCCATCACGAGACCACCGATCACGCCGCCGATCAGCCATGGATAGAGGCCGGCGGGAATGCGGCCGCCGACCACGGGAAACTCCTTCCACACCCACATCGCAAAGCCGAGCACGATGAGCACCAAGAAGGCCGTCTTGTGCACGGTGCCCATGATGGTCATGGTCGTCGTGTTGGGCGCGGCTCGCAGGTCGAAGGTGTTGGCGCGAAGAATGGGATTGGCGGTGCGCATGTCGGTTTCGTTCCGTGAAAGGAGGACGCGCCGCATGCGCATCCCTGGTCTGTCGTGGCGCGCATGCTACCGTCGCGAATCGATGATCGCGCCAGCGCGTGCAGACGAACCTTCAGGTCTTCGGTCCCCGGGTCTCTGGGGCAACGGCCGTTGGCGCGTGCTGCTGTTCTGCTGGCTCGGGTGGGTCTTCGACTTCTACGACCTCATCCTGTTTGCCTTCACGAAGGCAACGATCGGGCGCGAACTCGTGCTCGCGGACATCTCGGTGCAGTGGATCGAGGGGTGGTCGTTGGCGGCGACGGCGATCGGGGGCTTTTGCTTTGGTCGCCTCGCCGACCGCGTCGGCCGTCGCCAGGCCATGGTCGCCAGCATCATCGTGTTTTCGACTGGGGCGCTGCTGACGGGGCTCGCGCAGGGCTTTTGGTCGCTGTGGCTGGCGCGCTTCATCACCGGGCTTGGGGTCGGTGGCGAATGGGGCATCGGGCACGCCGTCGTTGCCGAAGTGTGGAACGGCCGGGCGCGCGATCGAGTGCATGGCTTGCTGCAGGCGGGCAGCCCCGTGGCGATGGCGATGGCGGCGGCGGTCGGCTGTTTCTTGGCGCCGATGCCCGAGGTTGGTTGGCGCGCGGTCTTCCTCGCGTCCTCCGCACTCGCGGTCTTGGCGTTGGCGGCGCGTTGGGCGATGCCGGACGTCGACCGAGTCGTGCAGCCAGCCGACCGACTACCGGCATCCACCCTGTGGTCGCCGCGCTATCGGCGCACGAGCTGCGTGTTGCTGGCGGTCTTGACGTTGCACATGGCGGGCTTCTGGTGCGTCTATGCGGAACTGCCGCGGGCGTTGATGTCGTTGCACCACGTGGCGCCGCGCGACGTCGGTTGGTTTCAGATCCAGGTGAACGGCGTGCACGTCGTCGCCGACATCGCTTTTGGCTTCCTAGCGGCGCGCTTTGGTCGCACGCGCATGTTTGTGTTGTTCTGTCTCGTCTTCGCGGCCGGTCACGCGATCGTGCTGACGCAGCTCGACGACGTGGCGGGAACGTTCGGCGCGTTCACGTTCGCGGTTGCCGCCATGGGGCTAGGTGCTGGCACCTGGTCGTGCTTTGGCGCGTTGTTTGGAACGCACTATCCAGTGGCGTTGCGGGCGACGGCGGCGGCGACGTTCTACGCGTGTGCGCGGCTCGTGCAGTTGCCGTTGAAGCCGTTGGTCGGCGAGACCTTGCGCGGCGGTTCGTTGGCGCCAGCCCTGTGGATCGGTATCGGCTGCGCGCTCGGTTCGGCGGGCGTGGTGTTGCTGTTGCCGCGGCCGCCCAGCGACGCCGGTTCGTGACCGTCTGACTTCATGCCGCCGGGCTGGGCGCGGGACGGCAGGAAAGTCGCAAGTCGTGCTGCCGTCCTTGCGAGCACGTGCCTACGCTGCCGCGCCCGCTGCCGCCCCGGCCGCTTCCCGCTTCGCCGCCTCCTCGTCCAAACGCCAATCCAATGAGCACTCGCTGGAAGTTGTTCGCGATGATGGTTCTCCAGTTCTTCGTCTGGGGAGCTTGGCTGCCGTTGATCTTCGGTTACCTGCCTAGCCTCGGCTTCACCGACGGCCAGCAGGCCGTGATCCTGAACGCGTTCCCGATCGCGGCGATCGTCGGCATGGTGTTCAGCAACCAGTTCGCTGACCGCAAGTTCGCGGCCGAAAAATTCCTGGCGGTGAGCCATCTGATTGGCGGCCTGGCGATGTTGGGGCTCGGCTTCACGCGCGAGTTCTGGCCGTTCGTCGTGCTGATGTACGTGCACTGCCTGCTCTATGTGCCGACCATCTCGATCACCAACGCGATCGCGTTTTCGGCGATGAAGGACGCGCAGAAGGAATTCGGCATCGTGCGCATGGGCGGCACCATCGGCTGGATCCTGGCGGCCTGGCCGTTCATCTTCTTGTTTGTCGACTGGGACGCGGTGCGGGCGGCCAACCCGCAGGGCTTGATCGACTGGCTGGGTACGGCGTTCGCGAATCCGTTGGCAGGCGATGCCGCGAAGGCGGCGCGTGCGTCTTCGTTCGTCGTCGCCGGTGTCGCCTCCTTGTTGCTGGCCGCGTTCAGCCTCTGCCTGCCGCACACGCCGCCGCGGGCGTCCGCGAAGCCGGCGTGGGTGAAGGCCTTTGGACTGCTGCGCCATCCGTTCGTGCTCGTGCTGTGGCTCGTCGCGTTCGTCGACTCCTTCGTGCACAACTGCTACTTCAACTGGACTGAAGTGTTCCTCGGGAGCAAGGAGGTTGGCATCCCGAGCAACTGGACGACGGCGGTGATGAGCATCGGTCAGGTCGCCGAGATCCTGACGATGGCAGTGCTCGGCCTAGTGCTGAAGCGTCTGGGTTGGCGCTGGACGCTCGTCGTCGGCGTGCTCGGTCACGCCGCGCGCTTCTTCGTATTCGCGAACTTCCCGCAGCATGTGTCGCTTGTCGTCCTCGTCAACGTGCTGCACGGCGTCTGCTACGCGTTCTTCTTTGCGACCGTCTACATCTTTGTCGAGACCTACTTGCCGAAGGACATCCGCAGCAGCGCTCAGGGCCTGTTCAATTTGATGATCCTCGGCGGCGGCGCGCTCGTCGCGAACACCTGGTGCGGAGCGATCAAGGACAGCTACACAACGAAGGTGCCGACCGCCGCCGATCCCACGCAGTTCGATGCCGTTGTCAATTGGCACGGGCTGTTCGAACTGCCGATGAACATCGCGCTCGGGGCCGCGGCCCTGCTCGCCTTCACCTTCCGTCCCCCGCGAGCACCAGTGTCTGACCCCGAAGCTACGTAGCGACGACAGGCGGCGTCGGGTGACCGCAGCCTGCTACGCTGGCGCCGCCTCGCCTCTCGCGTCCGACCGCCCATGCACAACCACCTCGCCCGCGCCGTCGTTGCCTTCACGTTGGTCTTCGCTCCCATCGCCGCCGCGCGCGCACAGACGCCGCCACCGCCGCTGTGTTCGCCCATCGCGCAACCACCGGCCGCCGCGATTGCGTGGCATGCCGCCGAACGCGCCAAGAGCCCGATGGTTGTGCAGTCGGCGTTCGTGCAGGTCGACTTCGCGGCCTTGCAGGCGCTGCCGAACGGCGGCGCGCCGCCGCTCGGCACGTTCCGGCTCGATCTGCCGACCGGTCCGGTCAGGCTCGAAATCACCGGCACGAATTGGGCGCTCGGCTACCGCAGTTTCCGCGGCCACGTGCCGAACGTGACCAGCACGATGGTGCTCACGTTGGCGCCGACCGGCGAGGTGCACGGCCTGTTCGACGTGGGTGACGCGCAGTTCGCCTTGGTGCCGACTCCGGCGGTCGGCGTGCACGTGCTGCAGAGCCTCGATGCCAACCTGCTGCCCGCGCACATGGGGTGCGGCACGAACCACACGCACCTCGTCGCCCCAGCACCCGTTGCCGGGTCGTCGTCGCTGGTCACCGTCGGCAACAGCGATTGCACGCTGACGACCATCGACCTGTGCGTGTTCTACACGCCGAACGCGCGCACCGGTGCTGGCGGCACGGCAGCGTTGGAGGTCGCGATCCTCGGCGCCGTCGAGCAGGCCAACGAAGGGCACCGCGAGTCCGGCGCGCCGATTGAGTTCCGGCTCGTGCACATGGCGGAGACTGCCTATACCGAGGTCGGCTCGAGCACCGACCTCTATCGTTTCCAGTCGCCGACCGACGGCTTCATGGACGAAGTGCACGGCCTGCGCAGCGACCACGGCGCCGACCTGATGCATCTGGTGATCGAGCCGCCGGCGGGCTTCTGCGGCGTTGGCTTCCTGCTCGGCAGCCTGTCGGTCGGGTTCGAGAGTTCGGCGTTCGCGGTGACGGTGCGAACCTGCATCCCAAACCGCACGCTGACGCACGAGTGCGGCCACAACATGGGCTGCCACCACGATGCCGCCAACGCCGGCGGTGCCATCTATCCGTATTCGTACGGCTACCGCACGCCGGACAACGCCTACCGCACGATCATGGCCTACGCGCCGGGCACGCGGATCAACCGCTGGTCGAGCCCGAACGTCGTCTGGCAGGGCTACACGATGGGCACGGCCGGCAGCGCCGACAACGTGCTGTCGATCGCCAACACCTGCAGCATCGTGACGCAGTTTCGCCCGACGCAAGCGCCGCGTTGGTGCCAGCTCAGCGGCGGCATCGCTGGTGCGAGCGGCACGCCGCTGCTGGTCGGCACCGGCACCATCAACCTGGTAGCACCGCTCGAGCTGTCGATCGTCGGCTACGGCGCGCCAGGCATCGGCGTACTGATCCTCGGCCTGTCACCGGTGAACGTGCCGCTGTTCGGCGGGACGCTGGTCCCGGCCCTCGACTACACCGTGACGCTGGTTGGCAGCGGTGCGCCGATCGTGCACGACGCGAGCTGGCTCGCGGGGCTGCAGCCGGGGATCCAGGTATGGGCGCAGGCTGCGTTCCTCGATTCGACCGGGCCGCAGGGTTGGACGGCGAGTGACGCGGTGCGGGTGACTCGCCCCTAGGCCAGAGGGTCTTCCTGGTCGCGGCTACGCGTAGTACTTGCCGAAGCGGTTCTTCAAGAACTGCTCGCAGTCGACGCTCTCCATCTTCAGGAAGCCGCTGCTCGGCAATTGCCCGGCGCGCACCATGTCGACGATGCCGGTGACACCGGCCGCCGTCGTGATCTGGATGCCGCTCCAGTTTTCGCCGTCGATCAGTTGGTGGTAGATCGTCTTCGCATACGTGCGCTCGGTTAGCCGACCGTGGTACTTCCCGGTGGCGCTGACGTAGATGACGATCTGATCCTGAAACGTCGTCGGCAGGCTCTTCTCGAAGATGTCGCGCAACAGGCCCTTCTGGTCCTGCATCTGCAGGTCGTGCAGCAAGAACTTCATCAGGTCGCAGTGGCCTGGGTAGCGGATCGTCTTGTAGTTGACGTTCTTGACGCGGTCCTTCAGCGTGATCGCCAGCGTGCCAAGGCCGCCCGACGTGTTGAACGCCTCGTAGTCGACGCCGTCGATGGTCAGGCGCTCGAGCTGTTCGAGCGGCGGCACGGTGGTGAGCTGGCCGTTCTCAACCGACTCGCACGGGTTGCAGTACTCATTGATGAGGCCTTCCGTGCTCCACGTCAGGTTGTACTTCAGCCGATTGCTCGGGTAGCGCGGCAACGCACCGACGCGCAGGTGCAGGTCGGTGACTTCGGTCATCGACTTCATCAGATGGTTGGCAGTGATGGTGATGAAGCCAGGAGCGAGACCACATTGCGGCGCGAACAAGGACTTGCTGCCCTGCGCCAGATCCTTCACCTTCTGGGTGACCTCGACGTCTTCGGTGAGGTCGAAATAGTGCACGCCGTGGGCCTTCGCTCGCTCGGCGATCACCGGATTGCAGTGGTAGGGCGCGCAGCTGATGACGGCCCAAGCTCCCTTCAAGATTGCATCGAGGCTGGCGGCATTGCCGAAGTCGACGACCTGCCCCTTCACTTGCGGGTACTTGCGGGTCAGGTGGTCGACGGCTGGTTGCGCAACGTCGCCGACGCGCACGGTGTAGTCGCCGCAGCTGGCCATCAAGTGGGTGACCATGCGGCCGATCTTGCCGGCCCCGAGAATGACGAGAGTGTTCATGCAGTGATAGTTCGGACGTGCCCGTGGCCGAGGCGGCAGGGCTGGGTGCAAGGGCGGAGCATTGTTCGGAGCGAGCCGGGAAGGCGCAAGCTTCGGCTCGCGTTGTGCCCGCGCGAGGCGCTACTTCGGCTTCTGGCCAACGACGATGCTGATCCAGGCTTCGTCCATGCCACCGCGCTTGGTGCGACGGAAGACGCCGTTGCCGCCGCCGGTCTTGGTGTCGGTGCCTTCCCACAGCACTTCGATGCCGACGAACCCCGCTTCGGCGAACAGTTCGCGCAGCTCGGCCAGCGTCCACAGCCGCCAGTCGTAGACGAACGCGTTGCGCAGGCGGCTGCCGTCCTTGAACGAGAAGTGGATCGCGCACTGGATGCGATGGCTGATCGGATCGTAGGTGCGCTGTTCCCACTCGTAGACGAAGCCGCGGTGGCGCGTCTTGTCGGTCTTCTTCTGCAGCACGTCGGGACCGCCCCACGCATCGAGGAAGAGCACGCCGCCAGGTCGCAGCGAACGGAAGCAGTTGCGGATGTAGGCGGCGAGTTGCGCGCGCGTCTGGAAGACCGAGTAGCTGAAGTTGAGCGCGAGGATCGCGTCGGACTTCGGCGACTGCACGGCGAGCACGTTCTTCTGCAGCAGGGTCAGCCGCGTCTGTTGCTCGGCATCGAGCAGCGGCGCGACGTTGTGCGTGCGGCCCCAGTCGAGCGTGGGGCGATGCAGGTCGACGCCGACGGCGCGGTTGTCGGGGTGGCGCTTCACGTGATGGCAGGCCAGCACCGCGGTGCCGCAGAAGTCTTCGCGCAGCCGCCGCAGTGGGCGACCGGCGTAGCGGCGAAACCAGCGATCGTAGAAGGCCGCGTCCGTCTCCGGTGCCTGCACGGATCGCTGGTAGAGCACGTGGCGGTCGGCGGTGCGCGCCGTCAGCGGTGGTGCGGAGGCGGGTTGGTTCTGGCGAGGCGAACGGCGAACGACCATACGCGAGTGTTACTTGACCCCAGGCCGCGACTCCAACGTGCAGTGGGCGGTGCCGCGGCGTTTGCCGTGGGCGCGGTTGCCTGAGGCATCGATCGCCCATGGACCAAAGTCCACATCGCATGGCAGCAGCCACACGGTTGACGCATCGCGTTCGTGCTGCACTGGCGGCGTGAACGCGTCCTTGCCATAGCGGGCGACTCTGCTGATGCGCACGTCGTCGAGCGTGCCGGCAAAGAACGACGTCGGCGCGCCGGTGCCGTTGGGATCCGCCCCGACAAACAACGGCAGCGTGTTGGTCTTGCGCGCCCCGCGGCCCGTCGCTTCGCCAGCGACTTTGCCATCGACGTAGCAGCGCACCATCTCGCCATCGAAGACGCCAGCGACGTGATGCCAACGCCCTGGTACCAGCACGGCCTGCGTGCTCTTCGCCGTCACGTAGCGATCGCCGAGATACACCAGGAAGTCGACTTCGCCGTCGCTGCCAAACAGCCCGAACTCGCTGGTCTCGGTGCGTGCGACAATGGCGCGTCGACCGCGCAAGTCTTCGCCGCGCACCCAGCATTCGACCGTGAACGGCCCGTCTGGCAGCGTGGCATTGGCGGCGGGCCACTCGACGCACGCGGTCTTGCCATCGAGCACGAGCACGCCTTCGCGCGCGGCTCGCCGTTCGCCGAGAGCTGGCGGCGGCGGCAACTCGCAGGGGAAGGTGCGGCGCGGCAGGCCGATGCGACGATGGACGGCGAGGTAGTCGCAGCGCACTTCCAGTTGCGGCAGCACAAACAGCGCCAGCGGATCAGCGGCGCGGCGCACTGCGAACGTGGTCGTTGCTTCCTTGCCGGCGGGCACGATCACATGTTGGTGGTCCGGCCGAAACACGAAGCCATCGCTGGCGGCGGGAATCAGTTCGAACTCGAGCGGGCGGCTGGTCGGGTTGCTGCAGCGCAGCGTGACCAGGGCATCGACGCTGCCGTCGGCGCTGGTCGCCTCGTTGCCGCCTGCCGCCACGCACTCGACCAACGTCGGTCGCATGCTGCCGTGCGCGAGGTCGACGTCTTCGCTCAAGGCGCCGGTGATCTGCAACGGATCGAGCACGGTGCCGACCGGCAGGGCGGCGACGGTGATGCCTTCCTTGCGCACGGTGACGACGTGAAACTGATGCAGGTAGCCCGCCTGCGGCGCTTCGAACTCGAGGTGGGCGCCGACCGACGCGACCGTGAAGTACTGAATGCCGTCGCGCACGCCATCAAAGCGCATGCGGTGGATGTGCCCGGCGAACACCGCGGTGACGTTGCCGTTGGTGGCCAGCAGCTTATGCACCCGATCCCAATCGGTGCCGTAGCGAGTGAGCCAACGTGGATGGTGCAAGAACACAAACACGTGGCGCGCGGCCTTCGCCTTCTGCAGTGTTTCGCTGAGCCACGCAAACTGCGCCTCGCTCATCTGTTGGCATTCGGGCTTGTTGAAGTCCTTCTCACCCGTCGCCGCATTGCCTTCGTCGGAATGCAGCACGACAAACCAGCATTGTTTGTGTTGCACCGCGTACCACAACGGACCGAACGTCGCCTCGAAGTTGGTCTCGTGTTCTCCCACGGGCTTGTTGGCACCGCGCCAATAGATGTCGTGGTTGCCCGAGACCGGGAACCACGGCATGCGCAGTTTCGCCATCGCGGCCTTGTACTCGGCGGCTTGCGCCATCCACGCGTCCTGTGCGTTGTAGCCATTGACGAGGTCGCCGACGGTCAGCACCAGATCGGGGTCGAGCAGGTTGGTGTCGGTGACGGCTTGCTCCAGGACGGAGATGCCTTCGACCGGACCGCCGGTGCGATCGCCGAAGACGATGAAGCCAAAGGCGTCCTCTTCCTTCGGCAGCTTCAGCAGCTCTTTGCCGGTGGGGCGGTTCGTATGCACGCGCGGTGGGTCTTGCGCCGGCAACGCGGCGAGCGTGAGCAGCAAGACGAGCGACGACGACGGCAGGCGGGTGGCCATGGCGCAGCAGCTTCGCGTTCTATTGGCTGAAGGGAAGGCTCTGCACGACGTCGCGCCAAAGCTTCACAAGCTGCAAAGCAGCACCTGGGCTCGCTTCTCTCGTGCGGAACGATCGAGTAAGACGCCCGTGCCCCTCGTGTCGCAATGAGCTTTCATCCCATCCAACTCGTTGCGTACTTGCTGGCCGCGGTGCTGGGCAATCTGTGGCTTGCCACTTTGTTGGCGGTGCCACTCGTGCGCCCGCGCGAAGCCCGCACCCGCGCGCGGCTGTGGGGCAGTGGCATCGCCGGCGTCGTGGCCATGTGGTTCGCCGTCTTCGCGATGGGGCAGTACCGCTCCGAGGATGGGTTCCTGCTGCTGGTGCTCTACTTGCCGGTGCAGGCGCTGGTCACGACGCGGCAGTTCTTTCGCTACAACCGGCAGCGCGGGCGCCCGGTCAGTTGGCGGCGTCTGCTCACTGGCAACCTGCTCGTGCTGGGCATGCTGATGACGTCGGGGCTGGCGATCGGCGAAGTCTGGTTTCGCTTCGGGCGCGATACCACCGATTCGATTGGCTACACGAAGATCGCGCAGCGCTGGCTGGCCCGGCACTACGTCCTTAACTCCCACGGCTTTCGCGACAACGTCGAGTACGCACTGCCGCGCGTGGCGGGCAAACGTCGCATCAGTTTCTTCGGTGATTCGTTCACGGCGGGGCACGGCATCGACGACGTCGACCAACGCTTCGCCAATCGCATTCGCCGGGCGCGGCCGGAATGGGATGTGCATGTCGCGGCGAGGAACGGCGACGACACGGGCGCTGCGATCCGCAACCTGACGCTCGCTATGGCCAACGGCTACGCCGTCGATCAGGTGGTGTTGGTCTACTGCCTCAACGACATCCAGGATCTCGCGACGGGTTGGCAGGCGACGGCGGACTTGGCCAAGCAGCGCGCCGAGACGAGGTGGGGTGCGTTTGGCGACAGCTACTTCCTGGACACGCTCTACTACCGCGTGGCGATTTCGAGCCTGCCGGGCATTGGTGACTACTTTTCCTCCTTGCGCGACGCCTATCGCGGCCCGGTGTGGGAGCAGCAGCAACAGCGGTTCCTGCAATTCCGGGAGGTCGTGCAGAAGGCGGGCGGCACCCTGCGCGTGGTGACGTGGCCGTTCCTCCATGCGCTCGGCGAGGACTACCAGCATGAGGAGGCGCATGCGCAGTTGGGGCAGTTCTGGCGTCAGCAGGGCATCGAGCACCTGGACCTGCTGCCGCTCTTGCGCGAGTACCCGTCCGCGAAGTTGACGGTGAATGCGTTTGATGCGCATCCCAATGAGTTCGCGAGCGAACTGGCGGCCGTGGCGATCGAGCGTTGGCTCGCGGGGTTGGTCGGCAAGTAGTTGGCGCTACATCGCCGCGGTTGTCGACCGCGTTGCCGCAGAATGTTCCAACGGACTGGCGTAGGCTCTGCAACCTCGTGACCCGTGAAGTGCCCATAGCCGCTGCCGTGCCGACCCCAACCCAGTTTCGCGTTGGCATCGTCGGGGCCGGCCGCACGCGCCAGGGACTCGGCCCGTACCTGGCGTCCGCGTTCGAAGCGGCGGGCGGTGTCGTCACCGCGGTTGCGGGGCGCGATCGCGCCAGCGGGGAACGGGCGGCGGCGGCGTTGGCGGCGCGCTTGCAGCATCCCGTCGCGACCTTCGCCGATGCGTTCGAACTGGCGCGCGCCGTCGACGTGTTGGTGGTGGCGGCACCGGTGCCGGGCCATCTCGCGGGCCTCGATGCGGCGCTCGCCGCGGGCGTGCCGTGTCTGTGTGAGAAGCCCATGGTGGCGGCGGCGGACCTTGAGCTTGGCTTGCAACGCATCGCCGCGTTCCAAGCGCGGTCGCTGCTGCTGGCCGAGAACTGCCAATGGCCGTTCGTGCTGCCGACTGTCTTTCATCTGTTTCCGGCGATTGCAGGCCAGCCGTTGCGCACGGTCGCGATGGGGCTTAGTCCCGCGTGGCCTGGTCGCGCCATGGTGGCGGATTCGCTGTCGCACGTGCTCAGTGTCGTGCAGGCCCTGGCGGCGCTGCCGGCGAACGCGCTGCCGACGAAGGTGACGCAGACTGCGCGCGGGCCGGAAGCCGAACGCAATGACGTCGCGTTCACGCTGCCGGGACCGGCCGGTCCGATCGCCGTCTCGCTGCACTTGCAGGTGTGCAAAGAGCCGCCGCGCCCAGCGTGGCTGGCCGTCAATGGCCACCGCCTCGACCGCCGCCTGGGGCATGACTACACACAGTCTTTCGCTGCCGCCGACGGCCGCACCATGAAGGTGCGGGATCCGCTGCATCAGCTCGTGTATCGTTTCGCCGCTCACTTGCCGCCCGAGAACCGTGAACGAACCCACGCCACAGCCGCCGTCCTCGCCCTCCGCCTCAGGCTCTACGCGGCCGTCCTCGCCGCCCTCGACCAAAGCGCCTGACGCCCGTGCCGTCGAGAAGGTGCACGACTTCGCGCAGAAGTTGCAGCAACCGAGCATGTGGCCAAAGGTGCTCGACTACGTGAAGTGGCAGCGCGCCCAGCGCGCTGCGGTAGCCACAGGCCAGCCCGCTCCCGACATGCCGGACCTGGCGCCGCTGTCGATCAACCTCGATCTGACCACGGCGTGTAACTACAAGTGTGACCACTGCATTGACTGGGACATCCTCAACGGCAGAGAGAAGCATGAGGACCAGGAGCTGCGCGCCTCGATCACACGCATGGCCGAGCGCGGCCTGCGCAGTGTCATTTTGATCGGCGGTGGCGAGCCGACCCTCTATCCAGGTTTCGTCGCCTTCGTCCAGTTCTTGAAGGGCCTTGGCTTGTCGGTGTCCGTCGTCAGCAACGGCAGCCGCGGCGATCGCCTGTTGCAAGCAGCGCCGTTCTTCACCGATGGCGACTGGGTGCGGTTGTCGCTCGACTCGGGCAGCAATGACGTGTTCCGGCGCATGCACAATCCGTCGAGTGCGACGCTGACCCTCGACGAGATCTGCAGCTGGATCCCCAAGATCAAGGCCGCGAACCCGTCGCTGCAAATGGGCTTCTCGTTCGTCATCACCTGGAAGGGCGGCAGCCGCGGGGCGGTGAAGATCATCGAGAACATCCACGAAATGGTGATGGCGAGTAAGCGCGCCTCGGATGCGATGTTTGACTACATCTCATTCAAGCCGTTCCTCGAGCGGCAAGAAGACGGTGCCGAGGTGATGGATCCGGCGAAGACCGAGGCCGAGCTGCAAGCGGTGACGTCGCGCATTCAGCAGAACTTGGTCGAAGCGCGCGCGGCGGTGCGGCCGAGCTTCCGGGTGTTGGCGAGCACCAACCTGCGCGTGCTGATGGCCGGCACGTGGCGCGACTACATGAAGCAGCCGAAGGTCTGCCACATGCAGATGCTGCGGCAAGTGGTGACGCCGATCGGCACGTTCAATTGTCCGGCGCATCGCGGCGTCACCAAGGCCCAGCTCGGTGGCAAGGACCTGTGGCAGGTGCCGCCGGCGGCGCAACACGCGACCGCGAAGATCCTCGGTGACTTCGATGCCAGCCACGAGTGCCGTGAAGTGACGTGCCTCTACAACAGCACCAACTGGTGGCTCGAAGAGTTGGTGACGGCGGGTGCTGAGTTGCCAGTGGAAGCGCCCGGGCAAGAGCAGCGCGACTGGTTCTTGTAGAACGAGCTGCGCTGGACCGGTGAGCCAACCGGTGTTGCGCTGCCCTCAGAGCCAGGCGCGCAGCAGGCCGACCACGGCGCCGACCGCGATGACGACGAGCACGTGCACCCGGCGTGACGCGAGCGCCGCGAAGGCAGCTCCCGCGAGCAGCAGGACGAGCCAGTCGAAGTGGCCTTCGCCAACTCCGGGCCACAGCACGGCGCTGCCAAAGACCACCGCCAGGTTGACGAGCACGCCGAGCACCGCGGCAGTGACTCCCTGCATGGCAGACGTCGCCGTACGGTTCTGGCGCAGGGTTTCGACGAACGGCGCGCCGAGGAAGATGAAGAGCATGCTCGGCAGAAACGTCGCCCACGTCGTCACCACGGCGCCGATCGTGGCGGCCGCCAGCGGCGACAGTTCGCCGGGGTGATTCCATCCGGTCATGAAGCCGACGAACTGCAACACCATGATCAGCGGTCCAGGAGTGGTCTCCGCCAGAGCAAGGCCATCGATCGCTTGCGCCGACGTGATCCAGCCAAACGACGTGACGGCGGCTTGCGAGACGTAGGCCAGCACCGCGTAGGCGCCGCCGAAGGTGACGAGTGCAGCACCCGAGAAAAAGAGGTACTGCTCGCGGGCAAGCGCCGTGGTTGGTCCCGCCGCGGTCAGCAGCAGGAACGGCACGATCCACAGCGAAGCACCCACGGCGAGAACCCGCAGCGTGCGCATCGGTTGGGCGGGCGGCGATGGGGCTGTCGGTGCTGCCGGGCCCGTTCGCAGCCAGATGCCAACGATGGCTGCGGTGAGCACGACGACGGGAAATGGCACCGCAAACACGAAGATCGCCACGAACGCCGCCACCGCGAACGCCGCATGCACACGCTGGCGCAGCGCGCGCTTGCCGACCCGCACCACCGCTTCGAGCACGAGGGCAAGCACCACCGCCTTGCCGCCCCACAACGCTCCCTCCACGGCTGGTAGCGAACCCCACATCGCGTACGCCAGCGACAGCAAGAACAGCAGCAGCGCCGATGGCAGCACGAAGAGCAGGCCGGCCGCGAGCCCGCCGCGGGTGCCGTGCAAGAGCCAGCCCGAGTAGGTCGCGAGCTGCTGCGCTTCCGGCCCCGGCAACAGCATGCAGAAGCTGAGTGCGTGGTCGAAGCGATCCGCCGCCAGCCAACGGCGGCGCACGACCAGTTCTTCGTGCATCAAGGCGATCTGTGCCGCCGGGCCACCGAACGAGATGCAGCCGAGCTTCGCCCAGAACCGCAGTGCGTCGCGGAACGTAACGGGTCGGTCGCTGCCCGGTGCAGCGACCGCGCCTGCGTTCACAGCGTGCCGAGCAGCAGGTCGACGCCGTTCGACGTCAAGGCGCCGAACGCATTCGTGCCCGGCGGGATCAGCGCGGCACCCTGCACGTAGACGTGCGAGTTCGACAGCGCCGGCGTGTTGGGGATCGTCAGGTTCCACGGCGTCGAAGCGCCGAGCGGGAACAGCGTCTGGATCACCGTGCCGGGGTTGTAGAGGAAGCAATTGGGCGCGCCGATCACCGACAGGTTGGTGCCCGGATTGAGCTGCGCAAAGCCGATCAGCACGAGGCCGATGCTGCTCGCAGGCGCTGGCACGTTCGTCAGGTTGAGAGTCTGCGTGGTGCCGAGGATCGGCCGATTCACGGCCGTGAACGTGAGCCCCGAGGCATCGGTCGTCACCGGGAACGGCATCGCCGTCGAGATGTCGACGTTTGGTGGCGCGATGGTGGCGCCGCGCGTGCGGCCGACGATGCAGGTGTTGATCTGGCTGCCGATCACGCGGTAGCGATAGTCAACCGTGCCGTTGCTGCGCAGTACGACCTGGCAGGTGTTGCCCGCAACCGCAGCGCCGCCGGTGTAGTGCGGCACCCCGTTCCAGGTGAAGTAGACGGCGGTGTTGCTCGGGTCGACGTCGTAGTGGCAGGTGCCGCCCTGTTGCGGGTTGAGGTCCATCCACAGCGGCGCGACGCGGGCCACTTGGGACGCGAGTGCGGCCACGGTCGGCTGGAAGTCGGCGAGCGTCGAGGCGCCGTTCAACCACACGTAGCCGTTGCTGCACATGCGCACCTGCGTCGTCGAGCCACCCGGGAACGGGAACGTGAACGGCAGTGTGATCGTCGCGCTGACCGAGTCGTCGGTAAGGCCGAGGTTGGCACTGACCGGTGTGAACCAGGCGTTGGCGCCGGCTTGCACCGTGTAGCCATTCGCGATGGGGGCGTGGCTGACGCCGACCGTGACCGCCGCCGTGCCGGGGAGATCGAAGGTGCTGGCCGCGAACGTCTGCGCGTAGGTGCCGTAGCTGGTGTAGCAACCGGTGCCGTACGGCGTCGCTGCGGCCACGGTGCCGCCGCCGCCGCCGCCGGCTGGTCGGGTGTTGAGGGTCAACGCACCCGTCGCGATCGGATCGAGCCAGTTGCTCAGGCGCGTGGTGTTGCTGCCGCCGCCAGTCCACGAGGTCGTGAAGCGACCGTACCAGTCCGAGAGGTTGTTGCCGCACGCCGCGCCGCCGCCGTGCAGCTGGCCGATGATGCGGTGGTTTTGATCGAACAGCGGCGAGCCGGACGAGCCTGGCTCGGTGGTGCCGTCATCCCAGTCGGTGATGCGAACGTGCGTGCTGTCGCCGGGCACCGCGGTGCCGCCGTAGGTGGTGACGCTGGTGGGTTGGTACTCGAACGAGATCTTCTTGGAGTCGCCACTCGGATGGTGGATGGCGCAGGCCGAGCTGGCGTTGCCGACGTCGCGATTCCAGCCAGCGTGCGTGATGCCCCAGGCGATGTTGGGCGAGCTGTTGAGTTCGACCAGCGTGAAGTCCGACGTCGAGTAGCCCGAACGCCACGTGGCGCCGGTCGTGAATTGCGCGAGGCTCGCGCCGGTGCCGCCGCAGGTCAGTTCCCGGTAGTTCCAGTAACACACGAGCGAAGGGGCGGCGCCGGCGGTGACGCCGCAGTGGAACGCCGTCAGGAAGTAGTTTTTGCCGTCGCTGGCGGTGTTGTTGATCATCGAGCCAGTGCAGAAGATCGAGCCGCCAGTCGAGATCGCGGCGATCGCCGGAATCTCGTTGGCCCAGCCGGCCGACAGCGGGCACACGACGTCGAAGTTGCAGGTGCCGCTGCCGTCACCGCTGAGGGCGTCGTCGCCCGCACCGAAGAAGCGATAGCCGGCGCCAACGTGCACCATGTTGAGTTGCAGTTGCGGGCGCAGTGCCGTCGGCACGTAGACCTCGGCGACGATCTCGGCGGTGCGCACGATCGGCGTCCACAGTTCGCCCGTTGGCGAGTGGTCGGTCACGTCGAACGGCCGCACGACGTCGACATAGTCCGAGCTGTAGAGCATCAGTCGCGCCCCAGCCGGCATCGTGAACTGCTGGAAGCCGAGATTGATGTGGCTCGCCAGCGGCGCCTCGATGCGCAAACGCCACAGCGACCACGTCGCGTCGAGCACTTCCCAGGTGCCGTGCGTCGTCGGATTGACGGCGACCACGTTCGGCATCGCAAAGCGCGGCGCTTGGCCGTTGGCGCGGCGATGGCCGTCCTCGGTCGAGATCGCCACGCGGTCGAGTGCGGGCACGCGCAGCACGGCGACCATGTTCAGCGGTTGGGCCTTGGGGTGGATGCGACCAATTGGGTCGACGCCTTGGGCCCACAGGCTGGAAACGAACGAAAGCGCCGCAATGGCGGCGAGTGAGAGTCTTCGCATGGGTGGATGGACGAGAGGGCGAGGGGCAGCTTGCCCAGGCGGAGGACCATAGCAGATGGCGGCGGAATGGAGGCCATTCTGAGCCGTGCCGCAGGGCGGCGATGGCACCGCCGCGACGGGCGCGTGGCCGTCCACGGATCGCGGCAGTTCGCATGCGGGGGCTCGCTTGCTACCGTGCTCGCCCCCTCCGCGGCTGCCAGGACGGGCCGTTCCCCCATGACCCATCCGCAAGTTGTTCGTGTCTACAGCACCTATCAGGATCCCGATTACGAGTGCCCTTGGCAGAGCGTGGCGCCGCGCGGCAGCACCGGCTCGGGGGTCATCGTCGCCGCCAACCGCATCCTGACGGGCGCCCACGTCGTCGCCAACGCGACGTTCGTGCAGGTGCAAAAACAGGATGACCCGACCAAGGTCACGGCGCGCGTCTTGGCGATCAGCCACGATTGCGACCTCGCCTTGCTCGAACTCGACGACAAGGCCTTCACCCGCGGCATCAAGCCAGCCCGCATTGGCGAATTGCCTCGGCTGCGCGAAGCGGTGCAGGTCGTCGGCTATCCGATTGGCGGTGAAGAAGTGTCGATCACCGAGGGCGTCGTCTCGCGCATCGAGGTGCAGCGTTACGAACACAGCCAACGCCATCTGCTCGCCGTCACCGTCGATGCCGCCATCAACGAAGGCAACAGCGGCGGTCCCGTGTATGCGCGCGGCAAGGTCGTCGGCATTGCGTTCCAAGCCATGCCCGATGCCGAAAACATCGGCGAGATGGTGCCGGCCCCGATCATCGAGCGCTTCCTCGCTGGCGTGCACAAGCAGAAGGACCCGCAGGTGCCTGGCATCGGCATCACCACGCAGCCGCTCGAGAACCCAGCGTTGCGCCGGTATCTCGGCATGCAGCCGCGGCACTCCGGCGTGTTGGTGACGGCGGTGCAGTTTGGCGCTAGCGCGTGGGGGCACTTGCTGGCGGGCGATGTGCTGATGGAACTCGATGGCCTGCGCATCGCCGACAACGGCACCGTTCGCTATCGCGGTCGCTACCGCTGCCAGTTTGATGCGATCATCGGCGACCACCATTGCGGCGATGTCGTCACGGCGCGCGTGTTGCGCGCGGGCAAGGTGGTGACGGTGCGCATGACGATGCAGCCGATGGCGTGGCTGGTGCCGCGCATCGAGTACGACCGGCGGCCGATGTGGTTCCTCTATGGCGGCTTGGTGTTCCAGCGCCTCACCGCCGAGTTCTTGCGCATCTGGGGCGAGCACTGGTGGGACAAGGCGCCGAAGGAACTGCTGCACCTCTACTACTCCGGGCTGCGACGTCAGGAGCAGCAGGAAGTGGTGGTGCTGTCGCACGTGCTCGCCGATGGCGTCAACGTCGGCTACGAGCCGTTCCTCAACGACGTGGTGGCGACGATCAACGGCGAACGGCCGGTCGACATGCGCGACTTCGTGGCGCGCATGGATGCGGTGAAGGGCGAAGCCGTGTTGAAACTGACGAGTGGGGCGACGGTGCTGCTCGACGCCAAAGCCGCGAAGGCGGCGATGGCGCGCATTCTGTTGCAGTACCACGTGCCGGGCGATCGTTCGCCGGGTCTCGGGGCGGTAGGTGGCATCGTGCGCGCGGTGCGACCGCGGACGGTGCGGCGGTTGGCTGTGCGGCGCTGATGGGGGAGGCGCGTGCCGCTCCCTTCTACCCGCGCGTGTCGACGAACGGGAAGCTCGGCAACTCGTTCAGCTCGTACGCCTTCAATGCCAAGTCATCGATCTTTGCGAAGTCACGGCGGCGGAATGCGGCCGCCAGGGACTTCGCGAGCCGCGCCGGAATGGTCTGCGGTGACGGCACCCGGATGCGCCGAAGGTACTGCGCCTGAAACCGCAAGTAACCGCCGCGCATCTTGACCGCGTAGGACCACACGAAGAACAACGCGACCCGAGAGCTGAGCAGCGCGCCCAGCACTTCCATGTCCCATGACTCGGACGTCACGAAGTACAGGTTGTGGTGTGGATGAAAGCGGCCGGTGTCGAGCACGACCTCGTTGGCCCCCGCGATGTCCGGAATCAGCAGCTTGGGCTGCGATACCAGCGCTGGGTACACACGATCGATCGTGCGGAACCATGCGTGTGGGTTCGTCTTCGCCACATGCCTCGCTCGGATTGCCGTCTCATGCTTCTGCAGGTACTGCGACAACCGCGGATACTCGAGTAGGTCAACGACGGACCCCGCCGGTTTGAATGCATTGACGACGAATCGTCGAGCATCACGGATTTCGCCCTTCTCAATATCCTCGCGCATCACCAGAGGAACGAGTCGATCGCGTTCGATGTCAGCGTCCTCACCGACGATGTAAACCTTGTCGTTGCCCGTCGCGATACCGATGCCGATGCGCGACCTACCGTCGGCTTCGATCGGAGCAAACCGCGCCTCGAGGTCGCGCAAAATGGTGAGGTGCGCCGGGGAGGTAAGTGTCCATGGCTCATTGCCCGCGAACCACGTGTCGTAAATGGACACTTGCACACCCGGGCGGACGATCCTGGGTTCGCGCAGGACGTCGCGAAGGTCGGCACACTCACGTTCCGACGCAGTTTCCAGTTTGGCGACGGCAACGCTCTTTGAGGCTCCTTGAGTGAGAGCAAAGATCGCCGGGTAGGCGATCACCTCAGACTCAAACGGCGAGGCGTCGTGCAGATCGATGTAGGCCCGAACCTTGAAGCGCTTGGCGATGAACTCTCGCAGCGGCGCCCCATACTTGTTGAGCGTCCAACGATCGGCGCACACGAAGGAGAGAACCCCGTCAGGACGGAGCAGATTCAGCCCGTGTTCGATGAATGCGACGTAGAGATCCGCCCGGTCGTAGATCGACACAAACCGATCGCGGTATTCGGACTGCAGTCGTGGCGCGATCTGTTCGATCCGCACGTACGGGGGATTGCCGACGACTGCGCCGAAGCGCGGTCGTTCCGCCGCAAGAAGGAAGTCGCCCTCACGTACCCACGACTCTGCGAGCGAGACTGCTGTTCGCGCGGAACAGCCGTTGGCGGTCAGAGTGTCACACACCATGGCGCGTGACTCGGCAACGTGCGCAGGGTCGATGTCGTAAGCGACAATCGCATCTCGCAGGTCGGTTGGCTTGCGATGCAAGCGGTGCGCGGAGTGCATCAGTCTCTTGACGGCCGGGCGAAGGAACGCACCTTTGCCGCAGGCTGGTTCCAAGAGCGGCACGACGCTCAGATCCCGGTCGGATGTGTACCCGGCGAGGTCGAGAATCAGTTCCACGACATGTGGCTTGGTGAGAACCACGCCGTGCGTCGCACCGGAGGTGCGGGCCCCGTAGTCGTACGCGCTCCG
>CANEYR010000051.1 GCA_947444055.1 Planctomycetota bacterium
CGTCGTCGTCTGCGGCATGCCGCGCCAGTCGTACGTGAAGTCCACCGTCCGACCCGTCGGTGCTGTGATCTTCGTCAGCAGGCCCGCGTCGTTGTGAACGTTCGTCCACGTCGAGCCGTCGGGGTAGACCTCTTGCTTGCACCGACCCCGGCCGTCGTAGACGAACGACACGTTGTTGTTGCGGTCGTCGGTGACGATGTGTTGGCGACCACCGGGAGTCAGTTGGATCGAGCGGGCGCGCACCGTCGAACCCGCGACCACCGCGTCTTCGCGCGTCATCGCGCCGTCGTAGCGGAACTGGTAGAGCTGGTTGGCGCCGTCAGGGCCGGTGTGGCTGACGACGTTGTCGGTGCTGTCGTAGATGTACGTGTTCGTCTGGCTGGTGACGCCGGTACCCGAGTCGGTGAGCGTCGTGGCCCGACCAAACTGGTCGCGCGTGAACGTGCGCGTCGTCGTCAACGGCGTCGGACTGAATGGATCCTTGTAGGTGTTGGCCTCCGTGAGAGCGCGGCCGTACTGGTCCCATGTCAATTCGAGCTTGTTGCCGTGGGCGTCCTGAATGCGCTGCGGCAGGCCGCAGGTCAGATAGGTGTACTCGGCAATCAGCGTGGTCTCGGTGTACTCACGCATCGGGCGACCAGACGGCCCGTAGTCAAAGTCCGACTGCACAGCGCGCAGTTGGAAGCCCGTCGCCAAGTCGTACGAGTAGCTGATTTGGCGCGTCGGACTCGTGTGGTAGTCGTCGTAGACGAACGTCTTCTTGTCGACGAGCTGCGGTGTGCCACTGCTGATGCCGTAGGTGCGGATCTCGGCGATGCGGCTGCCAGATTCGTAGCTGGTCTCGACGTAGCCGGCCTGCACGCTGGTGTTGGCGGCGTCCTTGATGCGGTAGCGGTTGAGCCGGTCGAGGCCGTCGTACTCATTCTCGAAGCGAACAACCCGGGTGGCGTCGAGGCGTTCGAGGATCACCGTGAGGCGGCCATCGGTGTTGTATTCGTAGGATTTGCTGGTCTGTTCCGTGGTGCCAACACCATCGGTCATCACCCATGGCAGGTCACGTTCATCGTAGGTGGCCGAGGTGGTGTGCCCGTCGGGGTCGACAGCGGTGAGTACGTTGCCATGCTGGTCGTAGGCCCACGTCTCGGTGGCGACAGTGGGGGTCGCGTCGAGCTGGCACGTACGGGTCAGCGTTTGCCCCATGGCGTCGTAGGTGAAGTACCACTCGATCCACGGCGCGGTCGTAGTCGTGTTGTCGGCGAAGTACTTCCACCGCAGGCGCCGGAGTCGGCCGTTGCCGTCGTAGATCCACTCGTGGGAGTAGGTCTGGTTGCCGTTGATGGTCGGTGCCGTCCATACGAGCGGTCGCCCTTCTGGGTCGTAGGTCGAGGACCACTGCCGACCGGCGTCGTCGGTGATACCAGCCATCCTGCCCGCCGCGTCCCACTGGTAGTTGTAGGCAACGGTCGTGGCGTTGAGCCGATAAGCCTGGAGCGGCAGGTTCAGTCCGGCACCTTGCGCGTGGTAGGTCCACTTGCCGCCAAAGCTCGCGCCGCCGGCGTCGTGCGACGGACCGGTCTGCTCGACCATGCGGCCCTTGCTGTCGGAGACCTCCGTCCACACCGACGGCGTCGTGCGCCAGTCGCGCGCCGGGATCGAACGCGTCGTGATCAGGTTGGTGCCCGACGGCGTGCGCGTCGTCGTGACGGTGTGCGGCGTCGGGTCCACGGCGGCATTGCCTTCCGGTGGGATGAAGGTGGCGATGCGATGCTCGCTGTCGTACGTCCACTTCCACTTCAGCAGCGACGATTGGTCGGCGCTCCGCTTGTGGACTTCGGTCAGGTCGAGAGCCGTTGAGTAGACAAGCTGGATCGTGCCGAGATCGGGCTCCGTGATCTTGGTGACGGGGCCGCAGTTGCAGGCGTGACCGCGCTCGAACAGCCAGGTGTGATGAAGTGCAACGTTGGTCGAACGCGCCGGGTTGCCGGAGAAGTTGGCAACGTACTGGTGGATCTCCAGCACCTGTTTGGAGCTGTTATGCAGGTAGCTGCGTTTCCAACCCTTTGGCCCCAACACGTCGGTCTGGCTGGTGAAGGGTTCGGTGAAGGTGTAGACCGCACCAGTGCCGTCGGTCTGGGTGGCGATCTTGCCTGGCATGGCCGGGTCGTAGGTATTCGCCAAGATCACCGTGCCGTAGTCGTCGATCACCTGATGCAGGCGCCCGTTGGTGTCGTAGGTGTACTCACGCTCGGTATGGCGACTGGCGATGGTGCCGTTCGGCTCCATGACCTGGCGAACCGGGAAACGGACCTTGGTCAGATAGCTCGTCGCCCCGACGGTCGTGTAGAAGAGATTGATCGTGGACCCGAGCGGGTCGGTGATCGACGTGGCGTAGCCCAGAGAATCGAAGGCCACGGTGTAGGTGACGCCGCGCGAGTCGGTGATGAACAACAGCCCGCCGACCGGCTGTCCCAATTCGTCAAGGTTCGCTGCCGCATAGCCGCCGTAGCCACCGATCGGATCTTGGTAGACAAAGCTAGTTGCATTGCCCCATGGGTCCTTGCGTTCGGTGATGCGAGTGCCGTGGCTGGACTCGACAAACGTGTGCTGCGCCCCGTTCTTCCACGTCAACACGTAGCTGGTGCCGGTCTGCACGATGGTGCCGGTGACACTGACTGGTGCCGTGTAGATGTTGCTGCCGACGACCTGCTCGACGTAGTAGAGGTCCGGGTCGTTGTATGGCTGCGACCAGCTGACGTGCTGCAGCGCGCGCAGGCCGCCCGTGGTGGTACGCGCGACCAGTTGCTCGCTGATGCTGCTGATCCAACGCGCGCCGGTGGAGCCGCGACCGTCGTGGGTCAGGCCGCTGAAGTAGCGGCGGCCGAAGACAAAGCCGCTTTCTGGGGTGACACCGGGTGCGATGGAATCGATCTCGGCCCAATGCAGGAGGCGGCTGCCGGTGCTGACCGAGCCGTTGTGCGACTGCTCAAGGATGTCGAGGCCCTGGACGACGCTGTTGGGTTGGTAGTCGAAGAGGTTGCCGCCGCCGCCGGCCTTGGTCTTTGGGCCGTCAGACTCTTCTGGCGGCAGCGGCCGATTCAGTTGTGGTCCCGAATCTGTCGGACCAAGCACCTTCTTCTCTGTGGTGTTGACTCCTCCTGGGGTTACCGGCCCCCTCCCTCCCTGGGTGGGCCCATGTGCGGAGGGACCCGCCGGGCCTCGAGTTGCCGGGCCACCGGGGACAGGCCCCGTCGGCCCAGCAGGCCCCCCCGTCGCTGGACCGCCCGGGCCGCCGGTACCAGGACCCGGACCACCAGGATTTGGAGCGCCCGGCGACTGAGGAACCTTCGGCGGCTGCATGCCAGAGCACCCGTTCTCACCAGGTATCTCGGTCGGCACGCCCGATGAGAACCCATCGCAGGACTCCGCCTCCTCGAGCACCGTGGCAAATGACTCCGGCGCAGCTAGCGCCACCGCAACGTGCTCAGGAGCACGCTTTACGTACCCCAGAGCAAGCAAGGTGAGCACCACCAGCCCGGTGACGACAGCGGTGGCGTGGAACCAAAGAGGCGAACGGAGCGACGATGTCATGGGCGTGAATCCTCAAGTCGCGGCACCGGACGACGGCCGGTCTCGGAGCATCGCCCCCATACACATTTCGACAGCAGGTCCGCAACCCAACCTCGCGTGCAAGCAGGGCCGGGAACCGCCCAGAAGCCGCTGCTTTGCTGGCCCAACCGGGCATCCTCACATTCCCGAGAAATCTTTCGCACGCGTCGTCGGACTTCGGACTTCGATTCGCTACGCCTCGACAGTCATCACGATGCCAAAGGCGCGCGCTGCGAGCCGGAAAGCCGCGCAGCGCTGACCACGGAACGCCAGCATGGTGCCGCGGGACTCGCCTTCGAGCGCGACCAACGTCCAGCCACGAAGTTGGCGTTGCCAGGTGTGCCCCAGGCTTGTCGGCAAGACAACCACAAGGTCCGTGATCCGCCCCGTCTGCAGCCGCGGCTGCAACATCTCCAGCATTGCATTGGGTCGCGGGCACTCGGAGATCACCACCGTTCCCCGTAGCTGGCACACGTCGAGCCCTTCGCTTGACAGCGTTCGGCAAGCGGACAACTGGGTGGCACCCACGTGCACGTCGATCGGATGAAGGGCCGCGACCACAGATTTGAGGGCACCCATCGGCAGTCTGGGCACGGACGCAGCCGGTGGCCGCCCATGCGTGTGAGCGAGCCCAAGGGTGCCAAGGCCCGTGGGTAGCACGCCGGATCGCGCCGTGAGCGCGACGTAGGCCTCGAAAACCGCTACCGGGATGGCCGCCAGCTTGCGGTAGCGGTCGGCGGCCTGCTTCTTCATGTTGCGCGGCAACGGAGCTGAGGATCCGCCACGCGACACGATGCCCGACTCGCCATTCTTGTTGCGTCCCCCACGGCGAACGAATCGGCACAACCAATCACCAAGGCCGCGCTCGGCGCGAAGGCGAAGGGCTGCGTACCGGTGCTGGAGAACAAAGGGGGAGCAATTTTTGCGCAGGGCCGCTTGTCGCATGACAAGGTTCTTCACAAGGGCCAAGAGCAGCTCGGCTCCACGGGCTTCGGTCGAGGCGCGCGCAATGGCGGCACCCGCGCCCCCGTGAGAGATCGAGTCTCCGTCTACAACTAGATCCTGTTCGTGTTCGTCGGTGCGCAAGTTGCCTCGTCGGTTCGAGGAACGTCAATGCGAACGCCCTCACTGGCTGAACTACCGCACACCCCGAATTCTCTCCTGCGACACAATACCGTTACATTTACAGCCGCAGACCCTCCGATTTCCGGTCGCTAACTCGGTCATCCGTGAGCCAAGGTTCCACCATGAGTCCGTCCGCCCCCGCGTTCACCCAGCTTCTCACCATCGCTGCCGCCCTCGCCCTCACCGCCTGCAACGTCGGCGGCCGCCAAGGCCCGCCGTTCGCAGAAGCGTTCCCCGACGCGACCCTGCTCGTCACCACCAGCGACCCACTCGCGGTGCGCCTGCAACTCGACACGGTGCAACTGCCCGCGACGACGGCCCACAACGACCGCTTGCTCGAATTGCTGCGCAGCCAAACCCAGATCTCGGCCGCGCATCTCAGCCTGCTGACGCGCGCTGTCGCCACCGAGAACCACATCGTTTGCTCCACGGGCACCCGCCAATGGTGCTACGGCACGCGCGGCAGGGGCCAGCACGCGGCCGTCATCGACCAATTGTTGACGGAGGGCGCGGACAAGATCAGCAACATCGACCGCCAATGGTTTGGCGAACTGATCGGCGTCAGCCAGAGCGACGCCACCCTGCGCCTCTACGTCGACCGCTTCCTCGCCCGTGTTGACGACGGCTCGGACCAAGCGCTCACCGAAATGCTCGCGGCGATGCCTGGTTCGCCGACGACCATGCCCTTCCTGGTTGAGCACCTGGCGCCGCAAGGGCGACTCGATGGCGAACGCGGCTGGCTGACGTTCGCCACCCTGTCGTTCGATTCGGATCGCACCGCGTTGCTGCGCGCGCTCGCCGCCCGCAAGTTGCCGATCGACGGCGACCGCTTGGTGCGCGTCATGAAGGCCTACTCGTTTGATGCGGGGCGCGAAGAGGCATTTGCTTTGTTGGTGGCGGCGGCGTCCCCCTTGGACGACGGCCACACCAGGGCGGCGATCGCCACGTTCTCGTTCGACAGCGGTCGCGCCGCGGCGTGTGCTGCCCTGGGTCGGCAAGACACGGTGCACATCACCGAAAGCCAATTGGCGGCCCTGATGCGCCCGTTCTCGTTCGACAGCGGCCGACTGCAATGCGTGCAGACGCTGGCCGGGCGCGTGTTTGGCGAATCGACGATCGCCGACGCCAAGGCGATCTTGCGCACCTTCAGTTTCGACAGCGACCGCGTGCAGGCCACCAAGGTCATGGCCGCGCGTTGGCAACAATTGCCTCTGACCGATCGCCTCGAACTGCTCGACACCTTCACGTTTGAGTCCGGCAAGAATCAGGGCACCAGCTTGTTGATGAAGTAGCTCGCTCGTCGCGCACTTGCTGGCTTGCTCTGCGGGTACGGAAGTGCCTAGCATGCGTTGGTGGAAGGCCCTCACAACCCTCGTCTGCGCCGCGCGTTCGTCGTCGCCTTCCTGACAGTCAACCTGGCGACGCAAGCACCGCCAAAGGACCGACCCGAGCCAATCGCGCTGGTCAACCAAGCGGAACAGCTGCTGCAGAAGAAGGAGACCGAGGACGCGATCCTGATGCTGTGGCAAGCGCTCGATGAACTGGCGCAGCGACCGAGCAACCCGGTGCACGAGGCGACGTCTTTGTCGGCGCGCTTTCTCTTGAGTGAGCATGATCCGCGCGAAATGGAACGGCGACGGGTGTTCGCGTCGGTCGCCAAGCAGCAGGTGGAGCTGGCAACGGCGTATCGCGGCAAGAAGTGGTTGCAGGTAGCGGCGTCGCGGCTCGAGGTTGCGGACCGCTATGACCGCGACATCGGGGCAAAGGAGCGTGCGCTGCTGCTGGCGGCGAAGCCGAAGGACCCGAAGGTCGCACAAGGCCAACCACCAGCCGCACCAGAACCCGGCAAGCCAGGACTCTCACCACTGCTGCAGCGCGCCAACACACCGAGGATCTTCGGCGAATGGCGCGAAGTCGGTGACTGCCTAGAGTCGTGCGCTCAGACCGGCAATGAGGGATATCTGCTTGAATGGGTGCCGTCCGGCACGCACGCGGATCAGGAAATCATCGTGGAGTGGAAGGCAACCGAACCAACCAAGGACCACAACCTTGGTATTTGGGTTGGATTCGACGAGGAACGCGTGGGCCGCAAGGGTTACCGCGCCCAGGTGCAATATCACCCTGAGGCCCGGAGCTACGAGGTCTCCCTGAGCGAGTACCCGAGAGACGGCAAGCCCGACCTCGCGTCGAAGCTTGTTGAGGCGCCGATTGAGGCAGGTGGATTCCACCGCCTTTCTGTGCAAGTGCGCGGCACACAGATTCACGTGGAGCTCGATTCGACGTCGGCGATCAGTGCCAATACGGAAGCCCCCGTGCGTGGCCAGGCGGGCCTGTTCAGTGGGGTGGCAGCGGTTGCTTGCGGCCCGATCCAGTACCGCAACTTCCGGATCGACCCGCTGCCCGCCGACTTGCCCAGTGACGAAGAAGTGCGCGCCAAGGCCGCCGCCGACAACCAGAACGCCATCACCCAAGGCGTCGACGCCGCGAAGGACCTGATCAACAAGAAGCAGCCGGAAGCCGCCTCGCTGCGACTGCGCGACGTCCTCACTCACGTCGACGACATGGCGGCCGGCGTGCTGCGCGACAACCTGAAGAAGTCGATCGAACAGATGCTGACACAGACCGACTCGATCGCAGCGAAACGCAAGAAGGCGGCGCAAGCCATTTCGGCTGAGCTCGCCGCGCTCGCCGACCAGTACGCCACCGCCGGTCTCGTTCGCGCCGGCCTCGCCATTGCGCAGCAGGCGTCGGCCTTCGACGAAGCGGCCCAAGTGGCTCGGATCGCAACGCTGCGCGAGAAAGTGCAGCAATGGAACGTTACGCAATCGACGGCGCGCGCCAGCGAACTCGCACCACCCAACGATGACGGCACTGCCCTGCGCGAGTGGTTCGCCAAGGGCCGCAAGCTCGACGGTCGCAGCAGCGACTTCGTCATCGATGGCGCCGTCGCGCGGTCCCCCCTGCTCCAGCCCGACGACGGCGTCGGCTGGCTGCCGCACGCGCAGGCGAAGGCCCTCACCAAGGCGAGTGTGCATGTGCAGTTGCCGGCCGTCGGCGCCGACGCGGGCCTGATGTTCGACGTCATTGACCGTTCGCTGCACGGGGTAGTCTTGCTCAGCCGGCGAGTCGATGGCCTCTTGCTATCCGCCTATCTCAAAGTCGGCAACAAGTGGATTCCTCTGCTGCATCGCCCCATCGCCATGGACGTGTGGCGACGCGATGGCTGGCACCAAATCACCATTGAGAACACCGAAACCGGCCTGGTCGCGAAGTGCGGCACGGCGGAGATCAAGGTCGCGCGCAAACTGCTGGGCAAGCAGACCGGCGTCGTCGGCCTCTTCGCCGGCAATAACGGCACCGCCACGGTGGCCGTCGAAATGCGCGCCTTCCAGCCTGGCCAATAGCACAGGAGAGGGAGAGAGAGGACGGTTGGCTTACAAACCGGCTTCGCAAGTGGCTCGCGCCAGCAGTTCGTCGACCCGAAGATGCGATGCCCAATGGGCAAGGTAGGCGTCATCGAGGTCGCGCCGACGCAGCCGCAGGATGCCGAGCACGTCGGACCATTGGCGATCCGAAACCTCACCACCATCGCGGTACCACTCAAGCTTGCGCAGCAGAATGTCCTCTGCTGTCGCCACTCGAAAGGTGCGCGCTCCCGCTTCCAGACCACGGTCCACAAAGCGAGCCAGCGAACGGCGGCCGTACTCGTCGCGCCGACAAACGAAGAGGTCCACTTTGTAGCCAGACTGCAGATGAATGAGGTTGGCGCAGGTCGCGTGAGTAACGGCATCGCGCAGCAGTTCGGCCGACGCGTAGAAGTCACCGCTCAGCGAACTGCAAAGCGGATCGACGTGCTCGGGCCGCAAGTCGACGACGAGATCGACGTCGTTCGTCGCCCGCGGCGCGCCGTGCACGGAGCTCGCCACGGAACCGCCAATGTGATAGGCCACGCCAAGCCGTTCGAGGGCTTCGACCACCGGTTGCAGTGCAGCTAGGACGCTCACGGTCGTGGACCAGGACGACCAAGACGCTCGGCAAGTGGCGCCACTCGGGCCGCGAGGTCCTTGCCGTAGACGATCTCGATCCAACGCAGAATGACTTGCTGTTCGGTCGCCGCAGGCAGCATGTCGCGAATGGCCTGGCGCGACACGAACGTGGTCATCGCGGAGAGTTCGTCGGCCATGCGCAACCGTTCCCCGTTGGTCAGCCGCCGCAGGCAGTCGAACTGGATTCGCCGGGCTTCTGGATGGGTGTCGTCGATAACCACGAGGCGAGCGTAGCCGGTGTCGGCAACGCCGCCACTTCGAGCAGGCCCCGCCCCCCGCCCTGCGAGCCGGCCCTTCTCGTAACGACTACGAAGCCAGAAGTGGTTCGGAACGACGCCGCCCTGCCACCTGGGGGCCAAGATCGCTAGCATGCTCGCCCCCCGGACGCTGGCGCCACGTGCGCGCGTCGCCGACACTGCCCGTTCCAAGAGCCGCTATCACTCGTGACTGACATCCGCCTGATCCGCAACTTCAGCATCATCGCGCACGTGGACCACGGCAAGTCCACGCTCGCCGACCGCCTGGTCGAGATGACCGGCACCGTCGCGAAGCGGCAGATGAAGGAACAGCTGCTCGACGACATGGATCTCGAGCGCGAGCGTGGCATCACGATCAAGGCGCGCGCCGTGGCGATGAACTACCTCGCCAAAGACGGCATCACCTACCAGCTCAACCTGATCGACACGCCGGGGCACGTCGACTTCAACTACGAGGTGCTCAAGTCCCTGCAAGCATGCGAGGGCGCGCTGCTGCTCGTCGACGCCTCGCAAGGTGTCGAGGCGCAGACCGTCGTCAACGCCCACCTCGCCGAGCAAGCGAAGCTGACGGTGCTGCCCGTGCTCAACAAGATGGACCTGCCGCACGCGCGGCCGATCCAAGTGGCAATGGAGATCGAAGACGCGATCTGCATTCCGGCCGAAGACGCGATCGCCGTGTCGGCCAAGACCGGCCAGAACGTCGACCTGGTGCTCGAGATGCTCGTCGCCAAGGTGCCGGCTCCGACCGGCGACCCAAAGGCCCACCTGCAGGCACTCATCTTTGACGCGGTCTACAACGACTACCGCGGCATCGTCATCTATGTCCGCGTCTTCCAAGGCACCGTCCAGAAGACCGAGATGATCCGCATGATGGGCACCATGACCCAATACGAGGTCGCGGAGGTCGGCAAGCTCACCCCCAACATGACGCCGGTCGAACTGCTGCACGCGGGCGAGGTCGGCTACATCATCGCCAACATCAAGAAGCTGCAGGATGTCGTCATCGGCGACACCGTCACGCACCAAGACGAGAAGCTGCGCAACGTCATGCTGCCCGGCTTCAAGCAGCCAAAGCCGATGGTGTTCTGCGGCTTCTATCCGACGGTGCCAAGCGAGTACGAGAACCTGCGCAAGGCACTCGACAAGCTGCGGCTGAACGACAGCTCGTTCACGTTCGAGCCGGAGACCAGCGACGCTCTCGGCTTCGGCTTCCGTTGCGGCTTCCTCGGCCTGCTGCACATGGAAGTGATCCAGCAGCGGCTCGAACGCGAGTCCGACATCGACCTCGTGCAGACAGCGCCGACCGTGCGCTACCGCGTCAAGCTGACCAAGGGCGAGATCAAAGAAGTGCGATCGCCGAGCGAGCTGCCGGACGGCTCGATGATCGAGGAATACCAGGAGCCGATCGCGCACGTGAACGTGGTCGTGCCGGCCGAGTACATCGGCGCCGTCATGAAGATCTGCACCGACCGCCGCGGCCAGTACGTGAAGACCGATTACTACGGCAAGGAACGCGTGATGATCGGCTTCCGCATTCCGTTCGCGGAGATCATCTTCGACTTCCATGACCACCTGAAGTCGGCGACGCGCGGCTACGGCACGATGGACTACGAGCTCGACTGCTTCGAGGCGAGCAACCTAGTGAAGGTGCGCATTCTCATCGCCGGCGACGAAGTCGACGCGCTGTCGTTCCTATGCCACAAGGACCAGTCCGAGGGCCGCGGCCGCAAGATCCTGAAGCAACTGCGCAAGGAGATCCCGCGGCATCAGTTCGAAGTCGCACTGCAAGCGGCCATCGGCGGCAAGATCGTCGCCCGCGAGTCGATCGCAGCCATGCGCAAGGACGTCACCGCGAAGTGCTACGGCGGCGACATCTCGCGCAAACGCAAGCTGCTCGAGAAGCAGAAGGAAGGCAAGAAGCGCATGCGCATGATCGGCAGCGTGGAGATCCCGCAGGAGGCATTCTTGTCGGTGCTACGCACCAGTGACGAGGACTGATGAGCGACATCCTGGCACAGGCCGCGGGCGAGGCGGCCATTCCACAGTCGAAGAGCAAGAAGACACCGCCGCTGATGGGGCCGGTGCGCGTCAACCTCGAAGCCTTTGGCGTGGCCATCCTCGCCGCCGTGCTGCTGAAGTGGTTCTGCATCGAAGCCTTCCAGATCCCGACCTCGTCGATGCAGCCGACTTTGATGGGCAGCACCGAAGCCGGCGTCTACGACCGCATCCTGGTCGACAAGATCCTGCCGACGCTGCGCGAGCCCAAGCGATTCGACATCACGGTGTTCAGCTACCCGCTGCAGAAGAACCAGAACTACGTGAAGCGCATCGGCGGCATGCCGAACGATCGCATCACGATCCGCGGCGGCAACCTCTACCACGTGGCCGACAGCGCCGACGGCAAGCGCACCTACCGCGTGGAACGTAAGCCGGAGGATCTGCAGGAGCAGATGTGGAAGAACGTTTATCCATCGCGGCATGTCGCCCGTTCGGAAACGAAGAGTCTGGACGGCGCTCTCGGTTGCTCGCCCAGCCGCGCCTTCACCGAAGATGCCGAAGGCATCACGATTGCTCTCGATGGCCACCCGCGCACGCTGCTGTATTTCCGCGATGAAGCCGACGGCGGCATGATCGACCGCGTGTGGGATGGCTATCCCGAAGCGGTGATGCGCGCGATCCGCGAGAAGAACCCGTTGGACCAACCGCAGGAGATCGTGCCCGACGTGCGCATGACGGCGACGCTCACTCCCGAGCAGGCGCTCGACGAAGTCGCCTTCGAGATCGACGTGACGCGGCCCAGCCTGCCGAAGTGGACCTACGCGCTGGTGTTGAAGAACGGCAAGGGCCAGCTGCTGGTGCGCGATGCGACGACACCCGGACAATCGCCGGAGTTCGACGTGGTGATGCCCGCGGGCACAGCCACCGAAATCGCGTTCGCGCACGTCGACGACGAGCTGATCGCCTGGGTCAACGGCAGCGAAGTGCAACGCTTCGACAGTTCGGCCTTTGCGTGTCGCGACGGCTGCGTGCTGCCCTACACCCACGGCAAGCTCGAGAAGCCCGCCAATCAGAAGGTCGTGCCGCAGATCGTCTGCAAAGGCAAAGGCAAGCTGCGCATCGACGGCCTGCGCATCGACCGCGACCAGCACTACACGCAGAGTGGTTCGCCCGAGATCATCGAAGTGCCCGATGGCCACTACTACATGCTCGGTGACAACACGCTGCAGTCGGTCGACTCGCGCGGTTGGACGGCGATCACGATCGGCGTCGATGAGAACGACAATGTGGTGCCGCCGGAGACGCCCGGTGCACGCATCGTGCGGGGCAACAAGCGGGCGATGCCTCTGACCAATCCTCCGGACCGCGACGAGACGCCGATCCCGATCCCGAGCGAGAAGGCGCTGGTGATGATCGACGAGTACGGCGAGATCCTGCGGCTCAATGCCGAGATCAGCTCGACTTGGCCGCGCGTCGCGTTCATGCGACCTGGCGCCACCGACGGCCGCGGCGAATGGACGGCGCCGGAGACGACCAACACCAAGGGCATCTCGTTCGTGCCGCGGTCCGACATCAAGGGCCGCGCGGTGCTCGTGTTCTATCCATGCCGACCGTTCTCGTGGTTGCTCGGCAACAGCTGGCCAAACCGCTTCGGCTTCGTGCGATGAGCGAGAACGGCGCCGCGATCCAGAGTGCGAAGCCAGCCGCTTCCCCTGCGGTCGAGATCCTGCGCACCGACGACTTGGCCAAGTCGTACCGCGGTCGCCGCGTCGTTGACCACGTCAGCATCCACGTTCGCGAAGGCGAGATTGTCGGCTTGCTCGGACCCAATGGCGCTGGCAAGACCACGACCTTCCGCATGGTGGTCGGCATGGTCACGCCCGACGAAGGCCGGGTGCAACTGGCGGGCAAGGACGTCACCAAGCTGCCGATGTACCTGCGGGCGCGCGCTGGCCTTGGCTACCTCGCGCAACAGGAGTCGGTATTCAAGAAGATGTCGGCGCTCGACAACATTCGCTGCGTGCTGCAAGCGCGCGGCATGCGGCGGAAGGCTCGCGACGAGCGCGCGCGCGAACTGTTGCAAGACCTGCAACTGACGCACGTCGCCCAATCGATCGCCGAGACCATGTCAGGCGGCGAGAAGCGGCGACTCGAAATCGCGCGCGCTCTGGCGACCGAACCGCGCCTGCTGCTGCTCGACGAGCCGTTCGCGGGCGTCGATCCGATCACCGTCGAAGAGATCCAGCACATCCTGGGCGCCCTGGCGCGCTCGGGCATCGCGATCCTGATCACCGAACACAACGTCATCGCGACGCTGCGCATCACCGACCGCGCCTACATCATCAACCAGGGCAAGGTCATCGCCGAAGGGGACTCGCAGTCGATCATCAACGACGAGCAAGTGCGGCGCGTTTATCTCGGCAGTTCGTTCGGTGAAGGCATCACCGAAGAAGAAGAGCGCGGCCTCGAACTCGACTGACGCGTCGAAGGGCGCCCCACAAAAGGCAATGGCCGGGACATCCCGGCCATTGCCCGCGGAGTCGCCTCCGCTCGGCAAAGGAACCACTCAACCCGCCAAAGCTTTGCCTTCGCGTTGCGCGGGTAGCCGGGAAGGCCCGGCCCTGAATGCTGTCTCGACCGTGTGCGCCGACGAGCGCGCCACGGTGCGACGGATCAGCCTTGCAGCAGCTGCAGAGCGGCCTGCGGCTGGGCGTTGGCCTGCGCCAAGATCGAGATCGAAGCCTGTTGCAGGATGTTGTTGCGGGTCAGTTCCGCTGTCTCGTAGGCCACGTCGACGTCGCGGATGCGACTCTCGGCAGCGGAGAGCGATTCCCCAGCGACGCCGAGGTTGGCGATCGTCGATTGCAGTCGGTTCTGCAGGGAACCAAACCGGCCGCGCAACTGCGACACCGAGTTGATCGCCGAGTCGATCCTGGTGATCGCGAAGCTCGAGCTACCGCCCGAGCCGATGTCGACGGTCGACAGGCCGAGTGTGGTCGACAAGGCCGGCGTCAGCGCGACGTTCAGCGAGTCGATCCCCGCCGCGGTGTTGATGCCGACTTGGAACGTCACCGTGCTCGCCGAACCGTCCAACAGCTTGATGCCGTTGAACTCGGTCGACTGCGCGATGCGGTTGATCTCGTTGACCAGGCTGTCGAACTCCTCCTTCAGCGTGTTCTTGTCCGCGGTGGAAGACGAGCCGTTGGCCGACTGGATGGCCAGTTCGCGCAGGCGCACGAGGATGTTGCTCACCTCGTTGAGAGCGCCTTCGCCGACCTGCACCAGGGAGATGCCGTCATTGGCATTCCGCGACGCTTGCGCCAGCGAGCGCACTTGCGATCGCAAGCGCTCGGAGATTGCCAGGCCGGCTGCATCATCAGCAGCCGTAGAGATGCGCAAACCGGTCGAAAGCCGCTGGTAATTGCGGGCCAATCGTCCGGTGACCTGCGCCGTGTTTCGTTGCGCGTTGATGGACGCGATGTTGGTGTTAACTCGGAGACCCATGTTTGTTCCTTTGCCTCTGCGTGATTCGCCGACTAGCGGAGCCGACTTCGATCCGAAGGCTCCAAGGTGATGGTCGGCCCGTTGCCAAGGGGCTTGAGCGGCAGCTCACAGAAATCTTCGTTTGCAGTCGCCGAGCAACCCCCATCAACATCGGAACGACAGCTCCGAATGCTCGTCAGGAAAAGCATTTGAGGTGATCCATCGGCGCATGCAAACGCCCCCCGTGACACCGCGAGATTGGCGCGCAAAAGGCGGCGCGCCGGGCTCAGCCGATGGGATCGAAGAGCAACCATGAACTCAGCGCGTGACCGCGGGAGTTCGGCCGAGCACTTCCTCGCGGCTCGACGCATGCAGCAATGCTTCATCCTGTGTCACCAAGTGACGAGCCAGCAATGAGCGGAGCGCGAGATCCGTCGTCTGCATACCAAGGCCGCGGCAGCGCTGCATGATCGTCGGCAGGTCTTGCAGGCTGCCTTTGCGAATCGCGGCCCGCACAGCGGCGTTGCTGATGAGCACTTCCACCACCGGGATGCGGCCACCCTTGTGGGAACGGTGCAACAGACTCTGGGCGATGCAGGCGCGCAGCGCGCGCGACAGCCGTGTGCGCAAGCGCGGACGCTCCTCGATCGGCACCATGCCAGCGAGCCCGCTGATGGCGCCGACGATGGAGCCAGCTTCGACACCCACAAACACGAGGCAGCCGGATTCGGCCGCTGCGATCGCCGCGGCCAGCGAACGAGCGTCTTCGACGGCGCCGACCACGATCACGTCCGCACCGCTCGCCATCGCTTGCCGAATGCCATCGGCCGCCGAGGCGACATGCGTCCCGACTTCGCGTTGGTGCAGCAAGGCGGATCCGTTCTGGTGCACGAACTGGATCGAGTCCTCGATCGTGACGATGTGCCGCGACGGATCCTGATTGAGTGCCTCGACAATCGCCGCCAGCGTCGTGCTCTTACCGGAGCCGAAGAAACCGGCGACGGCGACGAGGCCACTGCGGCTGCGCGTCATGGCCGCAACTTGCTCCGGAAGGTCGAGCGCTGCCAGTTGCGGTGGCACTTCGGGCACCTGCCGCAACACCAGTGAGGACTGCCCACCGGCCACGGCCACCATGGCCCTGTACCGACGCCGGTTGCGGGCGACGTAGAGCACTTCGACATGACCCCGCAGAGCCAGTTGTGCGCGGTGATCGGAGAACAACATGTCGCGCGTGAGTTCGTCGATGTCGCTCGACTGCACCGGCGTTTCGTCGCCCGTCACGAACCGCCGCTGCACGCGCAAGGCTGGAGGTCGGCCAGGCACGAGGTGCAGGGCCGAAGCGCCAACCCGTGTCATCGCCGCGAGCAGATCTTCGAGTCGCTTGGTGTCCATGTCAGTTCCCCACCACTTGCAGTGAACGCGTGCGTTCGAGCAACCAGGCTTTCTCTTCGGCCCGCGCAAACACGTCGTCCATGCGCACGCGGCCTCGTGTCAACAAGTCGAGCAGGCAGCGATCGAGGGAATGCCCCGCTCGGTTGCCTTCCGCACGCAACAACAACGTGAGGTCCGACAGCTCGCCGCGGCGAATGACATCGCGCACGGCATCGTCGACGACCAGCAACTCGGTCGCGACGACGGTGCCGGTGTGTTCGGCATCCGGCAGCACATGGCGCACCAGCACCGTGCGCAGCACGGCCGCCAACGACGACCGCACACGGGCGAGATCATGCATCGAATAGAAATTGAGAATGCGCGTCACCGCGGCCGTGCTGCTCGGTGCATCGAGGTAGGCGATGACCAACCGTCCACCTTCCGCCGCGCGCAGCGCGATCTCGAACGTCTCGGCATCCCCGACGTCGGCGATCACCAGCACGTCCGGGTCCTCGCGCACAACCGTGCGCAGCGACTCGGCGCGCTCGCCAGGGGCGATGCCAAAACGCCGCCGCACCACCAAGGCGCCCTCGCGAGGCAAGGCAATCGGCTCGTCATCGACGAGCACGACATAGTGGCTGGCCTCGGCGGCCGCCGCGTTCAAGAGCACCGCCATCGCTTCGGCGCGCCCCATCGCACGCTCGCCGACCACCAAGACCAATCCCTTGCCCACTTGCACGGCCTCGATCACTTCCTTCGGCACGCCGGCGGTTTCTGGATCTGGGTATGGCACCGGTGCGAAGGTCATGCGCACGGCGACCCCTTCGAACTGTCGGAACGCGGTCGCCAGACCGCCGCCAACGCCGTCGAGTTGCCATGGCTGCACGACGAACTGCCGGTCGGCCAATTCCTCGAGCACCTTCATGCCCATCGTCTCGCGCACGACGTCCCAGACGTCGGGACCGCTGAGCACCATTTCCGTCAGTTGGATCCAGGTGGGGCCAACTCGAATTCGCGCCGGCCGCCCTTCGCTGATCACGATCTCGCTGGCGTTGTTGCCGCGCGCGGCAGCAAGCAACGCCGCCGAGCCGAGATCCGTGGTCGGCACCCTCGCCAGCACCGCTTCGGTGCGCCCGCGCTGCAACTCGAGCAGCCGTTTTAGGGTTGGCTCGTCGAGCAAGCCCTGCTCGACCAACACCTGCCCAATCGGGCGAGTGTTGCCAGTGATTGATTGAATGGCCAAGCACCGTTCGAGCCCAGCCTCGTCCACGATGCCGCCTTCGAGAAGAATCGCACCCAATCGAATGTCATCCATGCGCGCCGACCTTGCCTCCGAGGGCCTGACATCGGTCGCACCGGGACTTCAGCTTGAGGGCGGCACAATCAACTCAACGCAACTCAACGACCCAGCCGAGCCGCGGCCAATCGCCGCTGCGCCGCCACCGCCAACTCGCGAGGGAACGCATGCCCCGCCAACCGACTCTGCACCTCGGCCACCTGCCATCGCTGCTCGGCCTGTTCGAGTTCGTCCGCCGCCTCGAAAACGCTGGCAGCCAGCACGTTAGCGAGGGCCGGTTCGCCGAGGTCCAGCCACGGGCGATGGCTCAGTTCGGGCAGCTTGGCGGCCGTTGGCGGCCACAGACCAGCAGCAAACTCGGCATGCGCCGCGCGGTCCGCCAAGGCGATCGTCGCCAGCAGCCCCGCCCAGCGATCGGTCACCCCGTCGGCGCCGCGCGCTAAGTCCACGACCCGCCGCAGCATGCGCGTTCGCTCGGCACCATCCAGGTCGCCATCCGCCAGCATCTGCACGGCACCCAGCAGATCGGGGCAGGGGTAGCGCTGGCGAAGTCCAAGGCCAACCACCACCAGGACCGTCAGCAAGAACAGGGCGAGGCCCGGGGTCATCCATCGTTCACCCGGCCCGGCCACGGCGTTGATCGCAGAGTTCGCTGGAACGCCCATGAGCCGCCGATTGTGTCGACGCGAGCGGGCCGTCGCAATGCGTGATCGCAGACGCGACCTTGGCGCGCGGCCGCGCAAGCACTACAGACTGCGCGAATGGCACCACGACGGGGGCTTCCGAGGCCGCATGAATCTGCTAGAGTGGCCTTTTTCGCCAACTTTTGTGGCAGCCTCTCTTCCCGCGACCCGAGCAGCCGTTCAGACGTCCTAATCTCGGCATTTTCTTGCGTCAGAGCGCATCAGAAATCGGCCTTGAGGCCCCACTCAGATCCCCATGACATCGAAATCTAGCAAGCCGTCCATCAAGAAGGTCAAGCCGCCGAGCGAGGCCAGCACCAAGAGGGTCGGCAAGACACCCGCCACCAGCAGGCCAACCAACGCCGCCAGCAAGGTCTCCAAGAAGGCTGGGGCAAGCGCCGTCGCCACCGGCAAGGGCAAGGCCGGTCGCCCGCTGTTCGTCCCGCGGGCAACCTCCAACAACGACGACGACGACGTGTTGATGGCCTATGGCGGCGGCGGCACCGGCTTTGGCCGCTGCGGCGGTCGGCTGCTGTCGAGCAAGATCGAGCAGGACCTTTGTAACCGCCTGGGCATGGCCGGCGTCGTCCACAGCCACAGCCCTCGGCACTATGAGATCCGCTACGACGACAACAAAGTCGCCGCCTATGCGCCAATGATTGTGCTGCGGGGTCGCGGCCGGGAAGGCAAGGGCGTCGTCATCGAGGCCGTGGAAGAATCGGACGCGCCAATCCTGCGCAAGATCATTTCCTTTCGAGCTCAATACGGTCAGGAATTCTACGTGATCCTGGTTGGCTCCGATGAGGCCCTCGAAGCCGCGCCCATGACGTCCCACGACGAGTCGTGCTCGGAGATCAACGTCAACACCCTGATTGCTCGCTTGGCAGAGTGATCAGGCTGCGGGTGACCGGCTAGCGGAAGACCAGGTAACCGGCCTGAACGTGACTGGCTAGGAACGGGCCGCCGGACTCGGCAAGCGGCCCAAACGCGCGACAAGGTTGATGACGGTTCGAACGCGCACTGGCGGCGAGCGGGCCGCGAGGCTATCGTCCCCGCCCCATTTGTTCGCACCCACCCTTCCACGGGCCCCGACGTTGACGAACGACCTCGTTCAATTCGCACGTTCCCTTCAACTCGACTCCCTCGAATCGGCGTGGGACATAGCAGTCTCCACTCCTGACGCCGGCGAGACGAACCGTTATGCGACGGTCATCGATCTGCTTTGCGAGAAGGACATGGCGAGCCGCGCGCTCGGCATGGCCACTGCAATGATCGAGGCGCTCGCTGGCCGCAGCGAGACGCACGCCGCACTCGAACTGGGCTTCCGCGTCATGCGCCGGAGCGCCCACAACGACGCGCTGGCCAAGACGGTGGTGACGCTGATCGACAAGCGCTACGCCGACGAGGAGTGGCTACCGGTGCTGAAGACGCGCGCCGGGCTGACCACCGCGGCCACCGTCAATTCGATCCTCGAGTTTGACCGACTGCGCCGCTTCACCAAGGGCCATGTCGTCTATCACGCCGCCGGCTGGAACGAAGGCTCGATCGAGGGCTTCGACGCGGCGACGCAGGAAGTCACCGTGCAGTTCGCGAGCGGTCGCCGCGAGGCGTTCCCGCTCGACACGCTGCTGACTCGTTTCAAGCCGCTCGATGCGCAAGACCTGCGAGCGATGAAGATGCAGCGCATGCCCGAGTTGCGCACCGAAGCTGAGAAGAACCCGAGCGGGCTCATTCGCCGCACGGCCGCGCTGTATCGGGGCTCGATCACGAGCCAACAACTGAAGTCCGAACTGGCGCCCGCCGTCATCAGCGAAAAGGACTGGGCGAACTTCTGGAAGCGCGCGAAGGCCGCCGCCGCCAAGGATCCTTGGTTGAAGGTCGAGGGTTCGGCATCGCGGCCGACGTTCATCGTGCGCGATCGTCCGGTCGGCTTGGTTGATGAAGCAACCTTGTCGCTGACGCACCAAAACGACCTTGGGCAACGCATCGGCGTGCTGCGCGACTACCTGGCGCGCGGCGAAGACGAAGAGATGCGCACGCAGGTCATGGGCCTCGCCGCCAAGGTCGTCGAACAAGCCATCGAAGAGAAGAAGGCGACGCACGCGCACATCCTCGATGGCATCCTGTTCCTCGAAGAACACGGCCTGCGCGCTTCGGTGCCAGCGGCCAAAGAACTGCGCGCCCTGCTCGTCAAAGAGGACGGCTCGCTGCGGCCAGCGGCGATCGATCGCTTGGCCACGCAGGCCTCGCGCGAACACGCGGTCAAGCTGCTGCCGCAAGCCCTCGGCGAGAACTGGGCCGACCAGTGCGCCGCGATCCTGAGTGAGTGGCCCGACTCGGTGCTTGAGAACATCGTCGACAAGCTGACGAGCCAAGGCCACGGGGCGATGTGCTTGGGGCTCTACGACAAGGTAGCGCCGTACCCCAAGCGCTACCCGTTGATGACCTACTTGCTCGGCAAGCTTTACGGCGATGGTGTCTTTGACTCGCTCGAACAGCGGCCTTCGCCCATGGCGATTGGACGCGTGCTCTTGCACTTGGCGCGCATCCTCAATGAGGACCGCAAGAAGAACCTGATGCACAGCCGCCTGCTGGGTCGCCTGACCAGCTTGCTGAGTGGCAAGCGCGGCCTGCTGAGCCGGTCGCTCGATGGCATCTCACGCGATGACCTCGCGCAGTATCTCGGCATCGCCAAACGCTCCGGTGATGACTTCCCGTCGGAGATCGTCGCCACGCTCGATCGCGCGGTTGCTGATCACTACCCCGACTTGCATGCCAAACCAGAACTGCCGTTCTGGGAGAAGGATCAGGTCTACACGACGCGCGTGGGCCTGCGCCGCATCAAGGAAGAGTACCGCGTGCTCGTCGAAGAGAAGATCCCGGCCAACTCGAAGTCGATCGGGGCGGCAGCCGCACTCGGCGACCTCAGCGAGAACAGCGAGTGGGACGCGGCCATGGAAGAGCAGCGCAACCTCACCGGTCGCGCCCAGGACATGGACGTCCAGCTGCGCAGCGTCAAGCTGATCGAAGAGCAAGACGTTCCGTCCGATCGCGTCGCGCCTGGCACCAAGATCACGTTCGTCGAACTGATTAGCGGCACCAAGCACGTCTTCCGCGTGCTCGGCCCCTGGGACGTCACCGACGACCACACGCTCAACTACTTGGCACCGTTGGCGCAGGGCTTGCTCGGCAAGACCGTCGGCGAACTCGGCGAAATGCCGGCGCCGACTGGCGCCATCGCCGTGCGTATCGACGCCATCGAACTGATCGTGTGAACGCGCTGAGGCCGTTCCGGCTCGACTTGGGCGGCGGCGAGTTCGTCATTGGCGACGAACTCGCTGGCAACGGCCCCGCCTACGTGTTCTTGCACGGCCTCGGCTCAGCCCGCTGCGGCGAGAAGAGCACGTCGCTGCTGGCGCACGCAACCGCAAACGGCCGCCCGTTCCTGCGCTTTGACCTGCGTGGCCACGGCGAATCGTCGAGTCGCATCGGCAAGGTCGCCGTCAGTGAACTGATCACCGACGTCGTGCGCGTGCTCGAACGCGCCGGACCCGCGGTGGTGGTCGGCTCGAGCCTCGGCGGTTTGGTAGGCGCCTATGCGACGGCGGCGCGTCCCGATCTAGTGCGCGGCCTGGCCCTGCTCGCTCCCGCGCTGGGCTTGATGAGCAACCTGGCCGAACGGCTGGACGCCCAAGGCCGCCTGTGGACCAGCGAGGGGCAAGGCTTTGCGGTCGAAGCGCGCGTGCTCGCTGACGCCAAGGCGCTCGACGAACGCGCCCTGCCGGGAAGGCTGCGAGTGCCGACGTTCGTGGTGCACGGCACCGCCGATGACGTCATCCCCCACCGCGTCAGCGAACGCTTCTTCGCCGCCATCACGCATCCTGACAAGCAACTGTGGCTGGTGCCCGATGGCGACCACCGACTGAACACGGTCGCGACCACGATCTGGCAGCGTCTTGACGCCATGCTCACGCGACCCTGAGTTGCGTCGAACTCGCAAGCCCCTGACACTCGCCGCGTGTTCCCCGTTCCCGCAGCCTTGCAGCGTTTGGCCGACCAGATCGATGGCTGGCTCGACCTGCGTTGCCCGGATCGCGCGCTCGACCTGATCGCGCCGATGCTCGCCGATCCGGCCGCGCGACCTGCCGGTCTCGTCATGCGCGTGCGGGCACTGGCTCGACTCGGCCGTTACGCGGACGCACTTCCGGACCTGCTCGAACTGCGCGGCCGCGACGAAGCCGAGGACTGGATCGATGAAACCGAAGCCTGGTGCCGCAAACGCACCGGCGATCTCCCTGGTGCCATTCGCTGTCTGGAAGCTCTCGTGCAACGCAACCGGCGCTCCGACATCGCCCAGTTCAATCTCGGCTGCTACCTGGCGCTCGCTGGGGAACGCGAACGCGCCATCGATGCGGTGACGTTGGCGTGCGGACTCAACGACGAGTGCCGCGACTTCGCCCGCGACGACCCCGATCTCGACAGCTTGCGAACCGACGACCGCTTCCGTGCGCTGCTGCGCGAAGAACGCCCGCCGACTACCGGCGGCGCCGACGGCGCAGGCGGCGGCGGTGACGACGACGGCCAGCCACCGCCGAATCCTTCGCGCGACCGCCATCGCCGCAACTGATCGACCCGCCGCACAGGGACGGTGGCACTGGCCGGTCGAGAACGTCCCAACTACCACCGTGCTGCGAACCGAAGAAGGGCGCACAACCGTGTCCGCGCCTACTTGCACCGTCGATGCCATCGCCGCCCGCACCGCGATCGCTAAGAACCTCGCCCACGTCGTCACCCTGCCCGCGGCCACCGTCGAGCCGATCCTGTGCGCGATCCTCGCGGGCGGCCATGTGCTGCTCGAAGGCATTCCGGGCATCGGCAAGACGCTGCTCGCGCGCACTCTGGCGCAATCGCTCACGGGGGAGTTTCGGCGCATCCAGTTCACCAACGACCTGATGCCGAGTGACATCGTCGGCACCGCCATCTGGCGGCCGGATGTCGGCAAGTTCACGTTCGTGCGCGGCCCTCTGTTCGCCAACCTCGTACTCGCCGACGAGATCAATCGCACGAGCCCGCGCACGTTGTCGTGCTTGCTCGAGGCGATGGAGAACGGCCGCGTTTCCATCGAAGGTCGCACGCTCGAACTCGGGCAGCCGTTCACGGTGTTGGCGACGCGCAATCCGATCGAGTTTCATGGCACCTATCCCGTGCCCGAGGCAGCGCTCGATCGCTTCCTGGTGCGGGTCGAACTCAGTTACCCCGATTCTGCTAGCGAGCTGCAGCTCTACGCCGGCGCCGACCCCGAGGCCAAGCTGGCCTCGGTGCAGCCGGTCCTCACGCGCGAGGAACTGTTGCATCTGCACGCCACGGTGGCGGCCGTCAGCGTCAGCCAGCCAGTCGCCGAGTACGCCTACCGCGTCGTGCAGGCCACCCGCCAGCACGGCCTTGTGCAGCTGGGTGCCAGCCCGCGCGCAGCCCTCGCGTGGCTGAAGGTCGCGCGCGCGCGCGCCCTGTGCGAAGGCCGTGGCTATGTCGTTCCCGATGACTTGAAGGCGCTGGCGACGAGCGCCCTCGCCCACCGCGTCTTCTTGCGCGATGGCGGCGACGCGAGTCCGTTGATCGCCGAGTTGGTCGGCTCCATCGAGGTGCCGCTGTAGGCGGTGCACCCGTGCGCATCCGACCCACCGAGCTCGGTTGCAAGGGCATGCTCTTGCTGGCGGCGCTGGTGTGCGCGTTCCTCGCCACTGCCTACAGCAACCTGTTCTTCTTGCTGCTCGCCTTCTGCTGCGCGCTCGGCGGCCTCGCTGCTTGGTGGACGCTCGGCAACTTGCGCGGCCTCACCGTGGGCCCCGTCGATCTCGCGATCGGTCCCGCCGACCAACCGCGCGCGATCACCATCGAAGTGCGCGCGGCACGACCACGCTGGGATGTCACCATCGAGTTGTTGGCGGGAGACTGCACGCTGGCGATCACCAGCGTCGCCATGGTCGCCGGCACGATGCGCCTTGGCGGGATGCTGCCGGCCCAGGCGCGCGGCATCGTGGCGGTGCGCGGCGTGCGCTTGTCCTCGCGCTTTCCGCTGGCCTTGTTTCGCGCCAGCATCGACCAGGCACTGGTCAGCGAGATCGTCACCCATCCCGCGCCCCACCTCGCCACCAAGCGGCGAGGCGAGGCACTCACCGACGGCGACCTGCCCTTCGCGCAGGGTGCGCGCGGCGCGGGCATGCAAGGGCTGCGCCCCTTCCGCACCGGCGACTCAATGACCGACGTGCATTGGAAGGCCACCGCGCGGCGCGGCACCGCCGTCGTGAAAGAACGCGATCGACACAGCGATCGCGAAGTGGTCGTCGTGCTCGACCGCCGCTGCACCCTGCCAACGCTCGAAGACTCGCTGCGCACGCTGGCATCGCTCGTGCTGCGCGCGCGCGAACAGGCCACGTCGCTGCGCGTACTCAGTCAAGGCGCCAGCTTCCGCGTGCAAGCAAACCGCAGCGACGAGCACGAACTGCTGCGCTGGCTGGCCGCCACCTCGCCACTGCCCGCGGATGCCGCCGCACCGCCCCATGCCCAAGGCGCCTGGCGCCTGCCGCGCGATCGCGCGCCGGAGGCCCGGCCGTGATCGATCGGCTGTTCGGTTTCTTGCTCGCGTTGACGCTGCTGGATCTTGCCTTCGTGCATGCCACCGACGTCGTCGCCGGCACCGACCTGCTGCCGCTGTGGGGGCTCGCCGTCGGTTCCCTGTTCTTGCGCCGACTGCAACGCCATCGCCTGTACCGCGCCGCTTGGAACGGCGGCGTGTTGCTCGTGTTCACCTTGCTGGTGCACCACGCGACGACGTCCGGCCTCCTGCACATGCTCGAAGACGGGCTCGTGCTCGCCGTGCTCTGCCAAGTGCACCTGCTCAACAATGTCGGCGAACGTCAGCGGCCGGACCTGATCTTCTTTAACTCGTTCCTGATCACGTTCGTCACCGCGTTCTTCGCGCCCGACCTCGCGTGGTCTTGTCTCTTCGTCGCCCATGCGTTCGTGCTGGTGCCAAGCCTGCAGATGTACGCACTGATGCGCCTGAACGAGGCGGACCCGAAGTTGCTCGCGCGGGTATGGCGCGACGCCATGCCGCGCACGCTCGCAATCGGCACGGTTACGGCACTGGCGTTCGTCGCCATTCCTCGCGACTTCCGCCGCGAGGGTTGGCTTGGCGATTCGCTCGCCCTGCACCAACAACTCGAAGCCGGCCTTGCCGAGAGCATCCGCATCGACGACGAACAGTCCACGCGCCTCGACGACGGCATCGTCGCGCGCATTGCGCCAGCCAGCGGCCGCGCCGACGACGTACCCGCACACTGGCGCGGCACGGCGTTCTCCACCTTCGATGGCAGCAGTTGGGAGCCGCAGTTCGCCGGCCGTCTCGGCTCGCGCTTTGCCACCGATCAGCCATGGGACCGCCAGCCCGACGGCAGCATGCTGCGCAGCACAGGCAGCGGCGCGCAGCAACGCCTCCGGCTGCGGCTGCTCAATCTCAGTTCTGGGCGCTTGCCCATTCCTCTCTTCGCAACGCGCGTGCAGCCGAGCCAGCCCTCGCTCGTCATGCTCAACTCGCGCTCCGATGGTGGCCTGCAGTTGCTAAGCACCAGCAACGGCGCCGCCAACCACCTCGAATGCAGCATCGACGTGCAAGCCAAGCTCGGCCCAGTGCGCATCACGAAGAACACCCGCGCGCACCTGACCGAACTGCCAGCGCATGGTGTTCCCGAAGTCGTGGGCGCCTTGGCGACGCAGGTGCGCGCTAGCTTGCCAACGGACGCCCATGCCCTCGCGATTGGCGTGGCCGACTGCGAATGGCTGCAGACCAACCGCCGCTACCAGCTGCCCGGCGAGCCAGGCTTCGCGCGCAATCTCGGTGAATTCATGCTCGGCAGCGGCGCTGGCCACTGCGAGTACTTCGCCACCACGCTGGCCCTGCTGCTGCGGGTGCAAGGTGTGCCGTGTCGCGTCGTCGGTGGCTATCTCGCGCACGAATGGGATGACACGGCGCGCGAGATCCTCGTGCGCGGCAAGCATGCGCACGCCTGGGTCGAACTGCTGGCAGAGGACGGCTGCTGGCATGCCCTCGATGCCACGCCGGCTGCCGACGTGCGCGATGTGGGGGCAGCGGCCGATTCGTGGCATGCGGTGGCGCTCGCGCAACTGCAGAGTTGGTGGACCGCCATCACAGGCTTCGATCGCCAGCGGCAAGCCGAGTGGCTGGCCTCACTAGCGACCTTCCCGCTAGAACACCCGTTCGCCACCGCCGCGACCCTGGCCCTGCTGCTGGCGAGTGTCTACCTTCGTCGGCGACGGCGGCAATCGCTGCCATCGATCGTCGCCCTGCATCGTGCCCTTCGACTCGCCAAGCTGTCGCTGCAGCGCGGCGAGACACCGCGAGAGTTGTTGGCAAGAGCAGCAGCGGCGAAACTCACACCCAAGGTGATGAGTCGGCTACGGACGGCCGCCACGCATCACGAAGCTTGTCGTTATGGCGCCGCCATGGCGCCGAACCGCCCATGACCACATCTCAATGGCTGCGAAGGATCTGCGGCGCGGTCGCGTTCGCCACAGTCTTGTGCGGACAAGAGCGTCCGACCGTTCTCAAGCTCGCACCCGCGCATCAGACCTCGGGCGTGCTGGCAGCGAAGACAACGCAGCTGCTGGTCACGTTCGATCAAGACATGGATGTCACGCAACACGCCGTTTGCGGCGGCGGCGCCAGCTTTCCCAAAGTGTCGCGCACGCGCTGGACGGACGCGCGCACCTTCGCGCTCGACGTCGAGCTGAGCGCCGATCACATCTACTCGATGGACTTGGCGTGCCCTGGCTCGGCGGGGTTCCGCGCCAAGAACGGCGAGATGCTGCGACCCACGCCGTGGCGGTTCGCAACGCGCGGCGAGACGCTGCCTGAAGGTGCCGCCGCCAACGCCGCCAGCAAGCTCTTCGAAGTGCTGCGCGATCATTACTCCTACCGCGATCGCTTGGGCATCGACTGGAACGACCTCGAGCATCGTCACCATGACGCGCTGGTGGCGGCCACGGATGGACCAGCCTTCGCCTTGTTGGTGACGGAAGTGCTCAGCACCGCCCAGGACCCGCACATCGCCGTGCGCTGGAACGACTGCTCACTGCCCACCTATCGCCGCGCCGTGGTCAGCAACTTCGACCAGCGTGGTTTGCAGAAGACGTTGCCGAAGCTTGGCCGCGTCGGCAAGACCGGCTTCACCGCGCGCACCGACGACGGCATCGGCTACCTGTTCTTGCCGTCCTTCGCCCGCGAACAACGCGAAGACTTTGAGCAGGCGCTGCAAGCGCTGCGCGGCATGCTCGACTGCAAGGGCCTGGTGCTCGATGTGCGCACCAATGGTGGCGGCGACGAGATGCTGGCCCGGCGCTTGGCGGCGTTCTTCGTCCAAGGCGACGTCGTCTACGCGCAACACCGCGTTCGCGACGCGAAGGCTGCCGATGGCTTCCGCGAAGTCGAGAATCGATCGCTGCGCGGCAACAACGAGCCCGACGTCTTCCAAAAGCCGGTCGCGGTGCTGATGGGCTCGCTCAACATGTCGAGCTGCGAGGCCTTCCTGCTGATGATGAAGCAGGCGCCGCAAGCCTTCTTGGTGGGTGCTGATTCCTACGGCAGCTCGGGCAATCCCCAGCCGCACACGCTGGTCCCGCACCTCGTCGTGCAGATCCCGAGCTGGCAAGCGCTGCGGCCGGACGGCTCGATGATCGAGGGCGAAGGCATCGCGCCACACATTCACATCGACGCCACGCCCGAACAGTTGCGGCAAGACGATCCCGTCTTGAACGAAGCACTGCTGCGACTGCGCGGCAAGCGCTGATCGCTTGCCGACTGCCGCCTGCCATCACAGGATGTCGAGGATGCCGGAGGCGTTATTGGTCAGTGTCTCCACCGATGCGCGGTAGTTGATGTTGGCGGCGAGCTTGCTGTTCCACGGCAGCGACTCCTTGTCGGCGACACCGCCGAGTGCCACCGCCGCGAAGGCGCGCGACAGATGGCCGAGCTTGTCATCGAACAGCAGCGCCTTCAGCGGCGCGATCGTGCGGCTGTCACCAATGAGGCCCAGCGCCGACGCGATCGCCGACAGCTTCGCCAGGTTGGGCTCGCCATCGTTCATCAGCCCCAGCAATTGGTCCGCCACTTGCTTGTCGCCGAGTTTGCCGAGGGCAATGGCGGCTTGAGGCAGCAGTTCCGTGCGGCGCGCCGACACGTTGACGACGTTGCGCAGGTCTGCCTTCGACGCGGTGTGGTTCATCAGGGCCAAGCCAATGCAGAGGTAGCCAGCCATCTCTTCCTTCGCCATGTTGTCGAGCAAGCGGCGCCGCATGTCGTCAGCCGCGTCGGTGGCACGGCAGAGACCAAGGGCGATCGCCAAAGCCCCGTTCAGGCTCGGCGACTTGCAGTCTTTGAACTCCGTGGCCAGCGTCTCGCTGAGGAACCGCTCGCCATCGGCGTCCACCTTGCCCTGTTCGTTCTGGGCGAACGAGTAGACGCCGAGTGCCAGCGCGCACCACGGCTTCTCCTGGTCCTTGCGAGCGTCCGCGAACTCCTTCAGCAACGCATCGCGGTTGAGCTTGCCGCCGATCAGGCCAAGGCTCAGCAAGGCGAAGCTGCGGGTCTGGGCGTCCTTGTGGTTGTGCCACTGCTCCAGCAGCAACTTGCTGTAGGTGGCGTCCGCGCACTTCGCTTCGTTCTTGTCGTCGTACGGACGCGCCATCTGGCCCAGCGCCTGCGCGCAAGACTGGCTGATGAAGATGCTCGCGCGCTTGGTGTCCCCCTTGTCCAAAAGGTCGGCGGCGAACAGGTCTTTGAAGAACCCACTGCGCGCGTGGTCGCGGCCGATCAGCTTGGCGATCGCGGTCGGGCAGTGCGCTTGGATGAGCTGCTCACCCGGGCCAGCGCTCTTTAGGTAGTACGTCTCCAGCGCGATCACTGCCTCGCCGAGCAACGTCCTCTCCGCTGCGCTGCTGGTGCCGAGGTTGAGGATGCCGATGCCGTTGATCGCGGCGACCTTCAGGTTGCGGTTGCTGACCTTGTCGTCACCCAACAGCTGCTTCATGACGTCGAAGGCGCGCTGCTTGATCTTCAGGTTGGTGCCTGGGTGAGCCATGAGCCCGAGGCCGTAGATGGCGAACGAACGGGTGCGCGGATCGACCTCACCGCCCGACGCGGCGCGGCCGCGCTCCTGATCGAGCGCTAGCCCGACGAGCAGTTCCATTTCCTTCTCGCCGGCGAGGGCGGCGATGCCCACCGCCAGCGCCGCCGTCTCGCGCACTTCCTGGTCCCCTGACTTCAACCGCGGGGTGAAGACGTCGATCAACTGGAAGTCCGGGTGGTCCTTGCCGATCTTCGCCATCGCCACCATGCACGACGAGTTGATGTCGCGCTGGTCCGTGGAGTCGATCGCCTTCTTCAACGCCGGCAAGATCTCGCCGAGGATGCGTTCGCTGGTTGGCTTCAAGGAATCGCGGGCCTCGTGGCGGCGAGTGGGGCCCAAGAAGAAGTCGTCGCCACCGGTGACAAGACCGCCTTGCTGGACTGCGTCCTTCAGGCGAATGAAGCGGTCCTTGTTGAACTCCCACCAGAAGGTCCAGGTGGTCAAGTCATCCATATCTGCGCCGCTGCTACCGGTCGTCGCGCCGCGACCAGCGCCGGGGCCGGCGGGGTTGCCGGTCGAAGGGCCAGCCGGACGACCGGTCGCCGGGCCAGAGGGCGCTGGCGCCGTCGGGCCAGCCGGTTGGCCGGTGGTCGGGCCGGCAGGACCGGTCGGGCGGCCGCCACCACCAGGGCCAGGGGGCACCGTGTCACCAGGACCGCGGTACTGACCGCCATGGGCGCGGCCGGTTTCAGAAAGCAGCGCCACAAGACCGGCGCAACAGAGTCCAGACAGCACGAAGGTTTTCATCAGCACTCCTTGGGTTTGTCCCAGGAATGCAAAGCCCGGACCGCGCCCGCGAAGGCGCCATTTGCTGGCCATTCGCGAAGAGGCTGTTACGCGCAGAGAACAACTAGCTGTGCGAACGCGCGCCCCCTCACTGCCACGACGGCTTGCGTTTGCCGAGGAACGCCGCGAAGCCTTCGCGTGCTTCCGGCGTCGCGCGCAATCCCGCGATCCACTTCGAAGTCACCGGGATCGCGTCCTCCAGCGACAGGTGCGCGACGCTGCGAATGAGCTCCTTGGCGCTGGCGACCGCCGCCGGTCCAGCCGCCAACAATTCGCCAACCACGCGCTGCACTTCTGCATCGAGCCCAGCCTCTGGCACCGCCCGCTGCACCAAGCCGATGCGCTGCGCTTCCCGGCCGTC